>JACRGO010000012.1 GCA_016212295.1 Nitrospinota bacterium | reverse complement strand
CCTTAATCCACTGTTGCGAGGACGCCGCATCTATAAATTCCCCTCTTGAGAGGGGTGGCCGAAGGCCGGGGTGTGTTAAGTATTTTCGTGGCTGTGTTTGCAAGCAGGCGGACCGTAATGTTTTTCAAGACAGCTTCTAAGACCCATAAACTCTATATTGTATCCTTTGTAATCTTTCAAAAGAGCTGCCGATTTTGCCCTAAGCGCAGCCAAATTGATGCGTGATCCCGATAGTTTGATATCGGCTATGGTGATCGTGTGAGACACTCTTTCAAATCAATTAGGCCTTCATATCCTTACTTGAAATCCGGGAAACGAAGGTTTATCATAGAGCCTTTAAAATCAAAATTTTTCATGGACCCTTATGACTGAAATCCGCCATACTAAAAGGTACCCAGCCAACTGGGTCATGGTCCGCCTTCCGGCCTCAAAACCCAGCATGGGAAGGCTGTTCGACATATCTGAAAACGGAATTAAATTTTTCTACAACGGAAATCTTGAGACCGGGAAGAAAATACCTGGGACCATCAGCCTGAAATACCTCGTAAAGAATCCCTTCCAGGTGGAAGATTTTTCCTTCAATATGGAAATCATTTGGCGGAAAAAAGGGGAGGGATCTTCCTTCAAGTATTCTTATGGGGGGAAATTCGATCTTTCCGATAGCGCCCTCGACGAAGAGACCAAGCACAAGGTCATCCACTACCTGGAAGAAAAGCTCTCCGAAGCGGAAAAGTAACGGAATCGTTCACGGTTACAAAGCAATAATCAACGTAACTACTCAGCAACCACATAAATTTTAATTCAGGATATGCCACAAAGCCACCAAGGCACAAAGTCTCACAATAAAAGAATGTTTTGTAAATCTTAGTGAATCTTTGTGGTTTAGTGTCTTAGTGGCAATCCAGCAACCAAAACTATGGCAAAATCCAAGGCTTTTGAATTATTCAGGACCGGAAAACACAAGGAAGCGGTCCGTGAGTGGAAAAAAATTCTCGAGGAAAACGCCTGGAACAAGGAAATCCTTGCCGAGGTGGAAAAGGGGAGAAACGACGCGCCTGGATTGGCGATAGAGGAACCCCTCAAGAAAAAATTAACGGAAGAGCTGGATTTGCTTTCCATCTTTTACCGGGTATCCGGGGGAGCGGCCTTCCGTGAAAAAAAGGGGGAAATTGAAAACGGACCGGCAGGGGACATTCGAATACACCCGGATGGAAGGCTCGTGGTCGCCAATGAAATCAAGCATGGAATTCAATTCTTTTCCAGTGAAGGGGAGTTCTTGTCCTCTTTCGGGGAGAAGGGGAGCCTGCCCGGACAATTCAATTATCCTAAAAAGGCGTTCTGCGACCCCAACGGGTTTATTTATGTGGCGGACGCATGGAACCACCGGATCCAGAAATTCAACCGGGACGGAGTTTTCCTTGGGGAATTCGGTGGATACGGCGACGAAACGGGCCGGTTCAATGAACCTCACGGCATTACAGTCGGCGGAAACAATTGGATTTATGTCCTGGACCGGTGCAACAACAGGGTCCAGGTGTTTGACCAGGAGTTTAAAATAATCGGGTCCTTTGGCAGGCGTGGGACGCCACTGGAAGAAGACATGGCCTACCTGTTTTCCACTTCACCTGAAAAATTCTCACCTCCAGCCTTTGAATTTCCCACCGCAATAGAAATGGACCACGAGGGTCGCTTGTATATCGCTGACTGCAACAATCATCGAATACAAAAGTTCGACTCCCACGGTTCTAAAATCCTTGAGTGGGGCAAAAAAGGCCGCTCCAACGGGGAATTCATGTATCCCCAGGCCATAGCCATTGACGCCCAAGGCAATATTTTCATTGCCGATATGAACAACAGGAGGGTGCAGCGTTTCACTCCTGCTGGAGAGTTCCTCTACGCGATTAAAATGCCTGGGAGTGAATCCGACGCCATGTCTGTCCCGGTGTCCCTGGCCTGCGGCGAGGGAAAACTCTACGTGGGGCTTGGATTTTCTCCAGCCATACTGGTATTTGAGTATCAACCAGGCATCCCCCAGGACTTGCAGGAATGGCGGCCTGAAAAAGAGGACGCCGACAGAACATGGCCGGTTTTGGCTGGAGAAAAATCAAGCCGCTATTTGCATGATTTTAAAAGCGAAAGTTTCCCGCGGGAACAACTTCATTTCGCGGAACGCCTTGGGGAGGTTGCGGATTCCATTGAGAAAAAAATAATAGGGATTAAAAACGAATGGGAGGAGTTGGCCGGCGTCTTTATCTCCTCTGGAGAAAAAAGGACGGCCATGGTCCTAAGCGGGGTTGAGTCGGATTTACAATTCGACGAGACCCTCTTTAATCTGGAAAGAAAAAACATCGAATTGGAAAGATCACAGAAGGCGAATATGGCCAGGCTCAAACGCGCCTATGAACATATCTACTCGCTTTGCTCCAAAACTCTTTACAAAAGCGGCCCGGATTCCATGCCAGAGTTAAAAAAATTTTATGCCCATTGGCTGGTCCGGACCAGGAGGCTTTCCCTGTTTTTAGCGGACCTGGTTTCGCAGCGGGAAACGGTTTTTCATGATTTGGAGAGGGCCTATAAGATTTTCAGCAAGGACCAAAGGGAAGGGCGGGCTGAATTCAAAAAGGCCATACATTTACTGGATGGAGGGAACAGGCTTGGGCTAGTTTCCCAAATGCCACTTATCTTATGCCTTGCCCTTTCAATGTTGAAGGATTGGGCCGTTTTCCTGAAGAAGAACTCCGTGGAAAATTCCGAATGGGAACGCCTCTTTCAGGAAATTTTTACCGGAGAAACCGGCGCTGGGCTGGAAACGGTCCTTAACAAGTCCGGCCCTGACTCGCACATTTACAATTTAATCTCCAACGGAATAAATATTCTGACCACGGCATTTCATTTTGCCGGCATTGGATCTTTCTGCCTGATTCCCGCCTCATTTTCCGGGCCTTCGCGAAACAATGTTGACGAGGCACGGCCCGCGCTTTTCCCATTGCTGTTTCCTTTTTTTCTTGGAGACGCGGAAGGAGGCGGCTGCATGGCGGGCCCTTATTACTATGAATACGGGCCAGGGTTGGACTCGGAGGAAGCCATCCAATCGGCCGCCGGCATTCTCAGGGAATTCGCTACTGGAGGAGAAAATATCGCGTCTCCCTTGAAGTCCTTTATGGAAAATGAGCTGACCCTGATTCAACATAAAGTTGAAATAGAGGGGATTTTAAATTCCGGGGCGGCAGCCGAGGAAAGGGTCTTTATTTCCCAAACCGACCGTATGCACCTTTTCTATTTCCAGGAAAAACTCAATTACAGCACGGCAGAGAAACTGTTTATTAATCTGAAATGGGACTACCGGCATCTTTTTCCGGCCATTCTTCTTATAAAAAAATATGGCCCCGAAAAATTGGAAGAGATACTTTCCTCTTTCAGGAAAAGTTTAGAATTTTACAAAAATCTCCAGGAAGAATTCCGGCGGCTCCAACGAGAAAAGCAGAAAGAATTCTTTGATTTGGAAAAAGAACTCACTGACTGCGGCCCAGTCCAATTTGACATGGAAAAGAAAAAAGAATGCCAGAAGAAGAAAAGATTAAATGAAGAGACGCAGGCCCTGGTCGGCTATCTCCAAAACCGCCTGGCGGAAATTATAAGCCTTCATGAGCGGCTGAACGAACTCGCGGGCAAGTCTATTCCGGTTGACCGGCAAGCCCGACCACACGCTGGCAAATCAATTAAGATGGAACCGGACTTGACCATTGGAGAACCCGGTGCTTTATATGGCCAGCTATTTCTCCCAAGCGACATTAAGGCAAACGGAAAGAAGGAACTGGTCGTGTGTGGTTTCCTAAACCACAAGATTAAAAGCTTCTCCCTGGAAGGAATACCTCTTGGCGAACTTGGGGGTTATGGGACGATGCCTATGAGTTTCATCAAACCCATCGCATTAGCCCTGGACATGGAAGGAAACGCTTACGTAGCCGAGGCATCTATTATCGTGGGACCTTCAAACAAAAGGGTCCAAAAAATCTCGGCCCAAGGGGAGCATGTTCTGACTATAGGCGGGACCCATGGCGTTTTGGAAAAACCCGCCGGAATTCTTATTGACGATATGGGAAGGCTGTGGATCGCCGATTTAGAAAAAAACCGGATTTTCCTTTACTCAAGAGACGGCGGCCTCCTGAAAACCATAGGCAAGGAGGGAACTGGCCCAGGGGAATTCAGTGGTTTATGGGGAGTGACGCAAATGGGAAACGGGGATATAGTGGTTTCCGAATCGGCCAACCGCCGGATCCAGGTTTTGGACAGGGAGGGAAACCACAAAACCTATTGCCGCACTGAAGGGCTGGAAATCGAAAACGTTTATAAACTGGCTCAAGGTCCGGAGGGGATTTTGCTGGCCTCGGATTTTACCAGGCATTGCGTCTACGCGTTTGACTCTTCCTATCGCCTCATTTCAAGTTTTGGCGGCTATGGAAGGGCCAAAGGAGAGTTCGATGGACCAACCGGCATGGTCTGCCTTGAAAGCTTTTTATTCGTTTGTGATTACGGCAACCACCGTATCCAGCGATTCAATACGGCCCGTCTTTTTTAGGGACTGGGCAAATACTAAAATACCATTTATTAACCGCGGAGGCGCAGTGGCGCAGAGAAAAAAATCTTTAATTTCAATAGATGTTTTTCTCAGCGTCTCTGTGTCTCGGCGGTATATTTTTAATTTCTAAGTCCCTTAAGAGTATCTCCGCGGAAATCACATCATCTTCCTTCCCCTATTTTTTCTCTCGCTTTTCTTATTGGAAACGCTCTTTTTGCCAAAGCGGTATTCGATGCCCGCGTTCAGGGAAAAATCGGAAAAAGTGACATCCGAGATATTTTCCGTCATGGAAAACTGGAAAAGGGCGTTATTGGCCACGTCGTACTTAAAGCCCAGCGACACGGCCTCCCCCGCTTCCTCCAGGGTAGGAATGCCTATATTTTTCAAGGCGGTTTGAGTATAAACAAACTGGAGTATGCCGGAAATTCTGGTCCAGGAATACTCAGTCGACAAGACGCCGGTGAAAACATTGTCCGGCTCATACCCCCCTCCTAGTTTCAGGTCTCCAATGAAGAGATAAGCCGCGTCCCCTTGCAAGTGAAAATTCCCGAAGCTTTTATGCCCCAGGGCCGAGACCCCGAAATCGAAGGACCCGCTCCCCATGCCCTTTGATTTGTTTCCAGTCGGGGCTTTCACCTCCAAGCGCCCGGAAAGATCAAAGGGGCCTTTGTTTTTTTCTTCCATCAATGCGTACTTTGCCCTTAGCACCGTGTCCCCAAACCCGGCCATGTTCCCGCTCCTGTCAAGCATTACCTGGTTATCGCGAACCAGATAAAGCCTGATGTCGTTTTTTCCCACCAGCTTTCTCACCCGCGAAGGCTTGCCTGCCGCCCCCTCCACGGACTCGATAAAACCATCCAGGAAAGGGCCGTGGTAGTGAAGTATGGCCGTAGACACCCCGACCTCCAGCCTGCCGGCCAATCCGGCGGAAAGATCGAAGCGGTATTGGGACAGTTCGGAGTCGAGCACGGTTTCGCCGGTCCTGTCGCGGCTTTGGTCAATTACAATGGTATTGGCTTCATCCACGTCAAAAAAAATCTGATATTCACCCTTGTCAAAATTCTCAGCCCTAAGGGGCCTGTAATTTAGAAAGAAGAGGGTGGCTGGAAAGGAGTTTGAGATGTTCAAAGGTCCGCGATGCTTTGATGCCGCAGCTGTAATTTTCTCACCGGCATGAACAGTCCCGAAAGAAAAAAAGGCGAGGAAAGCCAATATCATGAGACCTATGTTTTTCATTTTCAATTATAAGAAAAAGGCGTAACCAATCATTTAACGGCTTTTTTCAGGAAAAATTTCAGGAAAATCTTTAAGTATTTAAAAGTGGAGGGTTGTAAGAAAAAATTTGGGAGGGATCAGGCGAATACGTTTAACTTGGAACCTTTGTTCGCTGCGGCTTTATTTTCCATAAGATTTTTATTGACGTTAAGTTCTATTGCCGCGCCTTTTTTCTGCAACGAAGCGCTTATATGCTCCTTCATCCCTTGCTTTTTCAAGCCAACAACCTGATTGACATTGTCTTGAACGTTTGCCGATTCCGTGGATCCAATATCCATTACATTTCTCCTCTTGCTATAATATACTGCTTTTGTAAAGAAAATTCAATAGAAATGTTTTGATGCATTTTTTGATGAATAATTTGCAGTTTTTGGGTTGATTAACCGCGCATAATCCGGCATAAAATAAATATTAAATGCCTATCCAGTTAGCTCCTAATGCGATTTTTCCGGTCCTGCGTCAGAAGAGGGTCCATACGTTTAGTGGAATACCAACGTTTACAACACCATTTTTTAATATAAAGCTACTGAAAAAAAGCAAAAAATAACGATAAAGCCACCGCACTCGGAGTTCAATGAGTTTTCTCCAAGTTTT
>JACRGO010000123.1 GCA_016212295.1 Nitrospinota bacterium | reverse complement strand
TGGAGCATCGAAAACAGCCGCCATTACATCATTGACTGGAATTATGATGAGGATCGCAGCCGGATACGAACCGGCAGCGGCCCGGAAAATGTCACGCGCCTTCGGCGTTTCGCCGTGGGACTGATTAAATCCAAAGGCGTCTCCAATGTCGCGCAAAAAATGAGGCTACTACACCGTAGCGCCAGGTTGGTCTTCGATTACCTGCGCATGACAAAAAACTCCTGCACCCTTAATGGCGCGTGAGATATGGTAGAACAAATTTACCGTGGGGGCAGGATCAGCGGGAATTTGACTCAAAACGACATCAAGCCCTAAAATAGAAACCATCAAGGCATTAATTAGTCATTAGGTCATTAAGTCATTAGTCATTGATAAACGGGAAAACTCTTCAATAAACCAATGACCAATGACTTAATGACCAATGACCTAATGACTATTGACCAATGACTATTTGCTTTTCACAGGAGAGTAATTTGTATAAAACCATTTTGGTCCCCTTGGACAACTCGGAATATTCCAACATGGGCATTGACGTGGCCGCCAGGATCGCAGCCGGATTCGGCGCGAAACTCGTGGGAAACCATGTATACGCGGCCCGGCTACATGATATGCGCTTCCGGCAAATGGAAAGCGGCCTCCCGGAAAAATACCTGGAGGAAAAAGAGCTGGGGAAACAGCGCGAAGTGCATGACGACCTCATAACCAGGGGACTGCAAATCATAACCGACTCCTACCTCGACGCCTTTGAAAAGAAATGCCTTGAGGCAAAGGTCCCTTATGAAAAAAGCTCGCGCGAGGGGAAAAATTTCAAGGAGATCGTCAAGGACGCTGAGGAAAGGGGGGCCGACCTGCTGGTCATGGGCGCTCTCGGCGTCGGGGCCATCCCCGGAAGCGCCATAGGAAGCGTTTGCGAGAGGGTGGCCCGGCGGGCCAGGAAAGACCTCTTCGTGGTGAAAAACACCGCGCCCATGAACGGCGGAGGCATAGCAGTGGCGGTGGATGGAAGCCCGCAGTCCTTCGGCGGGCTCTTAACAGGGATCAGGCTCGCCCGGCTTTTTTCAAAAAAACTCACCGCCATATCCGTCTTTGACCCATTCTTTCATTACGTGGCCTTCAACAATATAGCCAAGGTCCTCTCCGAGGAATCCTCCAAGATTTTCAAGTTCAAGGAACAGGAAAAATTGCACGAGGAGATCATCGACGGCGGACTGGCCAAGATCTACCAGGGCCACCTGGACGTCTCCAGAATCATCGCCAAAAAGGAAGGAGTGGAAATCGAAACCAAACTCCTCTCCGGCAAGGCATTTGAGAAAATCCTTCAGTTCGTGGGGGAGGAAAAACCCTGGCTCCTGGTCATGGGGAGGATCGGCGCTCACAGCGATCCTGACATGGACATCGGAAGCAATACAGAGAACGTTCTAAGGTCGGCCGGGAGCCACGTCCTTATCTCTTCACGGGAATTCGTTCCGTCCGTTGAGGAGACCGGCGAGGTCAACATCGCCTGGACCAAGGAAGCGGAGCAGAGAATGGAAAAAATCCCGCCCTTCGCCAAGGGGATGGCGAGGATGGGCATTTTGAGGTTCGCAAGGGAAAAGGGGCATTCGGTGATCAGCTCGGACGTGATCGACCAGGCCATAGGGAGTATTCTTCCGGCAAAGGCAAGGCAGGCCATGGGCATTACGGTCCAGGAGGATTCCGTGGAGATTGGTCCACGCTGGACCCAGGAAGCCTTGGAGGAGTTGGAGAAGACGCCGGAAGGATTTCAAAGGGACCACGTCAAACTCCGCTTGGAAAAACACGCCCGGTCACAGAAGCTTAGCGCCATCACCCGCGAAACAGTGGCCGCCTTCATGAAGGACGGGAAGTAGAATGATGCCCGTCAGCTTGATAGCATAGGAATTTCCATTTTTAATCTTTGAAAATCAAATAGGTAGCTGAAAGTTGATTTTTTTAATAGAACACAACGCGGCTTCGCCGCAACCAAAATCCGAATACCGAATATCGAAATACGAAACAAATCCGAATAACCAAATTCCAATATCCAAATTCCAATATCCAAATTCCAATATCCAAAACCACGGGGCCTGGGTTTTGAAATTTGAACCTTTGGGTTTTGATATTGTTTCGGATTTCGTTATTCGGATTTCGAATTTATTTTTCAACGAGTTGACGGATGACACGGATTAAGCTGATTTTCACGGATTTAAAAAAGTTTTATCCGCTATTTCCTTTTTCCTTTTAAGCGGCCTGAGGACATAGAAGTAAATAAGCGCCGCGAAGATCACAGCGGCGATGATGGAGGAAGCAATGAAGGTCTTCAGTCCCGCGTAAAAGGCAGGCCTTCGAGGTCCCGTGAGATAAACGGCCTTCAGCGCCTCATCCGCGTCGTACCGGTCGGTAAGGAAATTCGCCATGATTATCCCTTCCTTGCCAACGGCCACGGTAAGCATCAGGTGGTCCCATCCCTCCTTTGCCTTTTTATATCTGAACCCGAACATCCTGGTGAAATCCCGCATAGCCTGGATGCTCTTCGTGGTCAAAAATTTCCAGTTTGCAAAATCCCCGGTCAGGCTCTCGCCATAGGTCTTTAAAATTTCAGGCGTGTCGTTCTCCACGTCGAAGGCCACGGTTATAACGCGAAAGTCCCGCCCGAACCGTTCCCCTGCCTTCTGGACCACGCCCTCCATGGCCAAAAGCAAATTAGGGCAGATCACCGGACATGTGGTGTAGATGAAGGTTATAAGGAACGGCTTATCAAAAAATTCCTTGATTTCAAATTTTTTGCCATCCTGGTCTATGAGCGCGAAGTTTTCCAGTTGCCTGCCAATGGCCTTTTGGGCGGCCACGGCCGAGACCTGGCTTTCGTCCGGGGAGGTGAGAAATCCCGGTTCCGCCAATGGAGGGAAGGCTATGAATAGGAAGAGGAAGGATATCGCAAGGAAATCCATTGTCCGCCTCGATAGCATGGAGATTTTCATTTTCAAGGGAAATAATTTTTTAAAATTCGTGTTCATTCGTGGCTAAAAAAAACTACAACGTCAAAAGATATTCCACAAGCGTCTTGCGCTCCTCATCGGTCAAATTCTTTATAACCCCAGGCATGAGGAGCGCGGGCTTGAATTTCGGCCATTTCTTCATGGCTTCTATTTCCGGTCCCCCGGCGTCAAAAAGCCTCCGAGGGTCCTTAAGCGACTCTTCAAGGTACTCCCTTGACGCCCTTTTCCCTATCCCCTTTAGTCCCGGCCCAACAGTGGCGGTCCATTGGTCATCGTCCGTTTTGTGGCACATTTTGCATTTCTTGTATTCCTTGGGAGGGTCCGCGGCCAATGCAAGCGTGCCGGTTAGGACTTGGGCAATTCCAAGTATCACGAAGACCATAAGGATTTTTTTCATACTGTTCTCTCTCAAGCCTTTGGATTTTTAACGATAACGGATTTGGAGGAGAAAATCAAAGATTTGGAGCAGACATATCGCGAACCAAATCCAATATTTTCCTCTGCTTTACCGGGTTCAGGTAATCCTCTTCCGTTACCTCCGGGACTATGGCCGCCTCCGGGTGGCCTTTTTTAATCGCCAGGAGCATTCTCTTTAAGTCGATCTTCCCTTCGATTGTGCCTTCGCAGTTACCGGGGTCGGTCCCGAACATATTCAAAAAGTGGAACCGCTGAATGCCGCCCGCTGGCGCCCTTGCGATAAGGTCCTCCAAATAATCGTTCAACTGGTCCTTCCTGTATTTACTTGTCTCCTCCATCAACTTGGCCGGTATGAGATTTGGATACGTCCTCTCCCCTACCCGGATGATTCCTTCTTCCGCGTCATGGCAGATCATGAAATTGACCGCGTAATGGGAGAGATCAAAACACGCCTTTCCATTGATGTGGACTGTGTCCTCCAATACCTTGCCGACGTTGCACAAGGTAACGTGCTCTCCCCCCATGAAATCCAACAACAAACAGTTTTCAAGGCAGAACCTGTCAATTTTGCCGCCATAAGCGGTTTCCAGGTATTCCTTGAGCGATCCGAGATTGTCCTCCTCTTTTTTCAGGGAGATGTTCAAATCGTCACCGGTCCGGAACGGGACCGATCCGCTGACGAGATGCATGGAAAACGGGAACAGGCCGTATTTAATAGTCATGTCCATCAGGGAATCAATGAACCTCCGGCTGGTTTCCCGCACGTCCTCGCGGTCCGACATCAGGTCAAGTCCCGCGCCGTCGTAAAAAAAGTCCCACGTCTCAAGGGTGACGGCCCGGAAGTGGTCCTTTGCGTAATGGAGCAGGTCCTTGTCTTCCTTCATCCGAAATCCGATGAGCAGCTCTATTCCGTCCACTTCCCCTACATTGGAACGGGCCTTGATCTGTCTTAAGTCGTATAGCGATTTCGAGAAGATTTTCATGGGATTGGGGTTATGAGGGATCAGGCAGGGATTCGTTCCTGGAAAAGGTCCGGGGTAAGGGGAAGGAGTGAAATAACGTAATAATATAAAAAAATATTGTAACTATTCAGTGTGTTTTTATTTTTGTTCTCCTTAAAACTGAATTTTTATAGTTAAATGGAGCCTGCGGTCTTTTTACATCCCCCTGCCCCCCTTTTCCAAGGGGGAATCAGGCGATGTATGGGAACATACCGCGATGGACGGCACAACCCATTCCCCCTTAACAAAGGGGGATTAAGGGGGATATAAAGATACATTTAACGGCGACTATCGGGGTTATATAATATTTC
>JACRGO010000122.1 GCA_016212295.1 Nitrospinota bacterium | reverse complement strand
GAAGAAAGGATTTAAAACGTAAAACGAATTTTTCTTACTTCGATGTTGGACGTTCGATGTTCGATGTTGGACGTTCAGTTTTTTCTTCTTCTGCATTTAGCATCTCGTTGATTTATAAGCGAAAAAAATGGAAATTCCTATGCTATTTAATATATTAACTGAGGTTGTAATATGTCAAGCTTTTTGGGTGTTAAGGGACTCGGTAAATACCAATATACCATTAAGCATCCCGGATTCGGGCCGTCTTTGGTTGCGCCTCAATCGCAAAATCCTATACATAGCGCTGCTATGCCTGCGGTTTTGCTCAATCGCCGCAAGCCAAATCCGACCCAAATCCGGGCGCTATCCAGGTATATTTGTATTTACCGAGCCCCTAAGAGTTTAGAAGACAGGATGATTCCCTATTTGGGATTTCAGGTTTTAGATTTCGGATTTTAAATCCCAAATTTCAAATCCCCTTATTATTCGCCCGGAAATTTACGTTTAGAGCCAGAATTTATTTTGCTTTCGGCCACGCCGCGCTATGACGTCTTCCATTTGCCAGGCGCCTGGGTGGTGACCAGGACCACGGAGATATTGTCTATTCCGCCCCTTTCGTTGGCAAGGTCAACAAGCCGCGTTCCAACCGACTCCAGGTCTTCCGGGCTTTGAATAAAAATGTCCTTCATCTCCTCGGCGTCCACCAGGCCGGACAGGCCGTCCGAGCATATAAGGTACAGGTCCCTGGGCCGGACGATTTCCTCGCGGATTTCCACGTCGACTTTTTCCTGGCTGCCCAAGGCGCGTGTAATGACGTTTTTGTAAGGGAAGGAGTGGATTTCCTCCGGGGTCATTTTCCTCCGTTTCATCTCCGCGTTCAACAGGCTGTGGTCTTCGGTCATTTGGGTTATCGCGCCGTCCCTGATGCGGTAGATCCGGCTGTCGCCCACATGGGCGAAGTGCGAGGTGGCCTCGGAAAACAATATGGCGGCCACGGTGGATCCCATTCCCTTGAATGACTCCTCGGCCTTGGATTCATGGAAGATGAGCTGGTTCGCTATCTTGATGGAAACCCCAAGCCTGTTCCCCTCGTATGAATATTTGTCGTCATAGGGAAAAGGCCAGGTTATATTCTGGTCTTCCTTTGTGGCCTTGATAAACCGGGTCATGGAATCGATGACTATTCCGCTTGCGATCTCCCCGGCCTTGTGCCCCCCCATGCCGTCCGCCACCACGAACAACCCCAAGTCCTCGCGGCAGGCTATGGCGTCCTGGTTGATCTTGCGCTTCATCCCTGTATCTGTTTTTCCAAGGCCGACAAGTTTCAAAATAATTCTCCATTATCAGGAAGAAAAACCCAGGACATTCATCATGGAATATAATCCTGGCGCGCGGCCCTCCAGCCACAAGGCGGCCCTTACCGCCCCCAGGGCAAAGGTTTCCCTGCTGCTTGCCCGGTGTGTTATCTCTATACGCTCCCCCAGCCCGCCGAATAAGACGGTATGGTCTCCTATGATGTCCCCGGCCCTTATGGTTTGTATGCCGATCTCTCCGCGCTTTCTGGCCCCGATCATCCCCTTGCGGGCGAACACCCCTGCTTCGTCCAGATTCTTGTTCGTGGCCCGCGCCAGTTCCTCGGCCAGTTTCATTGCTGTGCCGCTGGGGGCGTCTTTTTTGAGACGATGGTGGGCCTCGATTATTTCGATATCGTATTCTTCCCCCAGGGCGTTTGCCGCCTCGCATACCAAGCGGAGCATGAGGTTGATCCCCACGCTCATATTCGGGGCAAACACTATCGGGATTTTTTCCGAGGCCCGTTTTATCTCTTCTTGATGGCTTTTCTCCATGCCGGTGGTCCCTATGACCATGCCTTTTTTAAGCTCCACGGCCGCAGCAAGGTGTCTGATGGTGGCCTCAGGGGCTGTGAAGTCTATGGCCATGTCCGCGTTTCCCTTTTGCATGGCCGCGCGGAAGTCAGCCAGGACCGTCTTGCCTATGGGACCGATTCCGGCCAGCTCGCCTATATCACGGCCAATGAGGCCGGAACCTTCCATCTCCGTCCCTCCAGCCAACTCAACGCCTTGTGTATTATGCGCGGCAACGGCGATATTTCTTCCCATTTTTCCGCCCGCGCCCGCCACTACGACTCTAACCAAAATTTTCTCCTTTAATGCAGTTGCAAATTACCAGGGGCCAGTCTCAAAATAGTATTGATATAACCCACCCCGGCGCTCCGCGCCACCCCTCCAAGGAGGGGAATTTTTATGTACGTTCTGGTTAATATTCCTTTGCCTTTAGCCTCTAGCCTTTTGCCTTTAGCCCTTTGCCCGCGCTGTGAATAGTTATTTGGACGCGGTTGGCGCCGTTACATGCCTTTCACTCATCTCCACTGCGTACTTGGTGCGCGCCAGGGATTCAGAGGCGGTTGCTATGACGTCACCGGTATTCACATCCACCATTTTCAAATTCACGTCAATGTTGGTTCCGAGGTCCACCAGTTTTCCAACAACGATCCCGTCAACCGCCAGTTTCTTGCCCAATTTGTTTATAGCGTCCAGGTCGTAGCCTTCCCTGGGTGGAATCCCCAGTTCCTGCAAGGCCTTCTCAACCTGGCCTCTCTGAACGACAATTAGTTCGCTCTCCTTGGGTATCTGCACCATCAGATTTGAGCTCAGGAACCTTCCCAGTTCGGAAACCTTTCCTTCATAATCCACGAAATCCATGACCGCTATTCTCCTGATCCCGTATTCACCCAGCTTCTGGTTGAGCTGCTCCAGGAGGTTGCCGCACTTCCGGTTGTAATATTTGGAATCCGCTTCGGTCTTGAAAAATTCCTTGAATTGCGTCGGCGGCTTCAAGGAAAATTCACAGCCCGCCAATAAAAAAAACAGAGGGAAAATCAGAACGGACCTAATGGAAAACAGTTTCATTTTCATTCCCGCCTCTTTTAAAAAAGGTTAATTAATGGATAGGGGAAAGTTCTGGTTCCTATCATATTCAGGCAACTTCCCTGGGTTCTTCAAGTCCTCCTTGGGAGGCGAGTCCTTGATTTTTCCTGGAAACGCCAAATCCAGGACCTCGTCCATTTTACTGACAGCGTGGAACTTTATCCTCTTCCGCACATTGGCCGGAATTTCCCTCAAATCATTTTCATTGTCCTTGGGGATGATCACCTCCGAAATCCTGCCGCGATGGGCGGCCAGGACCTTTTCCTTTATCCCGCCGACAGGCAGGACTTTCCCGCGCAAGGTTATTTCTCCGGTCATGGCCAAATCGTGTTTCACTGGAATTTTCGCCAGGGCGGAAATAAGCGCGGTGGCCAAGGTGATTCCGGCTGAGGGCCCGTCCTTGGGAATGGCGCCCTCAGGCACATGAATGTGAATGTCCTTGTTTTTATAAAAATTCCTGCTCAATCCCAATCTCGGAGCTATGGAGCGGACGTAGGTAAAGGCAGCCCTCGCGGACTCCTTCATCACGTCCCCAAGTTTTCCAGTCAGGGTGAGTTCCCCCTTCCCGTCAGTGACCACCACTTCGGTGGCAAGCAACTCGCCCCCTACTTCCGTCCAGGCCAAGCCAGTGGCGGCGCCGGTTTCATCTTTTTCTTCCCTGCGGTCCGGATTAAACTTCGAAGGGCCGAGCAATTTTTGGACGGACTTCCCGGTTATGACGGTCCTTTCCATCCTTTTCTTTTTTTCCACCACCGACTTGGCGGTTTTTCTGCATATCGCGGCTATTTCCCTTTCCAGGTTCCTGACTCCCGCTTCGCGGGTATAACTCCGGATGATCTTTTCAATGCTGGACCGCTCAAAGGTGATTTTGTTTTTTGAGAGCCCGTGTTCCTCTATTTTTCTTGGGATAAGAAATTTTTCCGAAATTTTAACTTTCTCGAAATCCGTATAGCCCGGGAGTCGCAGCACTTCCATTCTGTCCAGCAGAGGCTTGGGGATAGTATATAGAATATTCGCGGTTGTAATGAACACCACCTCGGAGAGGTCGTAATCCACTTCCAGGTAGTGGTCATTGAAGGCATGGTTCTGCTCAGGATCCAGGACCTCCAGAAGGGCGCTGGCCGGGTCCCCCCGGAAGTCGTTCCCCATCTTGTCTATTTCATCAAGCATGAGCACGGGGTTCCTGGTCCCCGCCTTTTTTATGGATTGAATTATTTTGCCGGGCATTGACCCTATGTAGGTCCTCCGGTGGCCCCGGATTTCAGCTTCATCCCTGATTCCCCCAAGAGAGACCCGCGCGAATTTTCTTCCCAGGGCCCTGGCGATGGATTTCCCAAGGGACGTCTTGCCAACGCCTGGAGGTCCCGCGAAACAAAGAATGGGTCCCTTCATCTTCCTGGATAATTTTCTCACCGCGAGATATTCCAGTATCCTTTCCTTGATCTTTTCCAGGCCATAATGGTCCTCATCCAGGATTTCCCCGGCCCTTTTTATGTTCAATCTGTCAGCGGCGCCTGGTTTCCACGGGAGATCCACAAGCCAGTCTATGTAATTCCTTACCACGGTTGCTTCCGATGACATGGGCTGCATCATCTCCAGGCGGCGAAGCTCCTTGAGGGCCTTTTTGTTGACGTCAACAGGCATGCCGGCGTTTTGTATTTTTTCCCGCAGTTCCTCGATTTCAGTTTTTTCATCTCCCTTTCCAAGCTCCTTCTGAATGGCCCTTAATTGCTCGTTCAGGTAATATTCCTTCTGGTTTTGTTCCATCTGGTCCTTGACCCTGCCGCGGACCTTTTTTTCCAGATCCAGTATTTCCAGCTCTGAATTGAGCATCGCGAATACCTTCTCAATCCTTTGCCGGGGGTCAGGGGTTTCGAGCAATAGCTGCTTGTCCTCGATTTTAACGCTCAAGTGTGAAGCGATTAGATCGGCGAAATGCCCGGGATCATTGATATCCGCAAGGGCGAGAAGGGTCTCAGGCGGGACGCGCTGGCTCAACTTCAAGAATTTCTCAAAGGCGGACAAGGCCGCCCGCATCAGGGCCACGGTTTCAGGGGAGCCGCCTCTGATGTCTTCTATTTCGGCGCAGGCCGCCTCAAGAAAGTCGGGATTATCCAAAAAGGCGGTTACCTTGGCGCGTTTTTTACCTTCCACCAGGATTTTAATGGTGCCGTCGGAAAGCTTGACTATCTGGACTATTTCGGCAATGGTCCCGATTTTAAAAATTTCATCGGGAAAGGGATCGTTGGACCGGGCTTCTTTTTGCACGGCCAGCATTATTTTTTTGTCCAGATTGTAGGCGGCTTCCACGGCCCTGACGGATTTTTCCCGTCCGACAAAAAGAGGAATGACCATGTGCGGAAATACAACGATATCCCGAAGGGGGATCAAGGGGAGGATTTTCAAGTCAGTGTAGGATTTATCTTCCAAAAGGCAGGCCTGGTTTTAAAAGAATGAAAGATAAAAATGCCGGAGCAGTTATAGAATATAAAAATAATTTAACCACGAAGTAACTACTCAGCCGCTATGCTTTTTTTTTGCCACTAAGACACAAAGGCACAAGAATTCACTAAGATTTAATACTTAAAATGTCTTTGTGATGCTTTGTGTCCTGGTGTCTTTGTGGCATATTTTTAATTACAATTTATGTGGCTGCTGAATAGTTACATGGTTTTTAAAAATTAGTGAAAATTCGTGTTCATTCATGGTTGATTCAACTGGCCTTCTTTTCGTACATGAGCAATGGGGTAGCCGAATTATTAATGCTCTCTTCCGTGATGATGCATTCGGAAATATTCGTTTGCGAAGGAAGGTCGTACATGATATCCAGCATGACTTCCTCGAGAATGGAGCGCAGGCCCCTGGCCCCGCTCTCCCTTTGCACCGCCTTTTTGGCAACTGCCCTTATGGCGCCATCGGTGAACTTGAGCTTCACGCTTTCGAATTCAAAGATTTTCTGGTATTGCTTGGCCAAGGCATTCTTGGGTTTAGTGAGGACTTCCACCAAGGCGTCCTCGGAAAGCTCTTCAAGGGTGGCTATAATAGGAAGCCTTCCTATGAATTCAGGGATCAAACCGTACTTCAACAAATCCTCCGGCCGCACCAGGGAGAGTATCTCCCCCATGTCCCTTTCCGCCTTGGTTTTCAGCTTGGAGCCAAAACCCACGACCTTGCGTCCCAGCCTGGACTCGATAATCTTGTCCAGGCCCACGAACGCGCCGCCCACAATGAATAATATATTGGTCGTGTCTATTTGCAGGTATTCCTGGTGCGGGTGCTTGCGGCCCCCTTGGGGAGGCACGGAGGCTATGGTGCCCTCGATTATTTTCAGCAGGGCCTGCTGGACCCCCTCTCCAGATACGTCGCGCGTTATGGAGGGGTTCTCGGATTTGCGGCTTATCTTGTCGATTTCGTCGATATAGATGATGCCCCTTTCCGCCTTTTCCACATCATAGTCCGCGGCCTGTAAAAGCTTTAATATGATGTTCTCGACGTCCTCGCCCACATATCCCGCCTCTGTGAGGTTCGTGGCGTCGGCGATTGTGAAGGGAACGTCCAGGATGCGGGCAAGGGTTTGGGCCAAAAGGGTCTTGCCGGTTCCGGTGGGGCCTATTAGAAGGATATTGCTTTTCTGGAGCTCGACGTCATCCAGGTCGAGATTTGAATAAATCCGCTTGTAATGATTATGCACGGCAACGGAAAGGACCTTTTTGGCCCTTGTCTGCCCGATAACATAGCTGTTCAGTATCTTGTGGATTTCGCTGGGCTTGAAGAGACGCTGGAACTCATCGCCCTTCTCCTGCGTCGACTCCTCCACCATGATCTCGTTGCAGAGATTGATGCATTCGTCGCAGATGTAGACGGTCGGCCCGGCTATTAATTTCTTTACTTCCTCCTGGCTCTTGCCGCAGAAGGAGCACCTAAGGGTGGCGCCCCCGTCCCCCCTGGCTATGCTCATTCACCCTCCTTTTTTGTCTCTTTTTCCGGCTCTTTTTTTCTTCTGGAGGCAATGACTTCGTCGATGATCCCGTATTCCTTGCCCATTTTCCCGTCCATGTAAAAGTCGCGTTCGGTATCTGCCCGCACCTTTTCCAAGTCCTGTCCAGTATGTTCCGCGATGATCTGGTCCAGTCTTTCGCGCATCTTCAGGATTTCCTTGGCCTGAATGGCTATGTCCGTGCTCTGGCCCTGGAACCCGCCGGTCGGCTGGTGAATCATTATCCTGGAATTGGGAAGGGCGAACCTCTTGCCCTTGGTCCCGGCGCAGAGAAGGAGGGCGCCCATGCTGGCCGCCAGGCCGATGCAGATCGTATGGACCCTTGGCCTTATATACTGCATTGTGTCGTATATCGCCATTCCGGACGTCACCACGCCGCCCGGGGAATTGATGTAGAGATAGATGTCCTGGTCCGGATCTTCCGCCTCCAGAAAAAGCAACTGCGCGATCATCAGGTTCGCCACGTAGTCGTCTATGGCGCTTCCCAGGAACACGATCCGGTCCTTTAAAAGCCTGGAATAAATGTCGTAGGAGCGTTCCCCCCTGCTGGTTTGCTCCACGACCATTGGTATCAGATTTCTCATGTTTTTTTCACCTTCAATATTATTACGTTCAGAAATTTGCGTTGTCCGCGCAGGTTTTTTCATTTCAAGTTTGAAGTGCCTAAAGTTTTAAGTGAACTAAAGTTGAGGAAGTTATTTTCATATAAAAAAATCCACCACAACTTTAGGCACTTTAGCTCACTTTAGGCACTTTATAAATTTGTTCGCGGCCAAGTCTCGCTATGTATTTTCATTATCTGAAATATTTTTTGGCCTGTCAATATAAACCTTCTCAACATTGTTATTGGACTCAAGGAACTCAAAAATCTTGTCATCGATGATCCGGGATCTATGGTAATCCAAGTACGCTTCGTCCTCCTTGCCGCGGCTCCTGGGCATTGGAAAGGGCTTCCCGAACCTGTCAGCGCCGCTGTTCAATGCCTCGGCCAGATCTTCTTCCTTTACCTCAATGCTTTCCAGTTCCTTCAGTCTTTCCCTTATAAGCTGGCTGAGCACGCTTGTCCTTGCCGTGGAGAGAAGGGATTCCTTGAAATGTTGAAATTTTTCAGCGTCCTTCTTGATCATTTCCTCGCTAAAGCCGATCTGCCGCATACTGTTGTAGGCCATCATTCGGGCTTGTGATTCTATAAGGGACTCCGGAAAATCAAAATGGTTCGCTTCAAAAATCTTGAGGAACATATTGTCCCGCAAGTCCAGTTTTCCAGCCTCTTCTTCCCTCTTTTCCAGGTCCTTTCTGATGGACGCCTTAAAGGCGGCAAGATTTTCCTCCTTAAAGTGCTCCTTGACAAAGGAATCCGTGAGTTCGGGAATGTTCTTGGCCTTGATCTCGTTTAAGATGACCTTGAAAAGGGCTTTTTTGCCGGCCAAATCCTTGGAGCGGTATTCTTCCGGGAAAACGGCTTCAATCTCTTTCCTGTCGCCAAGGCTCATTCCAATGATTCCGGCTTCAAGTTCCGGCAGAAAACCACCGGCGCCCAGGCAAACCTGAAGGCCCTTTCCAACGCCACCGGCTATTGGTTTGCCGTCCGTGAAGCCTTCAAAGTCAATGATGACGTAATCCCCCTTTTCCGCGCAACGGCCTGAAACGCTCTCCAACTCGGAATGGCCCTCCTGAAATCTGGCGACCTCCCGGTCCACTTCCTCGTCGGTGATTTTCACTATTTTCCACTCGAACTTAAAGCCCTTGTAATTTTTAAGGTCAACAGGGGGCAGGTGTTCCACGGTCGCGGAGAAGCGGACGGGTTTTTCTCCATCAACCTCCACTTTATCAATGACCGGGTCCCCGACAGGGGTGAGTCCCAGTTCCTTTACGGCCTCGGCATACGCCTTGGGAATGCTTTGGTTGATTGCTTCCTCCTGGGCATGTGGACCATATTTCCTTTTAATTATATGGACCGGGATTTTTCCCTTGCGGAAGCCCGGGACGTTTATTTCATTCCCAAGCCGTTTGAATATTTTATTCACCTCTTCGTTAATGATATCAGGCGAAACCTCGATAACAAGCTCCTTTTTACAAGGCGAGACGTCCTTTGCTTCAATTGTAGGCAATTCCACTTCCTCCTAAATGGCTATAAGCAAAGTATAACAAATGGATTATGGTAAACGCAAAAAAGTGGAGCGCCTGAAGCGTTATGAGAACCAAAGCGCCTGAATTTGTGGCAGGGTTTTTTGTTATTCATCCCAGTCAAAAAACAAAAAATAATTAAACAGGGACATACAGGATGCACAGGATAAAAAAAATCATCACCCAGGAGAAAGCAGCAATGACGCCTCCTCGCCCAGCCGGTCCAGGCTGACTTCCCTCTCCTCGCCGGATTCCATGTTTTTAATCTTGGCCTTCCGTTCCCTGAACTCGTTTTCCCCGGCGATCAACACCATCTTAAAACCTTTCTTGGAGGCGAACTGCAATTGTTTTTTCAGGGCCTTGGGTTCCGTGTATACCTCGGCATTTAAACCCATCCCGCGTAATTGGGTGGCTATCGCCAGATACTCCTTGAGGTAAGAACGGTCCAGGATGGTTACAAGGATGTTCGACACCGTCGATGCGCCCGGCTTCACTATGCCCGCCGCCAGCAGTCTGGAGAACAGCCTTGTCAGGCCGATGGAGATGCCCACGCCCGGCAGCCTCTTCTTGATGAAATTCCCCGCCAGGTTATCAAATCTGCCCCCTGAGCAGATGCTCCCTATGTCCGGGTGTGCCTTCAAATTGGTTTCGTAAACGGTCCCTGTGTAGTAATCCAGCCCCCTGGCCACGCTGGAGTCGATCCGGTAATTACCGGACGGCACTCCCAGGCCCTCCATGTTTTCCACCACTTCCCTTAGTTCGAAGACGCCGGTCCTGAAGAGGTCCCCGTAATCCAGCGATTCCAATCTCATGAGGACTTCTTCCCTTGTGCCTTGCAGGGACGTCAAATCAAGGAGGCCGGTGACGCATTCGCCGGGCAGTCCGATAACGGAGCTCAGTTCCCTCTCCACCTTTTCGCGGCCTATCTTTTCCACCTTGTCGATTGTCCTTAAGATATCGTTGTGGCGTTCCGCCGGAATGTTGTGGAACTGCAGAAAGCCGGACAAGATCTTGCGGTTATTGATTTTTATTATGAAATCACCTATCTCCATCGCGCTGAAAATTTGATGAATAACGGACGGTATTTCAGCATCCGCCAGGAGGCTAAGATTTTCCTCTCCGATTATGTCTATGTCGCATTGGTAGAACTCACGGAATCTCCCGTCCTGGGGCCGCTCTCCCCTCCATACCTTTTGGATCTGGTAGCGGCGGAAGGGGAAGGACAGGCGCTGGAAGTGCTGGGCCACGTATCTGGCGAGCGGGACGGTGAGATCGAAGTGAAGGGAATATTCCTTGGCGTCGTCTTCCGGCGTTCCAGCCAGCCTAGCCAGGGTATAAATCTCTTTTTCGTTCCCGCCCTTGGAGGTCAAGACCTCGTTTCTCTCCACCGCCGGGGTCTCCAAGGGGGAGAACCCGAAGCGTTCGAAGGTCTTGCGTATGGTCCCCAGCATCTTTTCCTCCAGGATTTTTTCGCTGGGGAGCCATTCCGGGAAACCGCTTATTGGACGGGGTTTGATTATTTCAGTCATATTCAAATTATCACGTTCAGAAATTCGCTTTTTTCACGCTAATTTTTAAGCTTTATTTTGGTTGGAGCAATGCCACGCTATGCTTCTCACTAAAAAACCTTAATGGATCTCTAAAGTCAAGCTTGCCCTCTATTATGCAGTGTTTGCATTGGTATTCAAATTTTTCGCCGTTCCGGAAGCTTTCCCTGAATTGAACAAACTGGTCTCCATTCCACACCTTCATGAAATTTTCGCCGTTTAAAAACCCGTATGACCTGCTGATATTCATGGTGCAGCAAGGGACTGCGTTCCCATCATGAGACACATTGATTGTGGTCCAGGGAATTTCGCATTTAGCCACTTCACCGCCGAAAGCGGGGAGTAAAATATCTACTTTTAGTCCATACGACTTTTTCAACGCATTGACGAAAAATTTATGACATAAATGCTGGTCGTGGTATAAGGATTCAGCCGGGTCCATGAAGTTGCTGATATACCTTAACTGCACGCCCACGAAATCCAGGCCAATGGAGGCCGCCAACTCCATCAAGCCAGGGAGTTCCTCGATATTCTCCCTGGCTGCGGTAAAGGCGAATCCCACCCTTGGAAAACGCAGGTTCCTCCTTTCCCTTTCATCAATCAGGAGCTTGATATTGCGGATAATTAAATTCAGGTCCGCTCCTTTCCTGATTTTTTCAAGAAGGCTGTTCCTGGTTGAATCAATTGAGATGGAAAGCCTTTTCAGAGACCCGTCCAGCAGGATCGGAATTGTTTTTTCGTTAAGCAGCATTCCATTTGACACGATAGAGCTGTCCACTCCGTTTTCCCTTGCTAAGGTGAGGGCCGGGCCAAGGCGCTTATAAAGCAGTGTTTCTCCATTAACTCCAAAACGGACCTCCCGTAGATATTTGAAAACACTCCCGGCGATTTTTTCATATAGCCCCCACTTCATGTCCAGGTTTTTCTTCCTCTTGTAAAGGCCCGGACCGGGATCGTATTTAAACATCCTGGTATAAGACAGGCGCTCGGTGGTTTCCAGGAAATCATGGTATTCCTTCCTTGTAAGGACGTCGAATTGGTGGTGGCACGTGGCGCATTTTAAATTGCATCTGGAATTAAGCCCGATATGCATATAAATAGGATATGATCTGCATACCAGGCTCTTTTTGTTCATCTCAATCCTGTTCAGCATGCGGTTGAAAAATTTTTTCCCCTGGACGTCCTTGAAGTTTTCAATTAAATCCGCCAGGACGAATTCAATGGAACTCTTTAAATGCTCGTGGTCCATGGATTTATCGCCCTCACGATTCTTGAATTCATTGAACAAGGCCAGACTATAGGGGCCTTCCACGAAAAGGCTAAGGCCCTTCAGTTCTCCTGAGTCCCCAAAACTCTCACAATTTTTTTTGAATGGATATAAATCGAAAAAAAACGGAGACCTCAGGCCCTTGAGGTTTATACTGGAGAATAATTCCTTATTGACTATTATCGGCAATACGCCGGATGGAAAATTCCCCCCCAGGCTGAACATGGCCTCACCCAAAATGTGGAGGGAAAGAAGGGAATCCGATAATTTTGGATCAATGAATGGGGACACGGGGTTGAAAAAAAGAAGGTTTTCCACTCCATCAATCAAGCCAAGACCAGCAAGGGAGGCAAGGAAATCCTCATCGCTGATCTGTATCGGCGAAATGCCCAGAGGTTCAAGAATATTTAAGATTTTACGAATCCGCCGGCTGGCCGGGGCGTCAATGTGGAAGAACACGCGGTCAATTCTTTTGATTTGCCGGATTTTTTCTATAGTGTGTTCCAGAATGGTTTTCCCGCTGCCTTCCAAGGCATGGCGGCAATCCGCGCCTGAAAGATTATTTATGATGATAGCGATATTGGACATATAAATATTCCTTGCCAAGTCTTTCACCGGCTTTGGGCTCGTCCGGCCGCCTCTTCAATTTTCGCGATGTACCACGACGCCTTTTCCTTAAGTCCAGGGTCCAACTGCCCGGCGGCGCGGACATGCTGGATGGCGGAATC
This sequence comes from Nitrospinota bacterium, assembly GCA_016212295.1. Lineage (GTDB taxonomy): Bacteria > Nitrospinota > Nitrospinia > JACRGO01 > JACRGO01 > JACRGO01. The sequence goes on along the minus strand of JACRGO010000122.1, from coordinate 4,658 downwards.
GTACCTGCCCATGTCCGCCAGCCCCAGCCCTAAATTAAAATGCGCCTGGGCGAATTCCGGTTTCCCCTCTATGGCCTTTTGGTAAAAATTTACCGCTTGGTCCATCCTGCCCGTCATGGCGTAAACGAGGCCGAGGTTATTCGAAATTTCCGGGGACCCCGGCTCAAGCTCCAACGCCATTAAAAGATATTTTTCTCCCTCTGTCAACATCCTTTTACCCAGAAGCATTTCCCCCAGATTGTTGAGCGCCATGAAGTGCCTCGGATTATATTGAACGGTTTCCATGAATTCCTTGAGCGCGCCTTCGGAGTCATTTGACCTCAGAAGCCACAGTCCCATGTTGAAATGGGCGTCGGCGTTCCCAGGATCGTATTTAAGGGCCTCACGGAAATGAAGGACCGCCTTTTCCATTTGCCCTAGCCTGAAATATATCCCTCCCAGGTTATTGTGGGAGGAGGAGTCCCTGTAATTTATCCTCAACGACTCCTTGTAGGACGCTATCGCCTCGCCCCATTTTTTATTCTCCGCCAGGTACACGCCGTAGTCATAATGCGGCCTTGCCAGTCCGGGTGATTTTTTCATAACGTCAAACCACAGCCTGGGCTCGGTCAAATACGCGGAGTTCCTCTGTATGGCCTGGAGGGAGAAAAAAAAGAGCAGCAACAGACAGCCTATCAAGTTTCCGTTGACAATTTTTTTTCTTTTCGTGGACGAGTTGATTAAAAGCGCGGCAAGGAAAAAGGAAAAGCCGATACCCGGCAGGTAAAGCCTTTCCTCCACCGCCACGTGGATTATAGGGATGAAGCTGGAGGTAGGCAGCAGGGCGATGAACAGCCAGAAGACCCCATAAGCCAGGAGAGGCCTTGCCTTGATCTGCCTGTACGCGGCATAAAGCGCTGACAGCAGGAAAACAGCGGAGGGCCAGAATTTAAGGTCCCATGGAAAACCGGTCTGGACCGAGAAATCGGTGTAAAAAACCAGTTGGAATGGAAGGGCCAGTTTCAATAAATAATATCGGGCAATGACCTGGATTTGGGTGATGAAATAGTCGGCCCTGGAAAAAAGACGCAGAAAAACCGGGTCCTTTTCCAGAACGGCCCCGGCCATCATGAACCGCAGCGCCAAAAGTCCGGCCAGTATGAATAAATATGGGAGATACTTGAAAAGCTCCTCTCCCCTGAAAATATTCCTGTCTTTCCTGAGAAAAAGGAACTGGTGCAGAAAGAGAAGAACCGGTAGGGTCGCGCCTATCTCCTTGGTTCCAAGGGACAACGTAAAGCAGGCCAGGGAGCCCAAATACATAGGCCAATTAAACTCAGATCGGGCTTTAGCTTTCCCGCCGTAAGCGGCACGTAGAAACAGTTGGAAGGACAGCAAATAAAAAAAGGCGCAAAGCACGGAGGAGCGGCTGGCGATATACGTCACGGCGCTTGTGTTGATTGGATGCAGGGCAAAGAGCAGGGAGGCCGCGAAGGGGATGGCCTTATGAATAGCGGTGTTTTCACTTCCCATGCTTGTTTTTCCGGCCTGAAGGCGGACCGTGAACTCCGCTATGAAATAGGCCAGCAGGGAAACGCCTATATGCAGAAAGATATTGACGAGGCGCCAGCCGAAGACGTCTCTTCCGCCGAAGTGAAAATTGAAGGCAAAGGACAGCATCAATACCGGCCTTGCGTTATTGTAGGCTATGGCCCTCAGGGGATCAGCGATGTCCTCAATGGCCTTATTGGAGAGGATTAAATGATGGTCGTCGTAATGAAAGGAGCTTTTAAAGGTGTGCGCGTAGGCCAAAATCGTTATAAGTACCAGCGCCCCGACGGGTAAAAATCTATTTTGGGAAAGCAGTTTCATGAAAGACCATTAAAATAGTGTGCAGGGGGCAGATGCCAGGGTGCGGTTATCCGGAAATATCCGGCTGCTTCGTAATTTATAGTATAGGAGTTTCCATTTTTAATTTTTAATAATCAAATAGATAATGAATCACACCCCCCTTGATCCCCCCTTGCCAGGGGGGAATTTCTGAGATACTCCCCGCCATAAGGGAATTTCTGAGATATTCCCCCTTAAAAAAGGGGGCCAGGGGGATGTCAATTGTTTTATTATCCCGCACCCCGCACCCCGCCCCCTGGCAACTGCCCCCTGTTCATTATTTCCGCTTTCTTCCCACTGAAAGGGCGACTCGGCCCCGCGGCGGAAGGAGGGCAAGCCGAAGCCGGGAGAAGAGAGGTCCTGCCTGTAACCGTTCTCCAGCCCCAACTCCTCGAACCATTCCAGGACCGTGTCGTATTCATCCCTGGAAATCGGACGGTTAAGAATTTCAATGTCCCTTGCCTTGAAGCCGGGGTGATACTGGCTCATGAGGCTGACTGCTACTTCCCTGGAAAGTTGGTCCCTGATGAATTTCAGTATGTAAAAGGTTTCCTGAAAACGGTTGGGAAGGATCAAATGCCGGACCATCAGGCCCTTTTGGGCGATTCCATCCTTGTTGATCTGAATGGGGCCAACCTGCCGGAACATCTCCTTCACCGCCGCCTGGTTGTGCCTAGGGTAATCGGCGATGCCTGAAAAACCTTCACCAGTTTCCGCGTCCCAATATTTCATGTCCGGCAGATAAATATCCACAACTCCTTCCAGGAGTTTCAGGACAGGGACGGAATCGTATCCCCCGCTGTTGTAAATCAGAGGAATGGAAAGGCCCTTTCCGGCGGCGATATCAAGGGCCTTGAGTAATTGGGGAACCACGTGGGTGGGAGACACCAGATCAATATTATGGCAGCCTTGCTTTTGCAGATCGAGCATCGCGTCCGCCAGTTCCTCCGGCGCATGAAACCTTCCCCATCCCTCCCAACTGATTTCATGGTTCTGGCAGTATACGCATTTAAGGTTGCAATCGCTGAAGAACACCGCCCCGGCGCCTTTCACGCCTGTGAACGGCGGTTCCTCCCCGAAGTGGGGCAGGATGGAGGAAATCTTCAAGGCGTCAGATGACCGGCAAGCCCCTGACGGACCCTTGGTCCGGTCCGCGCGGCAGTTCCTTGGACAAAGGGAGCATGAGCGCAGAAGGGCTGCCGCCTTTTCCGCCCTCTCTTTCAACTCGCCGGATTCATAAAGCTCTTGGTATGGACGCATGAAACTCTAAATCTCAACTGTCAAATAACAAATAAATTTCAATAAACAAAATTGCAAGGAATAAACAAAGAAATGGAACTGCCTTGGATATTCAGTAATTGTAATTTAATCGAAAAACAATGGTATCGCTGCGGGCATTGGAAATCAAGAAACCTGCCGCCTTGGCAAGGCAAGTAAAATGAGGCCTTCCACGAGTTGTCAAAGACCGGGCATTGAGTTAAAGATCATGAATCCTGTAGATTATATATAATACTTTTCATGAAGAAAAAATGGTCCCCCATTCCAAACCCACTCTTGACGAAGAGGACGCCCGCGCGGTAGCGGACGTTGTCCATTCCGGCTACATCGCGGAAGGGGAAAAGGTCCTGGCCTTCGAGGCCGAGTCCGCCCGCCTTGCCGGAAAAAAATACGCGGCGGCGGTAAGCTCCGGCACAGCGGCTCTCCACCTCTCCCTGCTCTCGCTTGGGATAGGGTCCGGCGATTTTGTGGCCCTCCCCTCCTTCGTATGCGCTTCCCTGTTCCATGCGATAGGGATGGCTGGCGCGAAGCCCTTGCTGGTGGACATAGACCCCGCCACCTTCCTTATTGACCAAGCTGATCTCGAAAAAAAAATCATGCAGGGCGCGAAGGCCGTCATCGTCCCGCATCCCTTCGGGTTTCCAGAGGACATGGAATCCATCCGGCGCTTCGGGGTCCCGGTACTGGAAGACTGCGCCCAGTCCATAGGGGCGCGGTTGGGAGGGAAACCAGTGGGCGCCTTCGGGGAGATTTCCCTGTTCTCCTTTTACGCCACCAAGGTCCTGGCCACCGGCGAAGGGGGGATGGCGTGCTCGGACTCCCTGGAAACCATTTCAAGGATAAAGGACTGGCGGGAATACGATAACAAAGGCGACCTTGCCCAGAGGTTCAATTACAAGATGACCGACATCCAGGCAGCTCTGGGCCTTTCCCAGTTGAAAAAGCTCGACGGTTTTATAAAAAGGCGGCGGGAGATAGCCGGCTTATACGACCAGCGTTTCTCCGGCCTTCCTGTCATGCTTCCTCAAAAAATGCCGGGCCGGGAGCCGATCTATTTTCGCTATGTCATTCAACTCAGGGACGGGTCCAGGGTGGAAGAGTTTCTTGCCGGGGCAAGGGATAGGGGCGCGGCCTGCATGAGGCCCATTTTTAAGCCGCTGCACCGCCTCCTGGGGCAAGGCGGCTTTCCCGGGACCGACGCGGCGTGGGAGAGGTCCGTCTCCATCCCCATCTATCCCGGCCTTAGGGAAGACGAAATCGAGACGGTCATCAACGCGGTTTTGCTCAATCTGTAACCTGAATTTTTCATTTACAACCTAAATTTTTCATTTAGAAAGTTTTTCCCTGCCTTCCTGGCTTCCTAATATATAAGAAGCTGTCTTGAAAAAGGCATTAAGGCTTGGCTTGCTTGCAGACAGCCGGAGAAATCCTTAACACACCCCGGCCTTCGGCCACCCCTCTCAAGAGGGGAATTTATAGGTGATGTGTCCTTCTCAATAGGGTACTATGGG
>JACRGO010000121.1 GCA_016212295.1 Nitrospinota bacterium | reverse complement strand
GGCCAAGTGCCTAGCACAGGCTTCGTCTGTAGAAAAATCTTTCTGAAAATCCAATAGGCTCCGCTCTTTGTACGATTTCGCCATTGCAATACCCTCTTGCAACAGAGTATATCAAATTAGGAGCTAACTGGATAGGCATATAAATTTATTTTCCACCGAAAGCCTATGAAGCATCCTAAAACTAGTCTTGGAGGGGGTTTCATTTTTTTTTATGCCATTCTCACCAATCTGGAAACCTTGGAAACGTAAAGACTCTAAAACCGCATTTTTCAGTTTTTCGTTGTTAAAATTTTCGTTTTTTTTCATATTTTAAGATATTTGAAAAAAGAGTTCAGAAAAAGGGTTGTTTTTTTGCTCAATAGATGGATTTATTATCCGATATGCCTATAAATTTTTTTTGCATGGACACGCTTTAATTTTCGAAAAAAGCCATTTTAACCTAACCACTAAAAGTCCCCCATCCTCCGTGGCATCCGCAAGTTCCAGGCATTTGTATTTATTAAGGGCCAAAATTTTCATAAAAATTCTTACACGGTATTAACTCAGAATAAAAAACAGAAAAACCGTTGGCCTTTGGCGTTATTTCACTTCGCTTTCATTTGCCCGCGCCGTCATAAAAGGCCATTTTGTGTTTGTGGAAAAATCCGGGATTTCGTCGCCTTCCTTTTTTAGTCAAACAAGCTGTGCTTCATAACGCTTTACATCAATCCGGTCTTCATTTTTCCTTGCCCGCGCCAAGTCATAAGCGGCTTGCATGCGCAACCAGCTATCGGCGGCGGCGCCAAAAGCCTTTTCAAGCCGAATAGCCATTTCCGGAGAAATTCCGGCCTGTCCATTTATTACGCGGGAAAGGGTGTGCCGGGCCACGCCAAGTATACGCGCTCCGTCCGTAACTGAAAGCCCAAGTTCATCCAGACAGGCGTCCTTGATGGAACGGCCAGGGTGAGGCGGGTTTTTCATTGCCATGGTGTTGTCCTCCATTAGTGGTAATCAATCAAATCCACATCAAAAACATCGCCTTCTTTTAATCGAAAAATAATTCGCCAATTACCGGAAACCTTGACACTCCAAAAACCTTTTAAGGCACCTTTCAGAGCATGTAGGCGATAACCTGGCAAGTCGAGGTCCGTTGGAACTGCCGCCACATCCAGCCGGGCAAGAATATCCTCAATACGTTTGATATGATCACTCGGCAGGCGGGAACGGTCAGCATGATAATACAACCTCTTCAAGCTTCTATGCTTGAAAGTTTTTATCATATAAAATGAGCGTACCGTGTTTCGATACAGTTGTCAATCAAATACCTTAACAAAAAACCCTGAAATCCAAGCCAGGAAAAATATTGTTCCGCTCCTCTAACTCCGCGAGCCTTAAAAGCTCGACATCGCCCGATTCCGCCGCGTCGCAAAGCAGGTTAAAATTTTCCAGGTGCTCCGCCGCCCGTTTCGCGGAGTACTCAGCCGCGGCGCCCATTTTCATTTGAAAGGGCCAGTCGCTGGATTGCGCCAGAAGCAGTTCCCTGCATGCCTGGTTCAAGGCCCTTTCCGTTGACCCACTGCTGTCCTTATAACGACTGGCAAGAGATGAGATTCGTTCCACGGCGGACCTGAGAGGCTTGTATACCCAATCGGTTTTATTATTCAACCACACCTCGAAGTATCCTCCCGCTCCCCATGAAGACATGGCAGGGGCCGACCTTTGGGCTCTTGGATGGCGCTCTAGATAGTCAGACGGGGTGATGAACTCCAGCGTTTTGAAACCGGCGTGGGCCTTTCTCGCGAGACAGTCCAGCCACTCAGGCCCTTCAAACCACCAGTGCCCGAAGAGCTCCGCGTCAAACATGGAAACAAGGACCGGCTTTTTTCTTATCGCCTTCGCGGCCTTTTCAACGTGGGCGATGCGGTTCCTCAAAAAATCTTCCGCATGCAGATCCGCCTTTTCCAAGGCCAATCTCCGGTTATAAACCTCTTTCTCGTCCTTTCCAGTGACCCGGAAATATTTCATCCCGGTGAACTTCCTCTTGCCGTCCGGCTGAATATGGCCGCGGATTTCCTCAGGGTCAAGGTCAAACCCTATGTCCCGGTAAAAATCGCGGTAATCCGCGTCGCCTGGATATCCGGTCAAGCCGCACCATACCTGGCGGGATGAGACCATGTCCCGGCCAAAGGCATGGACCCCTGAAGGGCAGCGGACAGGGGCGAAGGTCCCGGACTTCGGCCTGGGCGCGCCGTTCAGCAGTCCATGAGATTCAAGAAAAAAATATTTAATGCCGAAGTCCTTGAGCGCGGCGTCCAGGCCCGGCGCATAAGCGCACTCCGGCAGCCAGAACCCCATTGGCCTGCGTCCAAAAATTTCCTGGTATTGCTCAACAGCAAGGCCGATTTGGGCCGTGGCGGCCTTGGGATTCCCTGCTATCAGCGGAAGGATTGCATGGGTGGCGGAGCAAGTGATTATTTCCAGGGCGCCAAGCTCCTGGAGTCTTTTGAACGCGCCTGCCAGATCATGGCCATATTCCGCAAACAGCTCCCTTCCCTGGGAAAGCCTGGAATGGTACATGCCCGCCAATTCGCAAAGCTCCGGATTTTCGCGGGTGCGCCTGATCTCCTTTTCCGCCAGTTCAATGGACCTGTCCATATACCGCAGGGCGCGGCCTTGCAAAAGAGGGTCCCTGAGCATGGAAACAAGCGTCGGGGAGAGGGACAGGACAATTCTGAAAGGGACCTTGTCCGAGGCCAGTTGGCCAAGGACGCGGACCAGCGGCAGATAGGATTCGGTGATGGCCTCGTACAGCCAGTCCTCTTCCAGAAATTCCTCATGTTCCGGGTGCCGGACAAAAGGAAGATGGGCGTGCAGGACAAGGGCTATGTATCCTGTTGGATTAGGCAAGGAAATTTTAGAAGATATTTAAGATTTTAGATTTGAAATTTGAAATTAAAGGCATTTGAACCACGAATTAACACTAATGGACACTAATTTGTGGTTCCAGGCTTTTCATTAATTAATTGTGAAGCTATGTTCTAAAGCGCATTTAATAAGAAAAAACAGACGGAAGTTCACCGGCTATTTCCCATGCGCCGCCCTCCGTAATGGCGCTTTCATCCACTCCATGCGAGAGGGCGTAGATGCGCAGAAACTCCTTTTCTTCCTCCGGCAAAAATACGGCCTTCCCGGCAAGTGGAAGAGGCGCTTGAGGAAGAGGGGCTTCCAATCCCGCCGCGCTTTCCGCTCTTGCCGCCTGCGCTATTGTCCTTAGCGCGGGTCTTATCATCGGCGTTTGGATTACGTCCGTCCCGGCCAGGGAATAAAGTGCTCCTTTGGGGGAGGAGAACCCGATTTCAAGAGAATAGCGTTTATTCTGGTCCAATCTAATGTAATAACTTTCAGCTCCCTTTCCCGGCTCAATATCAAAGTATGTGACGTCACCTGGCTCTGTCCTGTCCCAAACCCTTACAACCGTTTTCGCATCCCGGACCGGACATCCCAACTTTCCGGCGGCCTTTTCCCTTTGCTCATTGCCGGAGTCCCAAAAGCAATATGCCCATTTGGGGTCCTTTAACAAGGCCATGATCCTGGGGGCCGTGGCGTATGGGGTACTTTCGTATGGAGACGGCCGGCGCGGCCCGGCCTTGAGCGCCGGCGCGACCCGCCGGATTGGGCGCATAGCCGTCTTTTTCGGGGTTGCCGACGCCCTTTTCTTAAAGGACATCGCCGTCCTGGATTTAATTACAGCCGGAGTTTTAGGTCCCATTGGTTTTATGGCGGCCCCTTTTTTTGGGGGAGACGCCTTTGCTGTTTTTTTCCTGGAAGGACTTTTCTTTCGGGAAGCCTGGGCAGTCCTGGACGCCTTTTTTGGTTTTAGTACCTTTGCAGCCGCCTTTTCAGGCTTCGTTTTTTTAAGGCCGCTCTTCTTTTTTACGGCCTTTTTAACGGTCTTTCGCGCCCCGGCAACAGAGAATTTTCGTGGCCCTGGCCCGGTTTTATTTGTTTTTTTCTTCAACGCCAACTTCACTCTCCAACAAACCCACACATCTTTAGTGAGGTTCTTTTATAAAGGAGAATATCTATTTTGTCAATGCCAAAATTCCGGCAGGAAGTTCACATCCCGCCAGGCAAGGCGAAAAAAATTAAACCGGCCTTTGAATAAAAAAAATTATTTGTTATTATATAGTACTTTATGTAGCCGTTCACGGGTTCAAGGGTTCAAGGGTCAAGGTTTTATAAAATCCGGAACCCGGAACCTGAAACCGTGAACGGTTACTACTTTTTATATAAACTGAATATATACAGGGAGGAAATAATCAATGCAACTGACCGGACTTCTGTGGGGGGCGAAACTCTTGCGGCGCGTGGATTTTCCAGCGGCCGAGGTGTTGGGTCCAGAGGCAAGCGTGGACGAGATCAAGGACTTGATCAAGAGAAAGGGGCAAATATTCATTAAACCCATATTCAAGGGGGGGGTCGGAAAGAAGGGAAAATCCGGGCTTATAGGCAGGGCAAGCGACATAGCCAAGGCCCTGGAGGAAAAAGAGCGCCTCTATTTCGCCAAGCACACACATGGAAACACCGTGTCCAAGGCCGACGGCGTCACCTTCGAGGGAGGGGTCCCGGCCGAGCACGAGGTGTATTTTTCGATATCGGACAGCACGGAATACCGCGCGCCGGTTATGACCATCACCCATCACGGCGGGATGGACATCGAGGAGCTTCCAAAGGACAAGATCCGGGTTGTTCCGTTCGACCCGCTGACCGGGCTCAAATCCTTTCACGTGGCCAATGCCCTGGCAGAATTGAACGCCCCCAAGGAGATCATCAGTCCCCTGGTGCAAAATCTGTCCAGGCTTTGGACCTTGTACAACAACTACGGCATGAGCATGCTGGAAATCAATCCGGTCCGCATGTCAACCACCACGCAGGGGAGACTGGTTCCTGTGGCGTGCGACTTCAAGTGCTCCTTTGACATCGACGACCCTTCCTGGAAGCGGCTGGACATACCAGCCCATTTATTCGCGTCGGATTATTCCGAATTCGAGCAGGAAATCAACCAACTGCGGACTTACCAGGGGCAAAGCGACGTGTTCGTAATCAACGAAAAGGGGACCATCACCGCGCCCACCTTCGGCGGCGGCGCAAACGCCCTGGTCACAGAGCTTCTGGGCGAGAGGGCGACCATCTCGTCCGACTTCGGCGGAAACCCGCCCTATGAAAAAATGTTCCAGATCTCCCAGATAGTTTTTAAATACTGGCTTGGACAGTCCAACGTCCTTTTCATAATCGGCGGAAAGGCCAACAACACGGACATATACGAGACCTTCAGGGCCATGGCGGACGCGCTCCGGTGGTTCTTCAACACTTATGGCCCAAGGCCGATATTCGTGGTCGTTGGACGCGGCGGACCCAACCTCATCCGTGGCATGGCTTATATGAAGGACACCCTGGAGTCCCTTGGCCTGCCCTACCGCTTCTTCGGGCACGACAGCGCCATGTCTGAAGTGGTGAACTATGCCCTGAAGATTGATGAGTGGATGGCGCGTGAAGGAAGAAGGCTTCTGGCCGCCAAAAAAGGAATTGAGGTTTGATAGAAAACCTGGACACGAATGATTTTTTACCGCTGAGGCGCAAAGACGCTGAGAAAGGTAAGGGCGCGAGGCATCGTGCCCCAACAACCAAAACATTTTATAAAAATCTCCGCGCCTCTGTGTCTCCGCGGTTCCTTAATTATAAATTTGTATAACACAGGAGAAACTTAAAAATGCATAAAAAAGGCGCTGAAGGGTTTCCTTATTACGTGGGAATTAATTCCCTGGCCGAGGTGGCCACACGCGAGGACAGAGTTTGCGTATTGAACATCCTGGGCACGGAGAGCCGTTCCGTGACCCCGACCAGCCATGAATTCTCAGGGGGCAACGTGGCCTTTGGCACCAGCCCGGGGCGGACCGGGCAATCCCTTCCAACCAAATCAGGCCCGATCCCGGTATATAACTCAGTGAAGGAGGGCCTGGCCGCAGGACACGCCTTCAGCACCGGCGTGGTTTACCTTCCGCCGTCGGGCGTCAAGGACGGCGTCGCGGAAATGGTCCGCGCCAACAAGGACCTGAAAAAAATCATCATAGTCACGGAAAAGATATCGGTCAGCGACGCGCGCACCATCCGGGCGATCTGCCAGATGAACGGCGTTGACGCATTCGGAGGGAACGCCCTTGGGGTGGCAGACGCCTGGAGCAGGGTCCGCATGGGCGGCGCCCTAGGTGGAAGCAAACCGGAGGAGTCCCTGATAAAAGGGAGCATTGCCCTCTTTTCCAACTCCGGAAACTTCACCACCACCATCGCGGTGTATCTCACCTCGGAGGGATGGGGCACCACCACATCCATTTCCAGCGGCAAGGACGTCTATATCCACTTCGCGCCCAGGGAATTTCTCCATGCCGTGGATAACGACAACCGCAGCAAGGGATCGGTTATCTACGTTGAGCCGGGCGGATATTACGAGCGCGGCCTCCGGATCAACAAGCCCACCGTGGTATGCGTTGTGGGACGCTGGAAGGCGAAGCTCACCAAGGCGTGCGGCCACGCCGGGTCCCTCGCCGGCTCCGGGGACGACGCCAGGGCCAAGGAGCAATGGTTCATGAATTATTTCGGAGTGGACGGCATTTACACCCCGGAGAACCCCATATTCTCCAAGAAGGGCGCGGTGGTCACTAACATCGCGCACATACCCGAGGCCCTCACAAAGGTAATGGCGCTTAACGGGATCAAGCCGGATTTCGAGCCAAGGGGCAGCCTTTCCCTGAAGTGCTGGTTCGGAAACAGCCAGGGCCTGGTACTGCCGGATGAATTGGACGTCAAGCCGGTTGAGGCGGTGGCCCCCTATAACGAACAGATCGAAATCATCAGCCGCCAGATAGGGGCTCAATTCCCGCGCCAGACCATGAAGGACGCCAGCGGGGCCTCCATGATGGACCCCGGCACGCAGGTAACCAAGATCCACAACCTTTCCATCCTGGACGCGTCCAAGTACTCCCTGGAGGAAAATTTGGTGTTCGCGCTCCTTAAATCCTTTCCGGACCAGACGGAGAAGGAATTCGCGAACCTGGCGTTCAACGCCTTTGTCCACATGCCGGGCGACCCTGTGGTCCTGGCCGCTGACGCCGCGCGCGAGGCGGAATCGTCACCCAACAGCGTGTTGTCAACCGCGGTTGGAATCATTGGAAAGGCAAGGGTCCGTGACGCAAAGGCCGCTTCAGCCTTGCTGCTTGACCTCTTTCAATACGAAAAAATCGAAAGCGCGACAAACCATTTCGATTATTCCAAAATATTGAAAAAACTTTCCGCTGAGCAGAAAAAGGCGCTCTCCAGCGGGAACGGCAACCATCTTGCCGCGCGGATTATTTCCACCTTGGGGAAAATGGGTGGGAAATCAATTTTCGTGGAATTCGTCATTGAAGCGACGAATGGAAAGCCCTCCTCGGACGCCCTGCTGGGCGCCATTTGGGCCACTCTCGGATGGCCCGCCTTGATGAAGCGCAAAATATCCAAGGCGTCATTCCTCAATCTTCCGTGGCACTCAAAAATCTTTTCAGCCATTATCGGCGCCTCCGTGCCTTCAAAAAAGCACGAAAAGGAGTCCTTATGCGGGGTCCCGTTCACGGAGATACTGGAAAATTGGAGCTTCACGGAAGTGGCGTTCCTGTCCCTGGTGGGACGCAGGCCGTCCACAATAGAGCTTTTCGAGTTCACCCTTCTCCTTGGGCTGATCATCTCGAACGGACCAGGCACCATTTCAGCGCAGGGAAGCAAGGGGGCGGTGAGCGCCGACGGACCGGAGCAGCCGGAACGCGTGCAGATCAATAAATGCGTCATCGGCTTCCTCACCCACACAGGGTTCGCCCACGGCGGGAACGGCTATGAGGCCATCGCCTTCCTGATCGACCAGTTCAAGGACTCGAAGCTCCAGGACCCGGGCGACCGGAAGCACGGCATCAACCTTAGGGCCATAGCGGACAAGTATTCCAAGTGGTACTCAGGCTACAAAAAGAGCGAAAAAGAGGCGGGCAACATCGACTACGCCAAGATCCCTTGCGTGAACCATCCGGTTTTCAAGGGAAAAGAGGTGAACGTGGACCCCAGGGAGCAATTCGTAAGCCGCCTGCTGGAGGAAAGGGGGAGCTACAACATCTTCCTCGATTTCTACCACAACCTTGTGCGGTCGCTGTTTGAATCCAAGGTCACCAAGAACGTCTACTGCGTGAACGTGGACGCGGTCATAGCAGTCATACTGCTTAAGATTTTCTGGAAGGCGTTGGCGGAAAAAGCCATCTCCGGCCAGGAAGTGGAAACCGCTGCCTTCACAACCTTCCTTTATGGAAGGATGATCGGCTGCGCGGCGGAGATCGACGACCACCTGAATCGCGGCCGCAATATGGACACCCGCACGCCGGCAAGCCAGGTTTCATTTGTGGGGTGATATTAAGCAAAAAATTTTACATGGATTGAACGCTTTGTCCGAAGTACTTAAAAATTAAAAATATACCGCGGAGACGCTGAGACGCGGAGAAAATATATTTAAATTAAAGAGCTTTTCTCCGCGCCTCCGCGGTTATTAAAAAAAATTAACTATAGAGATGGCGTAAACTAACCCAAAATCTCCAACATAGCATCTATACAAAGACTGTTCATCTCCCTTGTCTTAAGTGAAATCCTGAAAAAGCGCGAGCCAAGCCCCCTGAAGTTGGAACAGTCGCGGACCAGTATCCTCCTCTTCAACATGAGGTTGAAGAACACGGGAGCGTCGATGGTCCCCTTCAACTCAAATAGAAGAAAATTGGCTTTACCAGGGTAAACGGCCAGGGGATTCGCCGCGCCGGCGCCATGCATTAAAGGGGCAAGGCGGGCCAGAAATTCCGTCCTCTCCACCGCCATGTAACGGGCCGTATCTTCCTCCAAATTTCCGCCTTGCGCTGATTCCAAAATAGCCTCTCCCGCTATTTGGGCCAGCCGGTTCACGCTCCAGGGCAGCATCCTGCTCCGTAAGGTTTCCACTGTCCTTTCAGAGGAGGCCAGCCAGCCGAGCCGCAGTCCTGGAATCGCATGAATTTTTGAAAAGGAGCGCAGGACGATAAGATTGTCAGGGATGTCGCCCTTCAGCATGGAATCCGCGTCGCCGCCTTCCACGAAGGGCAGATAGGATTCATCGATTATGAACGTGGTGGATGGAAGGAGACGGATCAGGCCCCTTAAGCTTTCTCCGCCAACAAGCGCTCCGGTGGGATTATTCGGATTACACAAAAAAACGAGATCGGCTTTACCTGCTTCCGTCCTGAGCCGCCTCAAATCAAACTCGAAATTTTCTTCCTTGCGGCAGAACAGAAACCGCGTCTCCACGGATGAGAGGCGGCAGGAGTCGGCGTAGTCAGAATAGGTCGGGGCGCAAATCAACGCGGAGCGGGAACCGGGAGAACGAGGCAGGGAAAAGATGAGCTCAGTGGTCCCGTTCCCGATCAGGACCTGGCCTTCGGATAGATTGTGCCTCCTTGCAACCAGTCCGGCCAGGCTTTGGGAAGCCACTTCCGGGAGGGCGCTGATTTCCCTCAGCCCTTCCTTCAACCGGTCCATGATTATTCGGGACGGAGGGAAGGGGCTGATATTGCTGCTCAGGTCGATAATCCCGGAAGGGAGGCATCCCGCGATCCTGGCGGCCTCGTGTATGTTTCCGCCGTGGCCCTCAAGCATTCAGTTTATCGCCCGTGAGGTACCGGTTGAGGACCCTCTCAGCGCTCTCAAGGGCGCAGAAATCGCCGCACATGGAGCAGCTTTTCCTTGCGGCTGTTGTCCGCGATTCCCGGATCTTCCGGGCGTCTTCCGGGAAGAGAAGGTTTTTGTATTGCGAATCCCAGCGGAAATCCCGCCTGTCCTTGCTTACCTGCTTGTCCACCGAGTCCGCCTTTCCCTTGAGCTTCACCACGTCGCCGATATGCGCGGCAAGCCTCGCGGCCTTGACCCCTGTCACCACCTCTTCTTCATTGGGGAGGGCCAGGTGCTCAGCGGGTGTGATGTAGCATATCAGGTCCGCCCCGTGCATGGAGGAATGGGCCGCGCCGATGGCCGCCGTTATGTGGTCCATTCCGGCGCCGATGTCAGTGGGAAGGGGGCCTAACATATAGTAGGGCGCGTCATTGGACATCTTTTTTTGCAGCATGATATTGGCCTCGATTTCATTGAGTGGGACATGGCCCGGCCCTTCCACCATCATCTGGCATCCCATGCCGCGTCCTATCTCCGCCAGTTCGCAATTGAGGATGAGTTCCGCCATCTGGGCGCGGTCCAGGGAATCGTGTATGGCCCCGGCGCGGATTCCGTTTCCAAGGCTCAGGACCGTGTCGTATTTTTTCAGGATGGAGCAGACCCTGTCGAATTTTTCGTAAAGGGGATTTTCCTTGCCGTTTACGATCATCCACTCCACCATCAGCGTGCCGCCCTTGGAGCAGAGTCCGCCGTAGCGGTACCCCTGCTTCTTCATCCGCTCTATGGTGAACAGGTTGATCCCGCAATGGACCGCCATGAAGCCTATGCCGTCCGCGCATTGTTTTTCAATGAGATCAAAAAGCATCTCCTCTTCCAGCTTATAAGGCGCTCCATGTTTTTTTGCCGCCTCGCAAAAAGCCTGGTACAGGGGGACATTGCCGACCGGCAGGGACGTAACGGACAGGACCCCGTTCCTGATGGCGTCCAGGTCTCCGGCAACGGACAGCTCCATCAAGGTGTCAGCTCCGGCCCTTTCAGCGGCCAGGGCCTTTCTCTTTTCCATCTCAAGGTCCATGACGTCGCTTGAGGTCCCGATGGAGGCGTTGATCTTGGTGCGCAGCCCCTTGCCGATCCCGACGATTTTTTTTCCATTGAATCTCCCCTGGGCGATGATTATCTGCCCCTGGGCCATCTTGTCCCGGACATATTCGTGAGGGACATTTTCCATTTCAGCGATTTTTTTCATGGACTGCGTGATTTCTCCCGCCACAGCGGATTCCAGTTCCGTTCTCATTGATTCTCCTTAAAAAAATACAACGCGGCGCCGCCGCAATCAAAATAAGAATTAACCACAAAGAACACAAAAAATTCACAAAGAACACAAAGAAAAAATTTTGTGGGCTTTGTGCGCTTTAAAGTAGTGAACATTAACAAAATGTACCAAATATAAGGAAGCATATCAAGGGATTGGACGCCAAGACAGCCAAATTAAGAATGCGGAGGTTATTTTTTTAAATATTAACCGCCTCAAAATGGAAAGCACATAAAAATTCCCCTCCTTGGAGGGGTGGCGCGGAGCGCCGGGGTGGGTCATATCAATGCTATCTCTCATTCTCCCTGTCCCTCAATCCTCCTCTTGCCCCCTCCCCTTCTTTGTGATAATTTAACCCACTGCTATACAACAACTTTTCCCTTACAAACAATGCCCGCTCCAACCGAACTCCTCCAACTGGTGGACCGCTTCCACCGCAATATAGACGCCTACAAATCCGGCGCGTACAACGAGACCCAGGCACGGCGGGAATTCATCGATCCCCTCTTTAAACTCCTGGGTTGGGACACGGACAACACGCAAGGATACGCCGAGGCTTACAAGGACGTGGTGCACGAGGACGCCGTGAAGATCGGCGGCGCAACCAAGGCCCCGGATTATTGCTTCCGCATCGGCGGGACCCGGAAATTTTTCCTGGAAGCAAAAAAGCCCTCAGTGAACATCAAGGAAGACGAAAACCCCGCCTTTCAGCTCCGCCGTTACGCGTGGTCGGCCAAGCTCCCCTTGAGCGTGCTCACCGACTTCGAGGAATTCGCGGTTTACGACTGCCGCGTCAAGCCCGTGAAAACGGACAAGGCGTCCACCGGGCGCACCCTCTACCTGAAATACACCGACTACCCCGCCCGATGGGAAGAGCTGGCCTCCATCTTCTCCCGCGAGGCGGTGCTCAAGGGGTCATTCGACAAATACGCCGAGTCCGCCAAGGCCAAGAAAGGCACGGCGGAAGTGGACGCCGCCTTCCTCCGGGAAATAGAGTCCTGGCGCGACAGCCTGGCGAAAAATCTCGCCCTCAGAAATCCCTCCCTGGCCCAGCGCGAACTCAACTTCGCTGTGCAGCGCATCATCGACCGCGTCATCTTCCTTCGTATATGCGAGGACCGGGGCATGGAGATGTACGGACGCCTCATGGCCCTGCAAAACGGGAGCGATGTCTACCGCCGCCTCTGCCATCTTTTCCAGGAGGCGGACAACCGGTACAACTCCGGCCTCTTCCACTTCAGGAAGTCCAAGGACCGCCCAACGCCGCCGGACGACCTCACCCTCAATCTCTCAGTGGACGACAAGGTCCTAAAGGACATATTCAGAAACCTCTATTATCCGGATAGCCCTTACGAGTTTTCCGTCCTCCCCTCCGATATTCTGGGCCAGGTCTACGAACAGTTCCTGGGAAAGGTGATCCGCCTAACCTCCGGCCACCGCGCCCAGGTGGAGGACAAGCCCGAAGTGAAGAAGGCGGGCGGGGTCTTCTACACCCCTACCTATATCGTGGACTACATCGTAAAAGAGACCGTGGGGAAATTGCTGGATGGAAAAAAGCCCGGCCCCAAGGGGAGCGCGAGCAAGGTCAGTGTCCTCGATCCGGCCTGCGGGTCCGGCTCCTTCCTCATCGGGGCCTATCAATATCTTTTGGACTGGCACCGCGACCAGTATCTGGAGGCGGGTCCGGAAAGGCACAAGAAGGAATTATTTCAGGCCCAGGGCGGAGAATGGCGTCTCACCACAACGGAGAAGAAGCGCATCCTGCTCAACAATATTTACGGAGTGGACATCGATGCCCAGGCGGTTGAAACCACCAAGCTCTCCCTGCTTCTCAAGGTGCTGGAAGGGGAGTCCGGGGAGACCATCACTAAACAATGGAAGCTGCTCCACGAGCGCGCCCTCCCGGACCTTGGGAACAACATCAAGTGCGGCAACTCCCTTATAGGCCCGGATTTTTACAACGGCAAGCAGTTGAATTTCTTCGATGACGACGAGCGCCACCGCGTGAACGTCTTTGACTGGGAGGCGGAATTCCCGGAGATCATGAAGGACGGCGGGTTTGACGCGGTGATCGGCAATCCGCCGTATGTACGCATACAGGCAATGAAAGAATGGATACCGTTGGAAGTCGCTTTTTACAAAACACAATATCAAGTCGCTAAAACAGGGAGTTGTGATATTTATGTGATGTTTGTCGAAAAGGGCCTAAATTTGCTTAACAAATCTGGGCGCTTGGGTTTCATTTTGCCACATAAGTTTTTTAATGCCCAGTATGGTAAACACTTGCGTGAAATAATTGCTAAAGGCGCTCACCTTTCAAAAATAATTCACTTTGGAGACCAACAGGTATTTGATGGAGCAACTACTTACACGTGCCTGATGTTCTTGAATAAAAATGCTGGAGAATCTTTTCAAATAGTTCGTGTAGAAAATTTAAATAACTGGCAAAATGGAAAAATACAAAAAGTTGAAAAAATTAAAAACAGAGTCGTTACGTCATCTGAATGGAACTTCACTGTGGGGAAAAGCGCTCCATTATTTGAAAAATTAAGTAAGACGTTTGTGAAATTAGGCGAGGTATCTACCGGGATGTTTGTCGGCTTACAAACAAGCGCTGATACAATTTTCCTTTTCAAAAAGTATCGCAATGAATCAAAAAAACATATAGAAGTTTTTTCAAAAAAATTAAATGAATGGATAAAACTGGAAAAAAATATTTTAAAACAAGTTGTCCGAAGTGGTGATATCGGGCAATATTGGGTTAATTCAAATGCCTATATATTATTCCCTTATTTAATAGAAAAAACTCGTGCGAAGCTTATTGAAAAAAGCGCGTTACGTGATAAATTCCCCCTTTGTTGGGATTATTTGGAGCGTAACAAACAATCACTGGAAAGCCGTGAGAAAGGCGCATTTAAAGATACGCAGTGGTACCGTTTTGGGCGCACACAAAATTTGGGCATGTGGGAGCAACCTAAAATTCTTGTCCCGTATATGGTTACACAATTGAGCGCTTACCCTGACCTCAACGATAACTTTTATTTTATCAATGTGACAACGGGTGGGTATGGAATAACACTAAACGAAAATAAAATCAGTTACCTCTATTTATCTGGACTGCTTAATTCACGTTTGCTGGATTTTTGCTTTAAGCAAGTTTCTACAACCTTTCATGGTGGTTATTTTGCTGCTAATAAACAATACATTGAAAAACTCCCCATCCGCGCCATCGACTTCTCCAACCCCTCCGACAAATCCCGCCACGACCGCATTGTCTCTCTGGTGGACCGGATGCTGGACCTCAACAAGGAACTTCAAAAGGCAAAGACCGCCCACGACCAGACGGCCCTGAAACGCCAGATCGACGCCACGGACAAGGAAATCGACCGGCTGGTTTATGAGCTATACGGATTGGCGGAGGAAGAGATTAAAATCGTTGAGGGATTGTAGGATCGGGGAATTGACCAGGAAAGGCAACGGGAGTAAATTATTAAGTAACCGACAAATATCGACGAAGGGAGAAAAATGAATACGGCCAAAGAGGAAATGGCGAAAATCATTGAAGAACAACCGGACGATAGCACCTATGATGAAATTCTTCGGGAACTGGCGTTTATCCGAATGGTGGAACGGGGCCTCGCGGATTCAAAAGCCAACAGGACCATCAGCAACGAGGAACTAAAAAAGCGAATCAAAGCATGGCCGAAATAAGATGGACGCGCGAAGCGGAAAAATGGCTCCACGATATATACGACTATATTGCATTGGATAACCCCAAAGCCGCTCGGCAAATGGTTGAGGGTATTTATCAGAAAGCCCAAATATTGAAGCGGTTTCCGAAAATAGGCCATCGATACGACCGATGCCCGGATGAAAACATCCGAATTCTTCTATATGGCCACTACAGAATCGCCTACATAATAAAATCGAATGGGAATATTGACATCCTTGGCGTATTCCACGGAGCATTAGACATCGACCGATATTTACCAGCATCTTTCTAATCCCCTTCAGAGTTGCCATTAAATAATCAATGTCCGGCTTCAATTTTTCAAACAGCTTCAAAAGGCCAAGACCGCCCACGACCAGACGGTCCTGAAGCGCCAGATCGACGCCACGGACAGGGAGATCGACCGGCTGGTTTACGAACTATACGGATTGACGGAAGAAGAGGTGAGGATTATTGAAGGATTGTAGGATCGGGGAATAAGGTATTTTTTCAAGGTCCCGTACTTTAGAAAGTTCGTGGTATAATTTATCGCAATGCAAATATAAACCCGTTGGTTGTATAAATGGCAGGATAGAAATCTATAAGGAGGTTCATTGTGAATAACACGTACACGGCAATCATCAAGGAAGAAGGTGGCTGGTGGATTGGTTGGATCGAGGAAGTGCCTGGAGTCAATTGCCAGGAACCATCAAAAAAGAATTAATGGAAACTCTGAAAATCACCTTGCGGGAAACCATTGAGTTTAATCGCCAAGACGCCATCGTTGCCGCCGGGAGTATATATCATGAAGAACAGATAGCGGTATGAAGCGAAACGCACATTCTAAATAAAAAAAATTTTAGCTAAGGAATGCAGGAAACCAGGAAAAAACCGGGAAGGTGAGAAAAATAAAAAACTTTCCCGCATTCCTGCCTTCCTTAGAGAAAAATTTATGACAAATAAAAAATTCAAATATCTTGGCTAGGATTTAATGAAGCGCAGTATGCCGCTGGAAATCAAGGTCTAACCTGCCGTCTTTTGTTTCTTTTGGGTCGCAATGGGAACTGTTCCTGCCGAGGCTCTGCATATTTGAGGAAAGAAGCGGAGTCTCTTTTGCCAAGGTTTCAGAGCAGGGCATTATAGGGAGAGACAATGCTTAAATTAGAAATCCGAATAACTAAATCCGAAACAATATCAAAATAATCGCAATTTGACTGAAAGGACCCGCGCGTCGTAACATAGAACGTTCCGCTGATCCATTCTTGAAAAGGAGAGTTGGTTTTGAAGAAAAAAACGGTTCTTTTTTACGTTGCCGGGTTTTGCTTTATGTCCCTTATGTGGTATTACCAGTATGATAACTCCATGCAGTACCAGCGTTTCATTGCCGTAAGAGTAGGCGGCTACCTGGTTGAGATGCAAGCGGCGCTCGAAAAAGACCAGCTCCCGGACGAAAAATTGCGGAAAGCCGTTCAAAAAGAGCTCCAGAGGCTGAACATCGAGGTATACGGCCGGCAAATCGATTTTCTCACCGGGAAGATGAATCCTCGCGAGTCCCTGGAACAGTTCAAGATTTTGAATGCCCAGGCGCTGGATGTGATGAAAAGGGACAAAATCGAGGAATACTTCTTTTATGGAAAGGCGTCGCAGTCCGCTAAAATGCTGGTGGAGCCGCTTTGCGCGTCCGAAAAACCGGAAGAGGGAAAAAAGGGCCTTGCCATCGCTGAGTTGAGCAATCTCCTTGCCATTGAAAGCGCCTTGGCCTTGGGGCATCAGAACGACGCCGATACATTGGCCCTGCATGGCCTTTTAAAAAACGGGCAGGACTTCAAGGAATCCTGCCGGAAATTTCTGGATAAAAACCCCATGCACACCCTGGGCAGATTGCAGCAGGGGGTGGATCCCACCGGTAATTGACTGCTTTCTCAAGGAAATGCTACATTATTCCCTTATAAATTTTTGTCTTTCGCTCTCAGGCGCTGCCTAAGAATGCCGGACCACGAGTCTCCGCCAGCGCCATTAGCGAGAGTATGAAGCTTCAAAAATCAATTATCAAATAAATCTCAATAAACAAAATTACAAAGAGCAAACAAGGATAAGGAATTGTTTTTGGACATTCGGTAATTGTAATTTGTAATTTGTTTGTAATTTGTTATTTGACATTTGGGGTTTTGCTTTATCCTTGGTTGCTGCCATGCGCGCCCCGAGAAGCGGTTGAAAAACTTGCGTGGAAAACGCAAACTTCTGAACGTAATAATATTAAGGCTATCAATGGTAAGATTTCTGGAATTTTTGGGGGCGCCTGGATTACGCGTCCTGGAGAAACTGGGAAACATGGTGATTTTTTTTTACCAGTTCCTGTTTTGGGCCATACGCCCCCCGTATAAAGTCCGGCATATCATAAAGCAAATCAACTTTATCGGCGTAAAGTCCCTCTTTGTCATATTCCTTACCGCTTTCTTCACTGGCGGAGTGCTCGGACTCCAGGGATTTTACACCTTGCAAAAGTTCGGGGCCGAAGGGCTTTTGGGGGCGGCGGTGGCGCTTAGCCTCCTGCGCGAGCTTGGGCCTGTCCTGGCCGCCCTCATGGTGACAGGCAGGGCGGGGTCGGCCATCACCGCGGAAATCGGGATCATGCGGATAACAGAACAGATCGACGCCTTGAAGACCATGGCCGTAAATCCGGTTAAATTCGTGGTGGTCCCGAAAATAATCGCCGGGATCATAGCTGTCCCCTTGCTCACCGCCATGTTCGACGTCGTGGGCATCTACGGCGGATACATGGTCGGGGTGGAGCTTCTCGGCGTGAACAAAGGGGCCTTTTTCGCGGAGATGAAGACCAGCGTGGAATTCAAGGACATTTATGTGGGCTTTTTAAAGTCACTCAGCTTCGGGGTCATTATAACGTGGATCACGTGCTATGAAGGCTACTACACAGGCCATGGAGCGGAAGGGGTCAGCAAGTCCACCACTAACTCGGTGGTCCTCTCCTCGGTTATGGTCCTTATCTGGGACTATTTCATGACCTCGGTTCTGATATGATCGAGTTAGTGAATGTGACAAAAAGGTTCGGCAAGCAGGTGGTCCTTGACGGGATCAGCATGGAATTTCCCGTCGGTAAAATTTCCGCCATAATAGGGCGAAGCGGCATAGGCAAGAGCGTTCTCCTCAAGCATTTGATAGGCATCCTGAGGCCGGACAGCGGAAGCGTCCTGGTGGACGGGTTGGACATAACCAAAATGGGCGAAATCCAGTTGAACGAGGTCAGGAAAAAATTCGGGATGCTGTTCCAGGGGGCGGCCTTGTTCGATTCCATGACGGTGTTTGAAAACGTCGCCTTCCCGCTCAGGGAAAAAACCAGGATGAAGGAAAAGGAAATCCGGGACAGGGTGGAGGAAAAACTCGAGGCCCTTGACCTTTCCGGCATGGGCGATAAATACCCGGACGAAGTAAGCGGCGGGATGAAGAAAAGGGTGGGCCTGGCCCGCGCCCTTATTCAAAACCCTGATATCATCCTCTTCGACGAGCCCACCACGGGCATGGACCCGATGATGGAAACCGCGATCCATCTGATGATCATGGAGGCGCAAAAAAGGTTCGGCTTCACGGCGGTCATAGTAAGCCACGAAATTCCGGAAATATTCCACGTGGCCCATCGCGTGGCCATGCTGCACAATGGAACCATAGTGGAAGACCTCCCTGCGGAGGAGTTCCAGAATTCCAGTAATCCAATAACCCAACAATTCATATCGGGCAGGATTGACGGTCCGATAAAGGTGGCCTGAATGAGAAAACTAAGCACTGAAGCTATTGTAGGCGTCTTTGTCCTGATGGGCATTTTTTCCCTGGTTTACATTTCCCTTAAATTGGGGAAGCTGGAAATAATGAGTTCCGATTACTACACCATCTTCGCGGATTTCGAGAACGCCTCAGGCGTCCGTGAAGGGGCGGACATTGAACTCGCCGGGGTCATAATAGGCCGTGTGGAAAAAGTATTGGTCCACAACGACATGGCCCGCTTGGCATTGAGGATACGGAAGGACATAAAGCTCACCAACGACACCATCGCATCCATAAAAACCAGGGGCTTGATCGGAGAGAAAATCCTGAAGCTTAATCCCGGCGGTTCCGACACCATTGTAAAGCCAGGAGGAGTTCTCAATGAAACAGAGTCCACGGTCGATTTGGAAGAACTCATCAGCAAGTACATATTCGGCGGGGTCTAAACGCCTCGACGTCTCCACCTTCGATCTTCCTATACATGAGTTGAGAAGGGGATACCGCAGCGACATCTACTTCTGGCGCTCAAAGGTCCTCCTCGAAAAGGACGGACGCCACCCTCGCGCCCTCATCCAGACATTCCAGAAAAAGAGCGCCGTCCTGTGCGGCATAGACGAGGCCATCGCCATAATCAAGGTGGCCTCAGGGTTTTACACGGACAGGGAAAAGGCGTACAAGCTCTTTGACCGTCTCATGAAGATCAAGGCCGAGACCAGGCGCCTCTTCCACGCGAACAGCAGCAAGTTCCTGGCCGGTATGAAGGAAAAGCTCAAGGTCCAGGAGGCCCTGGATAATCTATGGGACAACCGGTTCCAGGACCTTGACGTCAAGGCCCTGCGCGACGGCGACCCAATTGTCCCTCTTGAGACTGTCCTCACCATCGAAGGAGACGCAAGATATTTCATCCACCTGGAGACCCTTTACCTTGGGGTGCTGGCCAGGAGGACCCGCGTGGCCACCAACGTCCATAACGTGGTCCGGGCCGCGGCGGGAAAACCCATCCTCTTCTTTCCAGCCAGGTTCGACCACTGGGGAAACCAGGGGGGCGACGGCTACGCCGCCAGAATAGGGGGAGCGAGCCTTGTCTCGACCGACGCCCAGGCCGCGTGGTGGGGCTCCGAAGGGGCGGGGACCATTCCCCACGCCCTCATCGCCTGTTACGGGGGAGACACCGCCATAGTGGCTGAACGCTTCACCGAACACTTTCCCGGAACAAATTGCATAGCCTTGGTTGACTTCGATAACGATTGCGTAAGGACCTCCCTTGAGGCGGCGCGGAGGCTAAAGGACAAACTGTACGGGGTCCGTCTCGACACCTCGGAGACCATGGTTGACAAATCCGTGCAGGACCAAATGGGGCAGTTCAAGCCAACGGGGGTGTGCGAGGAACTGGTGTGGAACGTGAGAAAGGCACTGGACCGGGAGGGCTTCCGGCACGTGAAGATAATAGTCTCCGGGGGCTTCAATGCGGAGAAGATCCGCTCCTTCGAGGAGAACGGCGCGCCTGTGGATTCCTATGGAGTTGGGTCAAATCTCCTTGCCGGTTCCTTTGATTTCACGGCGGACGTGGTCCAGGTGGATGGAAAGCGCCTCGCCAAGGCGGGCAGGGCATACCGCCCCAACCGGCGGCTTAGGAAGGTGTAGGGGCAGGGGCGAGGAGGCAGGGATTAGGGGCTGGCGGTTAGGGGCCAGAAAAAATTTTCCATGATTTTTACTGAGGAAGTTCTCACAGTAGAGTAACCCCGGGGGTTTAATCCCGGGGTCCTCGTCGAACCGTAGACAGAGATTTCCACTAATACGGCTCACCCGTTATTCTCGTCGCAAGGCATGCACAGGAAAGCCCGATTCTGCTGGTATCAAAGAG
>JACRGO010000120.1 GCA_016212295.1 Nitrospinota bacterium | reverse complement strand
GCCGCTGGGGTAAGCCGACGTTGAAGCGGCGAACCTCGCGGCAGAAGTATAGGGCGAGCCTTGCGAACTTCAGGGTCTGGAGCAAAGAGAACCGCAACTTGCCGTTACGGCTTTTGTTTGGCAAGCTGAACTCCAAGCTTCACGGATACTACAACTACTATGGATTGCGGTTTAATAGCAAAAGCCTGTGGGATTTCCTGTATCAAGTGGAACGAATCCTTTTCAAATGGATAAACAGTAGAAGCCAGAAAAAGAGCTACAACTGGAAGGGCTTCAAACAACTATTGGAAGAGTTTAAAGTTCCACGGCCAAGAATTGCCGCCAACTTTTAATGGCTGCTGGATGTTAATCTTATGCTATGCGGAGTGCTGAGTGAGTAACTTTGAAGAGCCCCGTGCGGTAGTTCCGCATGCGGGGATCTGTGAGGGGACAGTTGGGCAACTGGCTATTCTACCTTGATGGCAGAAAATGGTGAACTGAGGACAGAGGAGTGAACAAGGGATGCTTTAAGTTCATAGTATAGGAATTTCCATTTTTTTTGCTTATAAATCAAATAGTTAACTAAAAAAAAGTTTTTTAGCGTCTCGATTACTACTCGATTAAAAATCTTGGAACTATTCACCAGGCGCAAAGAACGCAAAGTGAATTTTTGGGAAAAATAAATTTAAGAAAATAGGTGAAATTTTAAGAAAACCAATGGCAAGAATCTCTTCTTTGTTTTTTTTGCCATGTTTTCCTTTGTGAACTTTGCGTCTTTGCGGTTAGCTGAATAGATACAAATCCTATTCATCCGGTCCTCACAAACATGGCATGGATTTTACCCGGTATCCCAAGTAAAATAAGTTTCCGCCATATATTCTCCACACCTATTCTTGCATGAGCTGAGTATGAAGCGTTTTATTCCTTTTATATTCCTTGCCGTCGCGCTCACAGCGTTTGTCCTTTGGGGACGCGAAAAACTTTCAGAGGACCGCGCGAAATACTCAGGAACCATTGAAGCCGATGAAGCGTCTCTGGGTTCCAAGGCCGGGGGCCGGGTTCTGGCCGTCAACGCCAAGGAGGGAGACACGGTCAAGACGGGCGACCTTTTGATCCAGTTAGACAGTGAGGTCCTTGAAGCCCAGGTCCGAAAGGCCGAGGCGGAATTGGAGCGCGCGCGGCAGCGTCAACTGGAATTGGAAAAAGGCGCCCGCGCCCAGGAAATCAACAAGGCCGAGGCCCTGCTTGAAAAAGCGCGCCAGCAGTATCTCCTCCTTAAAAACGGGCCGCGCAAGGAGGACATTCAAGTGGCGAAAGCGAACCTCGACGCGGCGAGGGCGGAAGTGCAACTGGCCGCCGTCACCGAAAAGCGGCAGCAGGAACTCATGCGGAGCAAGAACACGACACAGGAAAATCTGGACCGCGCCAGGACCGAGGCCATTGCCGCGCAAAAACGCCTGGAGGCCGTCGAGGCGGAGCTGAACCGCCTGCTTGCCGGCTTCCGCGTGGAGGAAATCCAGGCGGCAAAGGCGCAAGCCGAGGCCGCTACAGCGGAGTTGAGCCTGGCCAGGGAGGGAACGAGGACCGAACAGATCGCCCAATCACGCGCTGAAACCATGCTGGCCGAGGCCGTCCTGGAGAAGGCGCGGGCCGATCTTAAGGAGTCCGCCATTGTGGCGCCCTCCGAAGGGGTGGTTGAATCCTGCCGGTTGAATCCCGGGGACCTGATTGAACCCAATCAAACGGCGCTGACTATTATTCTCCACACGCCGTTGTGGGTGAGGATCTTTGTCCCTGAAAGCCATCTGGGCAAATTCCCACTCAAGCAAAAAGCCGGCATATCCGTCCAATCCCATCCAGGCCGCCAATTCGAGGGCGTTGCCGTTCAAATAAACCGCAAGGCTGAATTCACTCCAAGGAATGTCCAGACGCCGGAAACGCGCGATGACCTCGTGTTTGGAATAAAAATAGAAATCAGCGACCCGGACAGGGTTCTGCGGCCCGGCATGGTGGCGGACGTTCGTTTGGAGTTATATAATATTTCGCTGAATAGTTACTAAAATTATACAAACTAAGGTTTATGTCTCTCCCAATAGTCGTTCAAAATATTACGAAGCGGTTCGGGCGCGTCACCGCTGTTGACCGCGTCAGCCTGGAGGCGCGGGAAGGCGAGATATTCGGATTTCTCGGCCCGAACGGCTCGGGAAAATCCACCATGATCCGGATGCTTTGCGGCCTGCTGACGCCCACCGAGGGAGACGCCTGGGTGCTGGGGATGAATGTGCGGCGTGATTCAGTGGAGATAAAAAGGCATATCGGATATATGTCCCAGCAATTCAGTCTGTACAGGGACCTCACCGTGCGGGAGAACCTGTATTTTTTCGGCAGGTTGTACGGCCTTTCCCGTTCCGCGAATTCGGAGCGGCGCAAGACCCTCTGCGATTATCTGGGCCTGTCCCCTTATCTTGACCAAAGGGCAGGCGCCCTGTCCGGCGGGTGGAGGCAACGGCTGGCGCTTGCCGTGTCCCTCATGCATGAACCCAAGGTTGTTTTTCTGGACGAGCCGACCGCCGGGATTGATCCAGTGGCCAGGCGCGAGTTGTGGGACCTCCTGTTCGACATGTCGGCGCGGGGAATAACTTTTTTCGTGACTACACACTACATGGACGAGGCGGAGAGGTGCACAAAGGTGGCCTACATTCACCTTTCCAGGCTGATCGCGTGCGGAGAGCCGTCTGACTTGAAATCCCTGCCGGACGTGACGCCTGAAGGCTGCCGCAGGATGGAAATCCGGACCCAGGCCATAACGCGCCTGTTGCGCCAATTCCGGGGCCATGACAGCATACGCTCCGCGACCATCTTCGGAGAGGCCGTTCATCTGCTGGTGGAGAATTCATTCGATGATGAATCCATCCGGCAATACGCCGCCGGCCACGGTTTCACCTGGATTCAAATAAGGGACATTCCGCCCAGCCTGGAGGACGTGTTCATCTCCCTGACCTTGGCCGAGGAGCGGAGGCGGCCATGAGACTAAGAGGCTGCCTGGCCATCCTGTATAAGGAAATCATTCACATGGTCCGGGACCCGGCGACCATGCTCTTCGCAATGCTCCCGCCCATAGTCCAGGTGATAGCCTTCGGATTCGCCATCAGCACCGATGTAAGGAACCTGCCGACAATCGTCCATGACCAGGACGTCCGCCGCATGAGCAGGGAGTTGATTGATTCCTTTGAAAACACAGGAGTGTTCAGGATCGAGCGGCACGTCCATTCACACGAGGAGTTGATGCGCCTTCTTGTGGAAGGAAAGGCGGCGGTAGGGATAGAAATCCCCCCGGATTATTCCTCCCGCCGCCAAAAGGGAGAGGGGGTTTCCATAGGGGTTTTCATCGACGGCAGCAACAACACCATCGCTCTGCAAGCCATGTCCACCGCCAACGGCGTCGGCTTTCAATCCGTCAAATCGCAGGAAGCCCGGAAGCGGGGGCCTGGCGCAATTGATGTAAGGCCGAGGGTCCTGTTCAACCCCGACCTTCTTTCCGCCAATTTTTTCGTGCCTGGCATCATCGGGGTCGCGATCCAACTTTCCCTGACCATGCTGGTGGCCTTCGCCATTGTAAGGGAGCGGGAGATCGGCACCCTGGAGCAGTTGATGGTGAGCCCGGCCACGCGATTGGCGCTGTTGTTGGGGAAAGTGGCGCCCTACGTGATTTTCGCGTTCATGGAGATGGGCATTCTTATGGTGGTGATGCGCTTTGTCTTCGGAATCCGGATGCAGGGAGATCCATGGCTCCTCTTTTTCCTGTCAGGGATTTTCGCGCTGGCCGTGATAGGGATCGGCCTGTTGATCAGCGCCTTGGCGAAAAACCAGGTACAGGCGACTCAAATGGCCATAGCCACCCTGCTCCCCTCCATATTTTTCTCCGGCTTCATCTATCCGCGTGAAACCATGCCGCTGTTTTTTTTCACGCTCAGCTATCTTCTTCCATTGACGTATTTTCTTGATATCCTGCGCGGCATTATCCTGCGCGGGGCGGAGCTGGGCCATTTGCTGCGCTCGGTGGTCCCGCTGTCCGTAATGGCCGCGGGACTCCTTTCCGTGTCCATTTTAAAATTCAGGAAGCGGTTGGATTGAATTGCCGGCCAAGATTTTTTCCATTTTTGGATAGCCGCCTCTTATTTCAAATTTCAAATTTGAGATTTCAAATTTGAGATTTCAGATTTCAGATTTTTAATCTCAAATTTCAATTTTCAATTTTTTTGTCTGTATTATTATCCTCTTCATTTCCGGCGGCCAATTCGTCGGCATAGAGGAGACTTCTCCTGAAGACGTGGTCCACCACCAGCGCCAGATATGGAATCTTCCTGAAAACACTCAACGAAGAAAAGTCCGGGACATCCAGCGCAACCTTTTTAAAGGCGTTTTCCACTTCGAAAAACACCACGGGGATGAACTGCAGCGTCAGCACAACCATTTTTGAAAAACGAGAGATGGGAA
Source organism: Nitrospinota bacterium (assembly GCA_016212295.1). Taxonomy (GTDB): domain Bacteria; phylum Nitrospinota; class Nitrospinia; order JACRGO01; family JACRGO01; genus JACRGO01. The sequence continues at coordinate 3,475 of JACRGO010000120.1, read as the reverse complement.
ATCCTATCAGCCCAAAGGGAAAAAAAACTGTTTCCAGTCCTTTCGCGAGTTTCATGGGAGGCGTGGTCATTGTAAGTATGGATGAAGCCGTTATCAAAAGAAAAAATCTTAAAAATACCATGCCTCCGTTTTTCGCCCCTTCAAGGGTGATGTTGATTTTCCAGACAGGGAACGGCGGGATGGACCGGCCTGGAGTGAAGAATAGATGCACTGCTGCTATCATAACCAGGAAATAGCAGAGCGGCCTCACCTTCCTGAAAAGTCCGGCGGGGGAAATCCGGCCCAGGAGCGCTATCGCTAAAAGAAAAAAGAAAACGCCCGGATAGATGTAAAAATTTGTGTCCATGAGAAGCAGGACAATGATGAAAACCAGAACAAGGAGTTTCGCGATGGGATTGAATCTGTGGACTATGTTGTCTTGTGGGCAACCTGAGCTGTATGGCATTGGGGAAATTGGACGAAGTCACTGGTCACAGGTCATTAGTCATTGAAACACATAAAGGCACTTCAATAAACCAATGACCAGTGACTAATGACCATTGTCTACTGATCACATCCTTTCAACCGCGAGAGTTTTTCCTTGAGAATTTTATTAATGAGTGAAGGATTGGCCTTGCCCTTGGCGGCCTTCATCGCCTGTCCAACGAAAAATCCGAAAAGAGTTTCCTTTCCCTTTTTATATGTCTCCAACTCTACAGGATGGGACGCCAGGACCGCGTCAACCATTTCCTCAATGGCCTTTTCATCGGAGATCTGCGCCAGCCCCTTTTCCTCGACAATGGCCTTGGGGTCTTTGCCTGTAGCGGACATCTCCTCGAAGACCGTCTTAGCAATGGCGCCGCTGATGGTCCCGCTCGAGATCATGCCGATCATGGAGGCCAGGCGCTCCGGAGTGACGCTGAATTGCTCCACTGTCATGTTCTTTTCCTTCAGGACCCTTAATACGTCCCCCATGACCCAATTGGAAACTATTTTAGGATTGCCCGCAAGGGAAACGCACCTTTCATAATAATCGGCCACGCTCCTGGACGCCGTGAGCACTCCTGCGTCGTACTCCGGGATGCCGTATTGGGAAACAAACCTTTCGCGCTTAGCTGCCGGGAGCTCCGGCAAGGTCTTTTCTATTCCATTGATCCAATCCTGATCGACCGCCACCGGAGGCAGGTCTGGCTCCGGGAAATAGCGGTAATCGTGGGCCTCTTCCTTTTCCCTCATGGACACGGTTTCGTTTTTCGCGGCGTCCCAAAGCCGTGAGCCCTGGATAATGGCCTTTCCATTCTGGAGTAGATGGGTTTGCCTCTCGACCTCATGTTCCAGCGCCCTCTGTACGTTGCGGAAGGAGTTCATGTTTTTCAACTCCGTCTTGGTCCCCAACTCCTTCTGGCCCACTGGACGCAGGGAAATATTCGCGTCGCATCGAAGGCTCCCTTCCTCCATGTTGCAATCCGAGACCTCTATGTATTCAAGAATGGATTTTAAATTTTGAAGATACTCCCTTGCCTCCTCCGGCGAATGCATCTCAGGCTCGCTGACGATCTCCATGAGCGGCACGCCGGTCCGGTTGAAGTCCACATAGCTGCTTGCCGGGTCGCCAAGGTTTTCGCCGTGAATGGATTTCCCGGCGTCCTCTTCCAGGTGGATACGGGTGATCCCGATGGCCTTTTCCTTTCCGCCGGTCTTGATACAAACTCTGCCGCGCTCGGCCAGGGGCAGTTCGTACTGGGAAATCTGGTAGCCCTTTGGAAGGTCGGGATAAAAATAATTTTTTCTGGAGAACCTGGAGAGCGGATTGATTTTGCATCCAGTGGCCAGGGCGGTTTTGAGGCCCAAGTTGACTGCTTCCCTGTTCAAAACCGGCAATACCCCCGGCATTCCCAGGCAAATGGGGCAGGTGTTGCGGTTAGGCTCCTCTCCGAACTTCGTCGGACACCCGCAGAAGATCTTTGATTTCGTGTTTATTTGAACATGCACTTCCAATCCGATGACAGCCTCGAATTCCATTATTTATTTTTCTCCAAATACATTTCCTTTTCCTGAATCCCTGTAAAGAAAAACCCGATATATTTTCCATGCTGTTTTTGCATATTTTTCACTTGAAAATCCTTTTTTCACACTAAGGCGCCAAGACACAAAGAGAAAAAAAACAGAAAAAGCTTTAAAATCCTGGCTTATCATTAATATTGCGCTCAGAAATTTAAGTTTTCCGCGCAAGTTTTTCAACCGTTTCTTGGAGCGCGCATGGCCGCGCTATGGAATTCGTGTTAATTCGCGTGGTTCAGACAGCTTTTCAATTTCAAGCCTTCCCAAGAAGAAGGGCAAGCAAGGCCATGCGGATGGGGACTCCGTAAAAGGTCTGGCGGAAATACGCGGCGTTCGGGAGGTCGTCCACCTCCACCGAAATTTCCTGAAGCCTGGGCAAGGGATGCATTATACAAATCCCTTCCTTTCCCCTTCCCACAAGCTCCTTGGTGATCGTGTAACAATTCTTCACCTTTTCAAATTCCTTTAAATCCGTGAAGCGCTCCTCCTGGATTCTCGTGTCGTAGAGGACGTCAAAATCGCAGATGCCATCCTCGATGTCCTTCGTTTCCCGGAAGGAGACCCCCTTTTCCCTCAAATGGGCCAGGAGTCCCTCCGGCGCGCGGAGGATTTCAGGAGAGATAAAAACCAGTTCCACGTCGAAATGGGCCAATAACTGGGCCAGGGAGTGGATGGTGCGCCCGAACTTGAGGTCGCCTGCCATTGCGATTTTCAACCCGTCGATCCTCTTCTTTTCCTTCAATATGGTGAATAAATCCAGAAGGGCCTGAGTGGGATGCTCGCCTGGCCCGTCCCCGGCGTTTATGACCGGCCTTTCCGTGGCCTTGGCCGCTGTGAGGGCTGACCCCACCAGCGGGTGCCGGATCGCGATGATGTCCACGAAATTCCCCACCACCTTTACAGTATCATGCAAGGATTCTCCCTTGGTTATTGAGGAAAAGGCCACGTGGCTGGTGTTGATGATTTGGCCGCCCAGCCTAAGCATGGCGATTTCGAAGCTGAATCTGGTCCTGGTGCTTGACTCAAAAAAGAGGGTTGCCAGGTATTTGCTCCGCAGCAATCGCGACTCCTCGTCGCCGCGCGCTATAGGCTCCATGCGGGCGGCGATTTCGAAGATCATATCCAGGTCTTCCCTGGTGAATTGCTTGGCGCTGATGATGTCCTTGGAATGGAATTTAATGGACATTAGAGTTCAATTTTAGATTTAAGATTTTGGATTTAAGAAGCTGTCTTGAAAAAATGTTTATACTGAGGCATGAATAAGAAGACCCTTAACACACCCCGGCCTTCGGCAACCCCTCTCAAGAGGGGAATTTTTTAAAAACAAATTTTCAGACGCCGTTGACAACTCAAATTTCTGAACGTAACAATATAATGGCCTGTTGAAAAGGCGCCGTCATATATAAATTCCCCTCTTGAGAGGGGTGGCCGAAGG
>JACRGO010000014.1 GCA_016212295.1 Nitrospinota bacterium | reverse complement strand
CATTTATCCACTGCTCTGGCTCCCATTCATCGCAAGGCAACCATCGACCGGGTAAAACGCCGTCTTAAAGAAAAGAATGACAAGGATTGGACGCTCGTTGGCACCTCATGTGTTGAAGCCGGGCTTGATTTTTCCTTCCGAACGGCGGCGCGTGAATTGTGCAGTCTGATCAGCGCCATTCAGACAGCGGGACGAGCCAACAGGTCTGGAGAGTTCGGCGCATCGGAACTGTGGGGTTTCAAAATCAGGGCAGGGGAACTCCTCAGGGAGCACCCGGCATTCAAAACATCCGCGCAAGTGCTGGCGGACATTTACCGGGAGCAAAAGGTTTCTCCGGAATTTTGCATGGAGGCGATGAGGCGGGAGATACGCAGTAGAAATCATGGAAGATGTGAAGATGATTCCATTATAAAAGCGGAGTTTAAAAAAGATTTTCCCGAAGTTGAACGCCAATTCAAGGTAATTTCATCAAACACGATAACGGTTATCGTTGACGTGGATTTGCTTAACCGGCTGTCGGACAGGGAAAAACGAAAAGAGGTGAAATTTCAGGAAATACAACAAAAAGCGGTCAACATCTATACCACCAAGAAAGAGCTATATGGTATCGCTCCACTGGATGGATTTAACGAGCTGTTCCGATGGGACCTAGCTTATAATCATTTTCTTGGTTACATGGCCGGAGTGCTGGAGATGGAAAATTTTTCTGATAATTGTTGTATTTAAAAAGATCATAGAAAAAAATGACTATCCAAAAAGAACCGCCCCAACTCATCCCGCCGCACGGCGGATACCGGGACCTTCAGTCCTACACCGAAAGACTCCATCGAGTAAGGTCGAATTTCAGAAAGGGAGGCCCCAAGACATGAACTACGCCGATGAAGACCTGCTCATGATCTCCGCCCTTCAGCACCTGGCTTTTTGTGAGCGTCGTTGTGCTTTAACACACCTGGAACAGCAGTGGGCGGAGAACAGGCACACGGTCCTTGGCGAGATTCTCCATGAACGGGTCCACGGTGGGGAAAAAGAATCACGCGGCGACCGTATTTCCGTCCGGTCCCTCAGGCTGGTCTCCTACAGGCTGGGGCTCACGGGCCAGGCCGATGTAGTGGAGTTCAAGCGGAGCATTGACGGCAGGGGAGTTTCCTTGCCAAACAGAGAGGGGCGGTGGCTCCCCTATCCCGTGGAATATAAAAAAGGCAAACCAAAGGAGGATGGCGTTTATGAAGTCCAGCTTTGCGCCCAGGCCCTCTGCCTGGAGGAGCAATTGTCAGTGGAAATTCCGGAGGGGGCGCTTTTTTACGGCGCCGAAAAAAGGCGGCATCCGGTTTCCTTTTCTCCGGAGTTGCGAAAAAAAACCGGGGATTTGGCGGAGCGGCTTCACGACCTGATCCGCGCCGGTAAAACGCCGCCAGCGGTATATTCCTCAAAATGCAAGAGTTGTTCTTTAATGGAAGTGTGCCAGCCGAAATGGAAAGGAGTCATGAAAAGGGAACGGTATGAGGAACTGCTCTTCGAGGAAGAGGATAAAAGGATAGTGACGAGTGACAAGTGACGAGTGATTGGAAAAACCTGTGATGACTCATCACTGTTTCTCTCTCCGCGTCCCCATCGAGCTCTGCGGTGAATAAATTTTAAGGAAAGAGAAAAAATGAAAAAACTGCTTAATACACTGTTTGTCACCACGGAGGGGGCCTATATCCACAAAGAGAGAGAAACCGTGGTGGTGGAGATCAACCGGGAAAAGGTTCTCCAACTGCCCATGCTCTCCCTTGCCAATATCTTCTGTTTCGGCAGGATCAATGTCTCCCCGCCTTTCATGGCCTCCTGCGGTGAAAGCGGGGTCGGCCTCGCCTTCTTCACGGAATACGGACGATTTCAGGCCAGGGTGCAGGGCCGTCAAACCGGCAATGTTCTTTTGAGAAGGGAACAGTACCGTTGGGCGGACAGTATAGAGAAATCAGCGGAAATCGCAAAATACACGGTGGCCGCGAAGATCGTCAACAGCCGGACGGTCCTTCAACGGACCATTCGCAACACTCCCGATTGCGAGGGATGGGAAGAGATAGAAAAGACGATTCAGGAAATGAAGGGAACTCTCACCCGGCTGAAGGCCACGGCGGAACTGGAAAGCGTTCGGGGCCGGGAAGGGGAAGCGGCCAACGCCTACTTCGGGATTTTTTCACGCCTTATTACCCAGCAAAAAGAAGATTTTTGTTTCAACGGACGCAACCGGAGGCCGCCCACCGACCCGGTGAACGCGCTTCTCTCCTTTACTTACGCCGTGATGCT
>JACRGO010000115.1 GCA_016212295.1 Nitrospinota bacterium | reverse complement strand
TCACGCGTGTGTAAGCCATGTCGTTCTCCTTGTGTTGTGGCACAATACGAAGAACGTAGCTTACCTCGCGTGGCTTTTTCTATCTACAAGTGTTGCAATAGCCGGTAGCGCGCGGGCCCTGCAATTTAAAACCAATGCGCATCAAACAAAAAAATCCAGAAGACGGGCTGTGCCGGAATTTTAAAGTTTTACTGGTAAAACATAGCCAAAAATATTTGAAATTTTCAAAAAAGGCGCAATGTTTTTTCACGGTTGGAGATACTTACTCGCCTATTCCGAAAAATTATCTCTTTTTGCCATAAAACGATTCACATTTAGCCGCCTTTTTGAAATTTCAAATATTTTTGGCTCATTGCCGAAATGAAATGTGCGAGATAAATTCTCAGAATAGGCGAGTAAGTAGAGCCTCTTGCAAAAGTCATAAGTGGGCAAAAAAAATTCCTTGTTCCGTACCTAAAGGTTGAGCATCATGGGTAGTTCCATGTTATTGTAAGTTTGCAAGAACCACAATAACGGAGGATACCCATGAAGCTCAAGAAAAGGATATCATGGTTGATACGGAGAGTACAGCGGAGTTTGTTTCCCCATCTCGACGAGTGTTTGTCTTCTCCCTTGACCGATTGGGAGAAGCGGCTGGTCAAGATACTTGAACTCACCCTAGTCGAAAAGTATGTGCCCAAAAGCGTTGCCACATAGCGGTTTGGGCGGAAGATCAAGGAACGTGAGGCCATAGCCCGGTCTTATGTCGCCAAGGCTGTATACAAATACCCTCATACCAGTTCTTTGATTCACGCGTTGCGCACAACGCCGAATCTGCGAAGCATCTGCGGTTTTTCTCGATGCAGCGATGTTCCGTCCGAAGCGACATTCTCACGGGCCTTTGCCGAGTTTGCCGCAAGCGGTTTGGGCAAGCTGGTCCATGACGCCCTGGTAAAAGAGCACATGAGCCCGGAATTGATTGGGCATATCAGCCGTGATTCCACCGCCATCCAGGGCAGAGAGAAACCGGCCAGGAAGCCCAAAAGGCTCAAGGTTCAAAAAAAGAAAGGGCGTCCGGCCAAGGGAGAAGAAAGAGAAGCTGTTCCCGCAAAGCGTCTGGACGTGCAATTAGGACAGCCCTTGGAAGATTCTCTTGCGGAACTGCCCACGGCATGTGACCGGGGCGCCAAGAAAAACGCCAAGGGTTTTGCCGAAACCTGGAACGGCTATAAACTGCATGTGGATGTTAATGACTGTGGATTGCCCATTAGCGCGATCCTGACGTCAGCGTCGCTTCACGACAGCCAGGCAGCCATTCCCCTCATGAAAATGACGAGCGGCAAGATCACGTATTGCTACGATCTTATGGATGCGGCCTATGATGCAAAGCCGATATGGGAAGCCAGCAGAGAACTGGGCCATGTGCCTATTATTGACAGGAATCCCAGGAGCAGGGAAACAGCGCCAATGGCTCCCCACGAGGCGGCGCGCTATAATGAACGCACTGCGGCCGAACGCTTCAACAGCAGCCTGAAGGACAGTTTCGGCGGCCGTAACGTTATGGTCAAAGGGGCCGCCAAGGTTTTTCAGCATCTCATGTTTGGCGTTGTTGCCCTGTTTGCGGACCAATTGCTCAAAGTAGCCGGCGGCTGAGTTCTCGACAATTTTGAATGCACAACTACCCGAAGGGGGTGGTATGCCCAAGATCCAAATAAATTTGGAGAATTACAGAAAACAGCGGTAAAATTCCTTCTCAACAGAGGGAAACCCAAAAAAAACGCTGCTCTCAGCCCGCTTTTCTTAATTCACCAAGACTTTTGCAAGAGGCTCAGTATATAAGCCATTTTAAATTGAAAAATTGAAATGGCAAATTGCAAATTGCGCCGCTTTTGAAAAAGCGTTGGCTATATATCGGGTAAATTAAAAATTCTGCTTCACAAAATCGCGAAAGAGCAAGACTTTTTTCTTGTCTCGCGAATCAAACAGAAGGGGTTCGACGTCCTTTGATAAAGCCTCAAAGTCGAGTTTTTTCGTTTTTTTGAGGAGGTGGCTTTTGAGTTCCGCCTGATTCTTGATCTTCAAGTTTTTTTCCAAATAAGCAAAATCGGGTTTGGCGCCTATCCCGCACAAAAAAACCACATCAAAGAAATCCCGCCCCATAATGCGCTTGCGGTTTACCGATGCATGGATTTTTTGGGACAAAAGTAAGTCTTTCGGCACGGCATTAATCTGCGTGAAAATCTCAAACTTGTTTAAAAACGGCTTTTCCAAAGTGTAATCAAAATGTTGTGGAACCGTGTCTACTTGTATCAAAATTTTCTGGCCAACAAATGAGGAAATACCTGAGTCAAAAAGCAATTTTGGAATCCTGATTTTCAGGCGATAGGCATTTTGTGTCACGGTATTAATCTCGACATTCAATCCTTCCAATTCTAGGTCGGCTTTTATAATCTTGCCCAACTCGTTAAATTCAGCCTCGCTCAAAGCAAAATTGTCAAAATCCAAATCCTCGGAAAATCTCGTGCTCCCGTAAATAATGCGCAATGCCGTGCCCCCAAGAAAAGCCAACTTGTTCGCGTGCTGGCTGTTAAAAATGCTGTTTAAAATCTTGCACTGCAAATACTCCTTGAGAATGCTCTCCTGATGGATATGTAAGCGCGCTGGGTATTGAGCCAGGATTTGACTGAGATTAATCATTTTGGATTGCGCTTAAAAATATTTCCACCCGGCGGGCAAGAGACTTGTTTTGAAAGGCCGCAAGGTAGTTTTTGAATTTTTCGCAATCAATTTGCCCTGAGAATTCCTTGCGATTCATCCTCATTTCCAGGAAGTCATCGGCTGTCCTGAGCCTTGGATGCAAATAAAGATAGTCCAAAACCGCCTTTTCAGGTTCAGCCATGAGTATTTTTTGCTTACCGAAGTCCAAAAGTCTGTAGCCAAAAAAAAGAGAGGGTTTAATATGGCGATAGCTGAAATCGCCGACGGAGGTAAGGAAATTCGCCGTTTTTTTGGCGCTTACGGAGGTGATTTGAAAAATCTCCTCTGGGATAAACCCATAGAATTTTAGGGCCTTTTCGAGGGAAATATATGAGGGGCTGTATATTTTATTAGCTGTATAAAGAAGGAAACTTTGGGTTGTTTCCCGCTCCGCCAAGCAGTAATACTCCTGCTTGAGCTTTCTTAAATATCCCCTTTTTTCCCAGCGGTCAAGCTGCCGGTAAGAAAAATCCGGGATAATCTTTTTTATATCCCGCAAGGAGAATACAGGGTAGTTTGATAACCGCCTTTGGAATTCAATGATCTGCATACTGTTTCGTTAAAGAGACAATAATGTCCGTTTTGGGAAACATTTTAGTTTATAAGCGCTAAAAATGCAAGACTAAATGTTTTGTAACTACTCAGGTTGTTTAGACTTAGTCTATTAGGACTGCGCAAAGAACGAATCAAGGACCCCAACACTTTTTCGGTCTCTCCTGTTTTTGATTTCATCAAAATATTCTGAACGTTTCGACAAGCCGAACCGATAGTGCAACTCCCTTAGAGATGCAAACGCGATATCGGCCAGTTCAAATGCTCTGAGTTTTGTGTGATCTCGCATGTTTCTTCCTCCCTATCCACCTAAATACCTACAGACTATCCACCTGAGTAGTTACAAACCAGGAACCCTAAACCTGAAACCGTGAACGGTTACAAAATCCTGTCTATCCTGTCAAAAAATAGCTGAAAAAGCCCAGGGAAGAAAATATTTTTTTTCCCTAGTTGTTGTTGTTGTTGTTGTATACTATTTTCCTAATTTCGGTGTAAATTCAAGCATAAAATTAAGGGAGGAGAAAAATGTCGTTAACCTTGGAATATTTTGAAAAGGCCCGTCAAAAAAGAGAGACTGCGGCCAATCTTCGTTTTTCAATCACCGAAAAACAAAAAGGTCCAAAACCCATCAAATACGCTACAACCTCCGCCGCTCCAAGAACCGCATGCAAAACCCAATCCGCAGCTAGTCCATCTTTAACACCCTCGAAAAGCCCCGCTTCCTCCCAAATGATACAACGCCACCTGGATTTAATGAAAAATAAATACGCGTCCGGTCCCGTTGCGTCTTCAAAGGAGAAAAAAAAGGAGGGCGTGAAGACAATAGCCCCAGTACGGAACGCTCTGGTGCGGGAAATCCTGGTTTCCAGGACACGTCCCGCCAAGGAACCTGCGGCAAAAGAAACGCTTGAGGAATCCGGCGCTGAAGAATGGTTGGAAGAAGACGTGGAAGAAATGGAAGAAGATGTATTGGAAGAAAAGGAAGATTTGGAAGAGGCGGACGCCGGGGAGGATGAACAGGCAGAAGAAGAGGAGGAGCAGGTGGATGAAGGGGTTGAGGAAGAAGAACAACCCGTGAAAAGGAGCAGGAAAGAAGAAAACCATGAATTCTCGATTTTCAAGATGATATCCCTGCCTTTTGATGTTATTAGCTCCGGGCTTTCCTCCCTGAGCCAAGCGGTTTTTGGATCGCCTAAAAGAAGGGAGTTTAAAAAGGGAAAAAGAGACGAAATTCAGGTGCTGGACGACTTCAGAAGGCTGAAGGAAATTCTGGAGTCCGCGCCGGTGGAAAAAAGAAAAAAAATCCTGAACAAATTCGCGGAGTTCGGGGCGGTATTCTACCTTATCGCCAAGGACCACCCTAAGACCATTGAGAAAATCGTTCCGATACTAAAGGACCTAGATCACTTGATTTCCAGTGAAATGAAATAATTTAATGGGACACGGATTTCCACAGATTGGCGCAGATTAAGATTTTTTTAAATAATTCTAAAATCTGTGTTCATCTGCGTCATCTGTGTTCAATAGAAAGGCTTTAATGACATGGATGCACTTTGTGACGATCTGAAAAAATTGACCGGCGAGGACGAAACCCCTGAGAACCCCTTTCAGGAAAAGGGTGAAGCAAACGAGGAGCAAGGAGACGGGGAAATAGATAAGGACGATTCAGTGGAAGATGAGGAGCGGGAGCAAGAGGACCGAGAGTTCTCCATGAAAAAGCTTTTTCAGCTTCCAGTTGAGGTTGCGTCCGTGGGAAGAGGCTACTTGAAAGTAATGGCGGAGCGAATTAAGGCAAACCTTGAAACGAGAGGAGTGGAACCGGATACTGACGCAGGCGATTCCGTGACCTTGAAAAAACTCCTGGATACGGCCCCGGATGAAATTAAAAAAGAGCTTTTGAGGAAAATGGCGGAACTGGGGACCCTTTTTTACTTTACATTAAAGGACCACCCGGAGATAAAAGAATATAATTCGGAGATGGGTCCCTTACTGGAGGCCCTGGATCAAATGATCGAGATCGAGGAAAAAGTTGAGGACATTCAGGAAGAAGCCTTGGAAGAAAAGGAAGATTGAGCTTTAGAAAACGGAAATTTCGTTAACCACTTTATGGGGAGGGTATTATGGGGCTGAAAAAAAAGATCGCCGGAAAAAGGGGAAAGGCGCTCAGAGGAAAACATGCGGGGAGGCCAGCGGCGGCCGCTCCAAAGCCTGAAAAGGTCGCCTCGGTGTCAGGCAAGGGACCTCATTTTGTAGGACTGGACCTGGGCACCGTGCGTAGTTCCATAGTAACTAGCTGGGATGCGCGCGCTTACGAGGAAAGCGTGGTGGGTTGGCCCAAGGACGTCATCAGCGCCAAGACGCTTGGGGTGGGGGTGATGATAGGCCAGGAAGCCTTGAACAACAGGCTCGCCCTTGAAATAGTGTACCCCCTAGACCACGGCGTTATCAGGGAAGGGGCGCCGAGATGCGAGGAAGCCGCCAACATTCTGGTCAAGCATCTTATTGACTCCACCAATCCCCCGGAAGGCGACATTTACTGCGTGGTGGGCGCGCCCGCCCAGGGGGTAAAGCCATATAAAAAACTTTTGATGAGAATGCTCAGGCAGTATTTCGCCAATGTCCTGGTCATTCCTGAACCTTTTTCCGTGGCTTACGGACTGGATATGCTTCAAAATTGCCTGGTCGTGGATATCGGAGGGGGGACCTCGGATATTTGCCGCTTGAGCGGGTCTATTCCCAAGGTCGAGGACTTGAGGTCCATAAGCATGGCCGGAAATTACGTGGATGACCAACTTCTCCGTCTGTTGTCGGACAAGTTCCCCGAAACCCTGTTTACCAGGGCGATTGTGAAGAGAATCAAGGAAGAATATGCCGAAATAACGGACAGGGAACAATCCGTCATCGTTGAGCTCGCGGTTAACGGCAAGCATTTAGCGCACGAGGTTGGCCCCGAATTGCAGAGGGCTACCTCCATCATCCTTTCGGATATCATGAACGGAATCAGGGATGAAATAGCCACCTTCGATCCGGATTTTCAGGAAAAGGTCAGGAACAATATCATTCTGGCCGGTGGAATGAGCCAGATTCCCGGTCTGGGAGAATATATCCAGAATTCCTTAAGTGACATGGGTCCCAGCCGGGTGTCGGTGGTGGAGGACCCGATTTTTCTGGGGACCGAAGGGGCGTTAAAGTTTGGAATGGACATTCCTCCGGAATATTGGGAAGAGATGGAGAGGATGCTTCACTAAAACCGGAATATTGGCAAGGGTGGAATGATGGGAAAAAATGGAATGATGAGGATTTTTTTATGCACCTTTCCATTATTCCAATGTTCCATGTTTTCATTATTCCGTATTTAAATACCAATTAACAAAGGGAGGTAGTATGCCAAGTATCATTGGAGGAAGCATCGCAATAGTTTTAGGAATTTGGGGCATTTCGGTATGGTGGTGGTCCGTGGCCGAGGTTTTCCGGGGATTGGTTCCTATTCTTTTGGTTGTCGGCGGCCTTGTAGCGCTGGCCGCCGGCATCAGCATGGTCAGGGAAGAATCCCAAACCGACGACCAAATAGAAAAGAACCTGGAAGAGGAAGAATGAAAGGGAAAACAAAATTCCAAATGCCGAAGTTCAAATGCCAAAGTTCAAAACTTTTGACATTGAGCCATTTGGATTTGGTTTGAAATTTGGATTTTGTCATTTGGAATTTTATTTCTCTTTTGGTTGCGGCGAAGCCGCGCCATGTAATAGGTGCAATCCGTGGTTTTATAAGCTTTTTCAGTTCGGATTTGATGCGGCTAAAGTGTAAAGCGAGCCTGGCGTATAGTGGTGAAAAAGCATTTTTTTGTTTTAACTTTAGCTCACTTTAGTCACTTTAAACTTGTTTATAAATGAAGGAGGAATATAAGTGGCGGGGAAAAAAGAAAATCTTTCTTGCGGGATGGACTACAAGCCTTATATTTGGGGTATACTCTTCGCGTCTCTGGTGATTGTCGCCGTTGCATGGGGCGTCTGGTTCTACCAGAATTCCTCTTCAAAGGGCCTAAAGACCAGCAAGCTGGACGATAGACGGGAGACCAGGGCGGAAATTTTCCAAGGCAATAAAAAACAACTGGAAAGCTCATTGAAGGGAGGGGTCACAGTGGCCCTGCCCCCAACTGCTGGAGATGTAAGCCCAATACGCGCAATAGCCGAGGCCATCAAGCCGTCGGTGGTGAATATCAGCTCAATGAGGGTCTCTATCCCTACAGGCGCGGCCCAGCAGCCTGCGCCGCCAACGCCAACGCCGCCAGCCGCCACTGGACCCAATAACGCCGCTGTTGTTCCACCTGCTCCAACGCCTGATACAGGAGGATTAAAATTCGCCGACCCCTTCACAGGGCCTGAGTATAAAGGCATCGGCTCTGGAATAGTGGTCCACCCAAGCGGCTATGTCCTCACTAACTATCACGTCATAGAAAAGGCCAGGAATATCGAGGCCACGGTTTTTGACGCCGCTGGGGCCTCCAAGTATACCGGTATAGTGGTCAGCGAAGACCCGCAAAATGATCTGGCCCTTATCAGGCTGGAAGGCGCAAAAGGATTGACCCCTGCCCCGCTTGGGAACAGCGACTTGGTTTTTGTGGGTGATTACGCAATGGCCGTTGGTTCGCCATGGGGACTGGACCAGACCGTTACAGCCGGGATCATTTCAAACCTCCGCCAGTCGGTTGTAATTGACGGGGTCAGCCACTCGGATTTTATCCAGACGGACACACCCATCAACCAGGGAAATTCTGGAGGGCCGCTTGTGAACATGAGCGGCGAGGTCATAGGCGTCAATACCGCCATATACACCTCCTCCGGCGCTTTCGCAGGAGTTGGGTTCGCTGTTCCCATCAACAAGGCCAAGGTCTTTGTGCAAACCGTTGTGGAACTGCCCGAACCGCCTGAGACAAAGGGAAATGCCGTGGCCGGCGGTGGTAACGGCGCCGGGCAAAACGTCGCCCTTCTCCCAACTAAAATAGCGCCTGCCATTCCAGCCGCCGCATTCAAGGCCCCTCCTCCACATCCGGATTGGGGCAGATGCGACCGTTGCCACGCGGTGCTTGGACAGACGCCCCCTGTTGGCGGGACCAGCGGCAATGTCGTTACCGGGTTGGGCATCGCCGTTCCGCAACAGCAGGGCGCCGCTCCGGGAAATTCCGCGAACAGGGCCTGGTTGGGAGTGGACGTCCAGCAACTCGATCCAGTGCTGGCCCAACAGTTCAATTCTCCGGTTATTGACGGCGTCCTTGTCAACGAAGTATTTCCAAGCGCGCCGGCCCTGGCCGCCGGCATCGCGCCAGGCGATATCATCTTTAAAATAGACGGGCAGTGGGTGAAAGATCCAATTGAACTCGTCAATCTCACTTCAAAAATAGGCTCAGGCAAAGAGGCCAGGGTTTCCATATACAGAAACGGGGAGAGAATGGACGTAAACGTTCTTTTAATTCCGCAGCCGCAAAATATAGCGGAAATCCTGCCAAAGCCTGCCCCTGGGAAAAATATCCCCACTGAATTTGAGTGGATAGGGATGGAGCTTTCCCCATTAACGCCGAAAAAGGCCGCGCAGATCGGCATGGGCGGGCAACAAGGAATGATTGTAGCGGAAGTGGAGGGCCTTACACCGGCGGCCGATGCCGGCCTTCAGGCAAATGATATCATTACCTCGGTCAACCGGATGCCGGTCACGGACGGCGTCTCGTTCCAGGAGGCCATCAACACGGCTGACCTCACCAAGGGTATCATGGTGCAAGTGAGGAGAGGCGGCAGGAACCTGTATTTGTCTATGAAATGAGTGGAATGGAGGAGAAGCCGGCTGGAAAAATGGAATAGTGGAATGTTGGAAAAATGGAAAAAGGCGGATGGATGGAAGAGGAAAGAAGGATCAGCAATTCTCGGTGAATTGGCATGGGCTTGAGATTGCTTCGCTTCGCTCGCAATGACAAAAATGGTTTTCGTGATGTCATTGCGAGGCGCGCCTTTCAGCGCCGTGGCAATCTCGTTTTTTCACCGAGAATTGCTGAAAGATGGAAGAGCGGAAGGATGGAAACAGGCGGAAGGATGGAAAATTATTATTTTAGCAATCTTCCAACATTCCATTATTCCAATGTTCCAATGTTCCAGCATTCCAACCTTTCATCATTCCGGGTTTTCTGAATTCCTGATTTTAATTTGTAACTTTTTTTTTGAGGAGGAGATGGCATGGGAGAAGAAAAAAATGGAGTAACCGGAGAGACTCCTGAAAAGAAGATTCTTCAA
This sequence comes from Nitrospinota bacterium, assembly GCA_016212295.1. Lineage (GTDB taxonomy): Bacteria > Nitrospinota > Nitrospinia > JACRGO01 > JACRGO01 > JACRGO01. The sequence continues at coordinate 25,511 of JACRGO010000115.1, read as the reverse complement.
ATAGTCTCCGAGGCAATCACCGAGAAGGAAATCGAGGTGGAAAAGGAAACCGTCCTGAAGAAAGAGGAGGCAAAGGCCGAGCCAAAAGCAATACCTAAAAAAGTCACCTCAAGGAAATCCGCCGCCGGTCCAAAGGAGAGGAAAAAGGAGGCCGCTGAAAAGAAGACATACGAAAAGGAAGCGGGCTTTTTCGCGAAATTGGATTTAGGGGGCATGTTACGTAAGGCGGCCGGCGCTGCAACAGGGGCGGCCAAGAAAACAGCGGATGGTACATCTGAGATTTTTAAGAAGGCTTATCAGGTTACAGAGAGCGTGGTATTTAAGGCGGCCGGGGTCTTCGAGGAGGGCGGAGAGGCCATTTTCTCCGGCGCCGCGAAGGTGTCTTCCGTTGCCGGCAATTTAGGCAAAGGCGCGGCAGGAGTATGCTCTGCGGTGGCAGGTGGAGCGGCTTCGGTTGTAAACGGGGCGCTATGTATTGTGGGCATCAGAAAGGATGAGCTTACTCCGCTGCAGACAAAGGCCGGAAAGATAATTTACGAATCCAGGGTAGTGAAAAAATCCGAGGCCTCGCTCGATAAAATTGCTGAATTGCAGAGGGTGATTCAGCAAATGGAGGCATTGGAAAAGAAGAAAAGCGAGGCGCCTTCAGCGGCCAGGAAAAAGGCCGAGGCAAAGCCAGCGCCAAGGAGAAGGCCGGTGGTGAGAAGGCCCGCTATGGCGTAGAGAAGAAAGTGAACTAAAGTTTCAAGTGGACTAAAGTTTAAAGTTATTAATTTATGTATTTTCAAATTTGCGATATAAGGCTTTAGCCCTGAATAGATATTTGCGTGTCTGCGCACCGGCGCACAGGCAGGAAAATCATGGCTAAAGCCGGGTATTTATTTCTATTTTCTCCGCCATAAATGGCGGAGTTATTACCAAACAATTAATACAGGAGGAGGGAAAAATGGCGGTTAAGGCAAAAACGGAAGGAACTGGAGCGAGTGCAAGGAACGGACAAGATAAACCATCTTGCGGCAAGTTTGTGGCCCTGTGCAGTTATCTGGGCATCCTCTGCCTTGTCCCGTTGGTCCTGAACCGGAAAGAGGAGTTTGTCCGGTTTCACGCCAAGCAGGGTCTGGTTATATGGATGTGGGAAGTGGCGGCGATTTTCACACTGTTCATCCCTGTGTTAGGACATCTGTTTTTTACCGTCTCATTTATTATCTGCATTTTATTGTCCCTGGTGGGTATTTTACAGGTGCTGGCGAATAAATCCTGGAAATTCCCTGTGATCGGAAACTGGGCGGAAAACCTGTAAGGACGCCATGTTCAAGGTTTTTCTATACTTATTCAGCGCCATTTTTCTGGTGATATTCGCCACGCAAAACATGGATCCTGTGTGGGTCCGCTTTGTTTTCGGCCCAGCGGTCCGGATGCCGATTATCGTGCTGGTTGCCTCCTCGGCCCTGCTTGGCTATGCCCTTGCCACGTTTAACATGTTGCTAAGGAATAGAAGAGAGAAGAAGAGGAACGAGGAGTAGGAACTAAAGAAAAGTGACTAAAGTTTCAAGTGAGCTAAAGTGAACTAAAGTTGCGGAGGTTATTTTTTTTATAAAAAATCTACCACAACTTTAGTTCACTTTAGCTCACTTGAAACTTTAGTCACTTGTTTTCTAACTTTTGCAAAACCTTATGAGATACCAGGAATGTATTCCCTGTTCCAGAAGAGTGGGCTGGATCGGTTTGCTAGCGAGCGGGATTTTCGCCGTGGCCAAATTCGTGGTCGGCTACGTGGCGGGCAGCAAGGCCCTTATGGTGGATTCACTTTATTCCACGAAGGACATGTTCACGTCCATTCTTATCATCACGGGCATGAAGATTTCCCAAAAACCCGCGGACAAGGCGCACCATTACGGCCATGGAAAGATCGAATTCCTCTTGTCCCTGGCCGCCAGTATTGTCTTCATGGGCCTCACTGTTTTCCTTTTCTTTCACACCTTGGATATCCTTGGGGAAGAGGAACATAACATTCCACATGGCATTTCCATCTTCGTGGCCCTCATTGCAACCCTTGCCAATTACAAACTTTATCGTTTCACCAAGTGCGTGGACCGGGAAATCCCTTCGCCCATGGTGCAGCTCCTCTCCCACCATACCGAAGCCGACGCCTTTTCCTCTCTGATAGTCGGGGCGGGCGTGGCTTACGAGCATTTTTTTCCAGGCATTCCAATGGACACTTACATAGCGATTATAGAATGCCTGCATCTTTTTTACCTTGGATTAGGGACCTTTATAGAGTCCATAAAAGGCCTTATGGATTCCGCAATGCCGGAGGGGCAGGTCCAGTTTGCTCAGAGGCTGGCCAAGCAGATCGAAGGGGTAATGGGAGTTTATGAAATCAAATCCAGAAGAGTCGGCTCCCATTATTTTCTGAATATAGTGATCGGGGTTGACCCAAACCTGACCATTCAGGAGGCCAGGACAGTTTCAGAAACAGTGGAGAAAAAAATCAAGGGTTTAGTTGGCCACGTGAGAGATGTGAAGGCGGAGTTTAGAGGAGTGGTGGTTTAAGAGAAGCGCTGGAATGTTGGAAGAATGGAAAAAGGCGGAAGGATGGAAGATAGGCGGAATAGTGGAGATTCTTTTTTAGCGCTATTCCATCATTCCATTGTTCCAATGTTCCACAAATCAAATACGGCACGTACGATTAAGTTATGAGCATCTTCAAATCAAAATATAAACCGGCCCCTTTCTGCAAGTCGGAGTGGCGCGCGTGGGTCTGGCTCATCCTGCTCATGGTCCTTATTTCCTTTGGGTGGGTCCTTGGTATTGACTATGAAAAGAAAATGGAAATTCCGGAATTCCTTGAAAAAGGGATCAAGGACACAGTCCGTAATTTTCCGGCTGACTTTATCAACATAGCCAACGCGCCAGCAATTGCCGGCCAGTTGAGCCCCATTGTGGAAAACGCGGTTGTTGGAATTTTCGAGGACGTTGCCCCTACCGGACGGAAATTTCTGGGTTCCGGGGCCATTATTCACCCGGACGGTTATGTGCTTACAAACCGGCATTTCGTATCAGGGGCAGGCAAGCTCTTTATTCAGCTTTCCGTGAACAGCATCATAGTCAAGTTGCCCCTGGAAATAATGAAGGTTGACGCCACGCTGAACGTCGCCCTGCTGAAGGCGATAAGCACCAAGGCCTTTCCCTATTTGTTGACCGCTCTTACCGGGTCGGTTTCACCAGGAGACCCGGTCTTCGCCATTGGAAAATCAGAGACGTCGCAACTCCTGATTGCGCCGGGCAGGATTGTAGGACCACCCGCCACCGTTACTATCGGAGGCAGGGCCTATCCGGCCTACAAGACGGACGCAAACGTCGCGGGGGCGTATTCCGGCGGACCGCTTGTGAATGTCTCCGGCAGGATCATCGGAATCAATATCGCTGCGCAAAAGGAAACCGGGACAGCGCGGGCTGTTTATCATTATTGCATTCCAATTGCCGAGACAGTGGACGCCTTTTCAGATGTTCTTAGCTTGCCGCAAGGATTTGATCCCGCCGGGGCCAGCGCCTTGCCTGTGGCTCGTGGAATCAAGGCCGCTGTCGGCCAATTCATCCCTGTCGCTGGATACCATCCTAAGCTGGCGCTTTTTGGATTTCACCTTTGGGACATTCTTGGCCTGATCCTGATAGGATTTTTTTCCGGCCTGGGAGGGGGAATGTTGACCTCCGGCGGCGGCATTATAAAAGTGTCCGGCCTCGTTCTTTATTTTGAGTACGGGATGACCCTTATACGCCCGGTGGCCTATTTGACTAATATCTTTATATACTTCGTTTCTTCACGCCGTTATCACTTGGCTGGATTGATCAAATGGGACTTGGTGAAAAGGCTGGTTCCCACTGCTATTTTGGGATTTTCCATTGGCTATGTCGGAGGATCTTACACAAACTTGGCTTATATAAAGATACTTCTTGCCATTTTTGCAATCTATTCCGGAACTAACATCCTGCTGGAGCTGGCGGGAATCCAAGGCGGGGAATCGAAAAAGGAAAAAGTGGTAATTACAAAGGCAGCCAGGAAAATCGGGTTCTGGAGACAATTCACGGACTTCAGTTATCTGAGAAAAGACGCCCCAAGGGACACAAATTTCCGGCTTGCGAATATCTGGTACGGGCTCCCAATGGGGCTAGTGGCAGGGGCCTTGGGCATTTCAGGCGGAGTGGTGGAGGTCCCTCTTCAGAAGTGGCATTTGAACATACCTATCAGAAGCGCCATAGCCAATTCCTCAGCCATGGCCTTTTATTGCGCTATCTTCGGCTCAGTCGTTTCAATGGTTCATGGGACCGCGATAGGGTCATACGATTTCACCATGCCCTTTTTTGTGTCGCTCTTTATAATTCCAGGCGCGTTTTTTGGAAGCACCGTTGGCGCGTACATGACGGAAAGGCTTCCTCTTAAATATCTTAAGGCGTCTGTCATGGTGGTCATGTACGCAATAGCATTGAAGTTGACTTTGTTGTAATTATGAAAAAACTTAGCCAAAACATACTTCCCCTAGGGCTGCTTGTGGTCCTCGTCGTGATTTTTCTGGCGGTCTTTGATATCGCGGGAAAATGGGAATCCGAGCCGGAGGCGGAGAGAGGCGCCTATGCTGTCCCCGCGCGAAATCCACAGGCAATGGTGGCGGCGCTGCAAACAGCGGGACCCAATCCAGGCCCCGCTAAGCCCTTGAAGCTTCAAGAGGGACATTGGGCGGGAATGGAAGCCATTTGCATCACCACGGAGCTTATAAAAAAATTGAAGCTTCCCCCGGATATCAAGGGGGTGCTGCTTGACGAAGTGACCCTTGCTGCGGCAACGTCCGGCTTCATGGCGGGAGACATAGTGGTGGAAATCAACAGAAGGCCGGTGCGCGATCTCAAGGAGTTCAGGGAATGCACAATGGCGGTCAAGGACAGGAAGTCAGTGGAAGTAACGGTTGACCGTAAACGGGTGTTAACGAAGTTGGTTCTCCAGGCGGATATCCTGGGCATTGCCCAAATGGAATCGGCGCCAATGGTCCCAGCGGGTTCCATTGCTCCTCATCCATATAGAGGACCATGCACGGATTGCCACTCCATCGGAACCACAGGCGAATTGAGTCCGGATCCCGGCGCTATTATTCTGCCTCCGCCGCCTATTCCTGTAGGCGCCGTGCCTCCACACAGGGACTGGGGAAAGGATTGTTTTTCGTGCCATGGATTGATAAAGCAGTAACGAGTGACGAGTAACGAGTTTAAAACCTCTTGTCACTGGTCACTCGTCACTTGTCGCTGTTTTTTTTAATTTTTATAAAGGAGATTGTAATGGAAACGCAAAGCCAGAATATTTTTGAGAGAACAGGTTTTTATTGCAGGATGGGATTCAACGTGCTGAAAAAGGTCGCTGAAGGCGCCATTGAATCGTATAAGGACCTGGTTTCCGTGGAAGAAGGAGCCATGCGTGATTATCAACTGAAGATGGGAATGAGGCATTACAAGAGCGGCAGATACGAGGAGGCGGTCCCTTATCTGGAAAAAGTGGCCAACTCCGACCCGAAAAATTCCGACGTCCTGTATAGGCTAGGAGTGGCTTACTCCAATATAGAGGGTGAGGAAAAAAACGCCATCAAGGCCATGGAAATGCTGACCAAGCTTGACAAGAAAAATGAGAAGGCATGGTTAAAACTTGGGATGCTCTGCATGGAGACAGGCGACTTCAAAAAGTCCGGCGACGCCTTCAGGAAGGCGCTGGAAATGGACCCTGAAAATTTTACAGTCCACTTCAGGCTGGGGCTTTTTTATGACAGACAGGAAAAGTGGGACGATGCTGTGAAGAGCCTTCAGAAGGCCATTGAAATAAACCCCACTTCCGGCAAGGCCCACCACAGTCTTGGGTTTGTCTATGAAAGCCTTGGCAACAGGAAGGAAGCCGTGAAATGCTTCAAAAGGGCGTTGGAACTGGAAGAGAGGAAGAAGTAGAGAAAACAACGGAATGATGGAAGATTGGAAGGATGAAGAGGAATAGTGGAATGATGAAAAAGGCGGAATGATGGAGAATTTTTTTGAGCATCATTACAATATTCCAACATTCCATTATTCCAATACGCTACTATTCCATGTTTTCTTAAGGAGAACTTATGCCAAGTGAAAAGACTGAACCAAGAATAAAAGTATCTGGCTCGGATGGTTATTCCATGAACGATACCATACGCAAGCTTTACGCGGACGATTTGGATGAAAAGGAAAAAAAGCCTCTTCTGTTAAACCTGAAGAGGCCGGCGTCGATTGTCATTGTCTCCATTGCGGCGGTTATCGTCCTTTTGGGGATCATCGTCCATAGTTATAACAGTTTTGCCACGCTGGAGCAAAAAATAGAATCCGACACTGGACATGTCCAGGCGGAACTCCAGAGGCGGCAGAACCTCTTCAACAACCTGGTGAACCTGGTGCTGGATTACGCCGCCTTTGAGAGAGAGGTATTTGAACATGTCACGAAGATGCGAAACAGCTTGAAGGACGCCCAGGCGGTGGTCGGCAAGACGGAGGGAGGACCCGCCGCTGAAGCCGCTGTCAATCCTTTGGACATTAATGGACTTCAAAAGACCATGTCCCAGCTCATGGCGGTTGTGGAAAGGTATCCTGACCTCAAGGCCAACGAGGTTTACCGGACATTGATCGACAAACTGGTGGAGACGGAAAACAGGATAGCCACGCGAAGAGCGGAACGCAACGAAAGCGTCAGAATTTATAACAACAAGATCACCACGGTCCCATGGGCTTGGGTAGCCATGCTTTTCCGTTTCAGTGTGCAAGAGTATTTCACGGTTGAGGACGGGCTTAAGGGAAACCCGTTGGTCCATCCGAATGCGTTTAAAAAGCTTGTCCCGGAAAAATAGAGGCAAAGGAGAAAGAAGGGAATATTTGAATGCAGGAAGATTGGAAGGGTGGAAGAAGAGAAAATGGAATGATGGAAGATTGGAATGACGTGGAGGATGGCATGGCGGGAAAAGCCTCGTGGTTCCTTGATTCCAAAATCCAAAATCTGAAATTTCAAATTTGAAATCTGAAATGTGTTTTTTATGTGGCCGATTATACTCAGAGTGAGCGCGATCTTTTCCACCCTGGTGCTGGGGATGGAAGTGGCTAGATTGCTTGGAACCCAGGAAATCCACGGCGCCAGGATCTACGACACGGAAGAAGCGTCCAAGGCGCTTAGCATCAGCAGGGAAGAGGTAATCCGCTTGATCAAGTCCGGGAAAATCCAGGCCAGGAAACTTAACGGCCAGTACAGAATACCGGGAAAAAGCCTGCTGGATTATTTAAGCGGGAATTGAAATGATTTTAAAAAAAATTAGTGGTTCAATACAATTAAACAAATAACGGTCAATGAAATACGAATATTGCGAGGATTGCAGGCACGAGGTTGTCTGGCTGGCCACCGGGATTAATGCCTGGCTAGTGCTCTTCAAGGGAAGCCTCGCGTTTTTGAGCGGCAGCGCGGCCCTTGTGGCTGACGCGGCGCATTCCGCGGCGGACATCATAGCCAACATCATCACCATGACTAGCCTGAAAATATCCTCCAGGCCCAAGGACAAATGCCACCCTTACGGCCACGGCAAGGTGCAATATTTCGCGTCTTCCCTTATCGGCCTGCTCCTCATAATTGGCGGCCTGGAAATCCTGGTGAACGCCCTGAAGTCGATTATGGCCGGCAATATAGAGCCGCCGAAGGCAATCGCCCTCCTGGGAGCCATTGTATCAATCTCGGTCAACGAATTGATTTACCGTTATCAGAGCTGCGTCGGCAAGGAGTTGAACAGCCCGTCCATCATGGCCAATGCGTGGGACAACCGGTCGGACGCTTTTTCCTCGGTTGGGGTCCTTATAGGGCTCATCGGCGCCTTGATTGGTTATCCTGTATGCGATGCCCTGGCCGCCATCTGCGTCGCTCTCGTGGTTCTTAAAATCGGCCTTGAATTGAATTGGGAGGCTATCAAGGGACTGATGGACTCCTCGCCGGACCTGGACGAATTGAAAAAAATTTACCAGGCCGCCTTGCGGATTCCGGAAGTGCGCGACGTTACTAACCTCAGGGCCAGGTCTGGCGGGGAAAATATGATCGTTGATCTGGAGTGCGCAATCGATGCGGGATTGACTGTCAGTGAAGGGGACAAAATCAAGGAAATTATCCGGGAAAAGGTGGCTGAGGAGATGGAGAATCTCAACGAGGAAGATCTGCACGTATGCCTTGCGCCATACATTCAGCAGGAAGCGCGGGAGAAAAAAAAGGTGTTGTCCTTTTTGGGAAAAAGATTCAAGGGCTGGCAGCGGCCCGCTAAACGTGAAATGGATGTTCAATAAACAAGTGCCTAAAGTGAACTAAAGTGACTAAAGTTAAAAATTGTTTTTCTACAGCAACTTTAGTTCACTCGACACTTTAGTCACTTTAAACTGATGTGTTTATCTGTGTCCCATAATAATAAGGAGGAGGTATGCATTATGGAAAAAGTGGAGCACGACATGAAGGAAGGAAGGACGGAAGGAAGAGAACCTAATGACGCCGGCGCGGTTTTGGCCGGCACGGTCGGAGTAATAGCAGGAGGCGTTGTTACAGCCGGCCCGGCTATTTCCATCGCCGGCGGAGCGGCCGCCGGCGGACTGGCAGCGTATGGGACAGGTCTGGGCGCCATAATAGGCGCAATCGGCTGTGAAGCCGCCGCTGTCGGCACTCTTGCGGTGGTCGCGGCCGGTCCTGTTTTAGGAGGTCTTATCGCATATTGCGGATATAAGATCATTAGAGACGCTGCAAGAAAAGATAAATAACAACAGTTCACCCCTGTGGCACGGCAGACAGGTAAGCATGGAACAGCAGGGGCACGATGCATCGCGCCCCAACATGGACAGTTATTAACTTCAGCCTTCAGGCTGGGGTCCGCGGACAGACTCAGCAAGGCTTTAGCCCTGATATGGCGCCCGGATAGGTAAATCATGGCTAAAGCCCTTGTAGTTGTTTCTGTTCTCCGCCATGAATGGCGGAGTTATTAAAAACCAATTACCAATTTTTTATAAGCGGGGTTTATGGCAAAGAAAAAAAGCAGCAAGGAAGAGTTGGAGCTGGAATTGGGAGAAGAAGAGGAAACGGAAGAGGAAAAAGGCAGTGATGACAACGCCGCCGCTGTTTTATCCACAACCGCCGGAGTGATAGCAGGCGGCGTTGCCACCTCCGGGGCGGGCATTGCCGCCGCTGGATCCTGCGCGGCCGGTGGACTGGCGGCATATTTCACCGGCGTGGCCGCTACCGTGGCTGCAATCGGCTGTGAAGCCGCCGCTGTCGGGACCCTTGCCGTTATCGCGGCCGGGCCTGTCCTTGGCGGCCTGATCGCCTATACTGGGTATAAGGCCATTGCGAGCAGCATGAGAAGGAAAGACGGGTAAAATAAGCGACTAAAGTGAGCTAAAGTTTAAAATGGCTAAAGTTAAGGCACGATAGCTCACTTGAAACTTTTTATTATTAATTCTGGAGAAACCAGTGCCTACTACAGTAAACAAAATTGAGAAACACGGCTTTCAGTGTCCTGAGTGCGGGAAAAAATATACCGACGCCGAGGCAACCAGGGCCGGTTCTTTTTGCGAAAGCGATAGCTGTATTGACTCCATGATCCTCCTGGAAAGAATAAATGTCCGCGTTGAGGACCTTCTTGAAAAAACTGTTGCGGAAGAGGCGAAGGCCCCAGAGGCGCATGCCTCTCCTCAAAAAAAGGAAACGCCGGCGGAACCCGCGGTGGAGCAGCTTGAAATAGGCCTTGGAATATTGATGTGCGACACCTCTGGTTCAATGGAGGATTATCCAATCGAGGGCCAGCGGGTCACGAAGATGAAACTCGTGGCCGGGAACGTTGCCCGCGGTATATGGGACCTTGTGGAGCACATGGCGGATTACGGAAAAAAACGCGCCTTTATAGCGTTGTGCGGGTTCAATAAGGAGGCAGATTTTTTAAAAGACCCACAGGGAAAAAATTTTATCAAGAGCGTGGAGCAGATCGGAAATGAGTTCGCCTCTCCCAGGGAATTTTCCGATTATATCTTTGACGCCATGAGAAAACATCAAGCGTATATTCCAAGCGGCATTATCAAGGAAGTCTTCCTTGGAAAGGACAACACCAAGTTTTATACGAATATCACGGCCGGATTGGAATTCGCGCATAAAATTAAAGAGGCGTGCCTGAATGGCGATTTATCGGAATCAGGCGGACCTTCCAACATCCGGCCCGTTGAGGACGTCTGTTTGACCCCTGAAGGGGAATCCGTGAACGCTCCGAACATCCGTTGTCTGATCTATTCAGACGGAGCGCACAATTATCCAACCGACTCTGATATAGAAAATCCCTTTGACAAGGATGAAACCTCCGTACTCATGACCGCCTTTTTCGGCAAGAAAGACAGTCCTGGATACGCGGAGATGAAGGGAATCGCCTGCGCCTGCCCAAAGCATGGCGCCAAGGGGGCATTTCTCATCAACTGCATGGAGGAATACCATAAGCTGCGTGGACTCTTCCGCATGTCTTCCGGCGCGTCTGGATTTTGCGGGCATTGCTTGCCTAGGGATATATGAAGATTGGAATGATGAAAAAAAAAGAAGGAATAGTGGAATGATGGAAGATTGGAATAATGGAAGATTGGAATAATGGAAGATTGGAATGATGGAATAATGGAAGATTGGAAAGCGTGATGGCGGATCAGGTTTTTTGGGATTTGGAATAAAAATTTTCTTCCCATTTTCCGTTTTGTTGTTTCTTTTGCAGGGATTCAATCAGTTTAAGGAGTTCATTCTCAACTTTATAATGAAGCTGGTCTAATTTTTCGAATTCTTCTGTGGTTATTTGGTCGGCTTTTTTAAAACTTAGGTAACAGGAATGGAATTCCCCGCAGGAGCCCAAGGCAATATTTAAATGATTTAAGTATTCTTTCAAACTGCGGCGGCAAAATCCTTCCGCAATGTTTCTTGAAATGCTGTGAGCAGCATCAATGCTGTTGCCGGCTATCTTCTTTAGCTCGAATGGGAAACTGGAAAATGTTTTGAAAGCCAAGGCATAAAGGGCAATCGCGTCTTCCCATACGCGAAGCTTTTTAAAACCCCTATTAATATTTTTACGGTCCATAAAATATTAAGAATTTTCAAGGAAAACGGAGAAAATGTACTACTCACTAAAAATATTATACACCACAGAAAACCGAAAACCCCACTATTCCATTATTCCAGTGTTCCATCATTCCATTCTTCCACTATACCATGTTCCCAATGCACACTAACCACCTATTCGCCGAGGTCCTGTTCGCCGGGGGCAGAAGGCATGGGCTCAGGGAAGACGAGCTTTGCGAGGACGCCGCCGGCATTCACTTCCTTGATGGCGGAGCTATTTTTTTTCTCGCGGACGGCACAAGCGACGAGGCCGGCATAGGACCTTTTTCTTCCCGTTGCCTGGCCAACTCTCTTGGGTATTACTTCATTGAGAGCTGCCTGGAAAACCATTTTTTTGATAACAATGGCAGGCGCTCCCCAAAAAAAATCGTGGATGAGGACCAGGCATCCTTTCCCCCGCCTTCTCCTTTATTAAGACGGCTTACGATGGAGGAAGGCGCGGACAAGGCTTCCTCAGCGGATAGCGTCCCTCCTCTCCAGATTGTTTCCATTTTCAACGACGCATGGAAGCGGTTGTCCCAGGCATGGGAAAAGGAATTCGGTTTTTTCATAGCCAAGGAAGAAAACCGGGAACAGGCAAGAAAGGCCCTGGCGCCATATAATGACCCGAAAAATAATAAGTCCGGCCACCTGCTTAACTTCTCCGCCACCTTCTGCGCAGGGGTCCTCGGACACAAGGGCCGTTCCCTGGACCTGGTCAAGATCGGCGATATCGACGTTGCCATAAAGACCAAGGAAAATTCCATGCGCCGCCTTAACAGCCACAGGGAGAGGCTTTTTGTCCAATTGATTTCATGCGACAAGAAAGAAGAAATGAAGCTGGTCTTTCCAGCGCCGAAATATAAGGAACGCTCCTACGAGGATGTGGAGTTTGTCGTGGCTAAATCGGATGGAGTAAAACTTATTAACGACGACCTCTCCTTTAATCTGCTGAGCGGTGGAAAAAAGGAAAACCTGCTCAGGTTCAGAAAGCTCCTTACCAAGGGGTACGATAAAAATATAGGAGACGATAAGGCGATTCTTTATCTTATGTATATGGAATGATGAAAATAGAACTTTTTTATAAAACAGCGCCTGTAACGGTTGATTTTGATCCTGGTAAAGTTGTCTGGAAGAGCCAGAACTTCGGCCAATATTCTTATCAGGGAATAAAATTTCCAGAAATCGACCGCAAGGTTTTCATAAAGCGGCATAAAGGGGAGCCTGACTCGCGGGACCTTCTTTGCGATTTAAGCGCCCTGGATTCACCGTGCGTCTATATTCCTGACGTCTATGGGTTTTATGAGTTGGAAGGCGTATTTACTCATTACATCTTCATGGAAATGGTCCCAGGGGCGCCTCTCCTTGAAAATATAAAGGAGGTTAAAAAGGAAGATTGCCACGAGATACTGAGGTCTGTCTTCTTTGCCTTGCAGACCATTCTGGAAATGGACCATTGGTATCCAGACCTTGATTTCAGAAATGTCATGTTTGATAAAAACGGCCGGACCTCCCGGGGTTGTCTGATTGATATAGATAGCTGCCTTCCGGCTTCCACTGATTTTGTTGATTTCCTGAGGAACCGCGGGGTCCATACCAATGTCAATGAAAGATATTGGGGCTGCGTGGTCCCAATGGCAAGGGAGCGCGATAATTTCGAGAATTTGAGCGGCAAGACCGTTACCCAGGCCGCCTTCGTATATTTCGCCATCGACCTTTATTTCAAGACTTCCTATCCGGATAATCCTTTTAATTTAAAACCAAATGACATTTTCAAACTGATGGAAGGTCCCAGCCAGTACATTGACAGGAATTCCCAGGAAATCTGGCAGGATATTCATGAGGAAATGGCGGAAAACCCGGAAGACGGCTGCGAGTGGAAGTTCCTGGACGATTTTGCCGTCAATTTATTCGGCTTTGCCGAGGCCCTTAATCCGCCGGAGGCGGGTAAAGGCATTTGGGATAGCGTGCTTGGGGCGGCGGAAAGGCTGTTTTCCTTCTTGAAAAGATAGACTACAAACAAATCGCCCACGAAACACACGAAATAAACGAACGGAATACATTTTTTCGTGTATTTCGTGTGTTTCGTGGGCATATCTTGGGTTTTAAGTTGTGAGAGACGAACTCTCAGATATTCCGTGTAAGGATATATAAAGCGAGATTGCCATGGACGCGCAAAATCAGAGCATAATTGAAAAAACCGGTTTTTATTTTAGAATGGGATTCAGTGTGCTGAAGAAGGCCGCTGAAGGCGCTATTGAATCGTATAAGGACCTGGTTTCAGTTGAAGACGGCGCCATGCGCGATTATCAACTGAAGATGGGGATGAGGCATTACAAGAACGGGAGATACGAGGAGTCTGTTCCTTATCTGGAAAAAGTTGTTAACTCCGGCCCGAAAAATTCCGATGCCCTGTACCGGCTTGGGGTGGCTTACTCACAGATAGAGGGTGAGGAAAAAAATGCCATCGAAACCCTGGAAACGCTCTCTAAACTTGACAGTAAAAATGAAAATGCATGGTTGAAACTGGGGACGCTTTACATGGAGGCAGGCGATTTCAAAAAGTCAGGCGACGCCTTCATGAAAGCATTGGAAATGGACCCGGATAATTTTTCCGCCCACTTCAGGCTGGGGCTTTTTTATGACAGGCAGGAAAAATGGGATGCTGCGGTGAAGAGCCTTCAAAAGGCCATTGAAATCAATCCAACTTCCGTCAAGGCCCTGCACAGCCTGGGGTTTGTCCATGAAAGCATGGGAAACCGAGAAGAAGCCGTAAAGTGTTTCAAAAAAGCGATCTGGCTGCCGGAGAGCCAGGAACAGGCGGACGGCGAATGGACTGCCGGTAAGACGGCCGCGCTGGCGGATAAAGGCCGGCTCCATGACATCCAATGGAAAATTTCATTTAGCACCCGGCTGTGGTTTCCATCCTTCGTGGCATTGGGTATCGCCGACACCGTTTCGGTTCTACCTCAGACATCAAGCCTGCTGACAGGATTGCAATTGGCGGGCGTTGCGGGCGCTGCCGGGCTTATCGTTGCCTCGATTGATGATTTGCGAAGGTCCGAGACACTGGACCAGAAGATGGATGCTGGGAGTGACTTGGCCTGGGGAACTCAAGGCTTGCTGTACCTGTATTCGTCGTCGGCTGTGGCGAGCACACTGGCGCGGGGTTTGGGGATTTTTGGAGCCGCCGTTCAAACCACCATCGGTTTTCTGCGAATTCGACAGGGACTCAGCGAACGCGATGGGTCCCTGGCCAAGCTGGGCGGCCTGGACCTTGGCGGCGGTTTTTTGTGGCTGTGTTGGGACCTCCTGGGTTGGGACCAGCCTTTGTTTATTGGCGGCTACGTGCTCTTGATGATCGGACGGGAAGTGTACGCCAACCGGCAAATATTCGATGCGTGGAGACAGCGGGCTGGAAAGAGGGGGCAGCGCGAGTGCGGGGCGGAGGAAAGCTAGCAAAAGATATTTTAGATTTCGGATTTCAGATTGGAAAAATATAAAAAAATCTACCACAAATCTGAAATCTAAAATCACAAATCTAAAATTAATCTCATCGGCTTAAATCATTTTTTCGGGTGTTTTTGCTTGTAGGAAGTTACAAGGATGCCAATGAAACCTATAATCGATAAAATTAAAAAAATAAATGTTAATTCATCCATCAATATGTCCCCCATCAATTTTATAAGCCCAAATGAAAAAAATTACCGCGCAAAGTCCGCCAATGGCAATACTAATAAGATTCAGGTCTTTATTGTAATTGAGAAGGCCATTGACCATGACCATGATCAAAATACCCTTGCTGACGTCATACAAATACTTGGCCGTGTTTTCTTTCTGCTTCGTATTTATGCGTTCAATATATACTTTTGCCTGGCGGTTTTCAATAGTATCAAGGGTTTTATAGATACCTACCCGTTTATTCTAAGAATTCGTCTCTTACAACTTAAAACCCAAATACAAGACATGACCACGAAACACACGAAATACACGAAAAAAAGAATGTATCCCTTTCGTGTATTTCGTGGTGATTTTGTTTGGTTTAAGTTTTTAGAAATTTCAAATATTTTTGGATAGAATTTTTTGAGGATTTATATGCCTGAAATCAACATCAATCCAGGAGAGCTTCACGTATCCAGGGACGAAGGCGACACAATTATCGCGAAGGACCTTTGCGGGAGCCTTGTGGTGGCCATGCACGATCCCACCAATGCGGTTGGCGCGATGGCCTATATCATGCTGCCACAGGCGCCTCCAGGACATGAAGAAGGACTTCAGTTCGCCGCCACGGCTATTCCAAGGCTGCTCAATCTGTTGATAGAGCAAGGGGCCGCCAAGGACCGGATAGCGGCGAAACTCGTCGGCGCTTCCTGCTTGATCGCCTCCGGCGTCTTCAGCATAGGCAAGAGGAACGTGGCCAAGGCCAGGGAGGTCTTGGGAGAGTTGGGGCTGGCCATCGCCGGGGAGGACACCGGCGGGTCGCATAAAAGAAACGTGCGGTTTGATATCAAGACCGGGAAACTGACAATAGAAAATATCGCTAAATGAAGGTATAGGAAGAGTGGAAGAATGGAATATTGGAATGGTGGAAAGATGGAAAGATGGACCACTTTGTTTTAACCCCAATCTTCCAACATTCCATCATTCCACTCTTCCCTCTTACACTTGGGGCGAAGCCCTATGTTCAGGAGTTGTCATGCATGAAATCGATAAAATAATAGAATCCACCGAGGAAATTAAGAGTCTGCCGTCCTCAGCCGTAAAGCTGATGCAAATGACGGAGACGGAAAAGTCCTCGGGAGATGACCTGGCAAAGGTCATCGGCATGGACCAGGGGCTTACGGCCAAGGTCATCAGGCTTGTAAATTCCCCTTTTTACGGTCTTACCACCAAGGTGGCGTCCGTCAAGCACGCGGTTGCGCTCCTTGGCTTTCAGTGCATAAGGAATATCGCCCTCTCAACGGAGCTGTCGAAATCCATGAACAAGGCATTTGACGGCTATCTGATGAATAAAGGGGAATTATGGCGGCATGGCGTCGCCGTCGGCGCCATCGCGTCCCGCATAGCGAAAAAAAAGGACAGGACCCTTGTTGATACCGCCTTTACCGCCGGCATGGTTCATGACATCGGCAGGATTCTGTTGAGCCGTTTTCTGTTGTCTTCCTTCAATCAGGCCAAGTCTCTGGTCAAGGCCGAAAATATCGCTTTTAACGAGGCGGAAAAAAGGATATTTGGAATGGACCATGCCGAAGCAGGAGGAAAGCTTGCCAAAAAGTGGGGATTTCCAGCGGACTTGGTTGACGCCATCAAATGCCATCACGAACCAGGAAAGAGCCTTATAGGAAAAAAACTTGCCGCCATAGTACATGTGGCGGATATTATAGCCATCAACTGTGGAGTAGGGGTCGGAGGGGACGGACTAAGCTACGAATTGGACGAAAGCGCCCTGGCCGTGTTGCACATTAATGAAACGGAACTGGACCAATATATCCTGGACCTTCAAACCGGCATGAAGGATATCGAGGATTTCGTGGCGCATAGCTCCACGAATTGATTAATGAAAGGCATTGAAAATTGAAAATTGTTAATTTTAAATTGAAAATTTTAAACAATGGAACATTGCCGTAAGCTTGCTTTATCAATTTGCAATTTTCAATTTTCAATTTAGAATGATTTTCCGATAGCCTCTATTTTTCAGGAAGATTTTTCATGGCGAGGATTCTGATCGTTGATGACAGCAAAATCATGAACCTTGGAATGCAAAAGGACGTGAAGGCCATCGGGCATGAAGCCATCGGCGTCTTTAACGGTCTGGAGGCGGTGAAAAAAATTCAAAAGGAGCAATTTGACCTGATTCTCATGGATATAGAGATGCCGGAAATGGACGGATTTGAGGCAACGAAAAAAATCAGGGAAATAACACAAGATTCCTTTATTCCCATAATTATTGTATCCACCCTGGAGGAAACGGAAACCTTGGATATGGGATGGCTGGAAGCCGGCGCGGACGAGTTTCTACATAAGCCTTTTGAGCGCTCGGCCCTTCAGGCCCGGGTCCGCAGCATGTTAAGACTAAAGGAAAAATACGACGAACTCCAGACGGCAAAGGAAACTCTTGAGGTTTTTAACAGCAAAATAAAAAAACTGGTGACCCAGGGCCTGGGCAACATGAGAGATCCGCTGGACCGCCTCAATAAGGCCCTGGGTGGCGTTAATGGCTGTCATGGACCTGATTCAGCCGGACTGGCCTCCATGCGCCGGGAAGTGAAAAAGATAGAGGAAATTGTTGAGAACATCAGCCAAATCCACAGAAAAAGATATACGAAGGTCCAGGAGTTGTAAAGTGACTAAAGTGTCAAGTGAACTAAAGTGAACTAAAGTGACTAAAGTGTCAAGTGAACCAAAGTGACTAAAGTTTAAAATAGAAAATTGCTTTTCCACCGCAACTATAGTTCACTTGAAACTTTAGCTCACTTTAGTCACTTTGTTAAGGAGAAACCATGGGAAAAATACTTGTCGTTGATGATGAAAAGGAATTAAATCAAGCCATTCAGGACCAACTGAAATTTTCCGGATACGAGACTGACATGGCCTTTGATGGCAGGGAGGCCGTTGAAAAAGCCAGGAAGGAACACTTTGACCTCATCCTCATGGACCTGATGATGCCCGGGATGGACGGGCTTGAGGCCATCAGGAAAATCCGGGAAATTTTAAAGGACTCTTTTGTTCCCATTATCATTCTTACCGGCACGGCGGAAAGTCAAGGCATCGAAAAGGGATTGGTGGAATCAGGCGCGGACGAATATATCACAAAGCCCTTTAACAGACTGTCCCTTATGGCGCGGGTCAGGAGCATGCTGCGGCTGAAGGCTGAGTTCGATGACGTCAGGGAACTCAAGGAACTGCTGGAAGATATCTTTACCCAGATGGGGACCGAATGCCTGGGCAATATGGAAGGGCCTATGTCCAGTGTCGAGAACGCATTGAAGCGCATGCTGGACGCGCCGGAAAAATTTGATTCCGTTAACCTGGGTCTTGCCTTGGGCGCACGGGAGGAAACCAGGAAGATGATAGACATAATGGATAATTTCCGCCGGATTTACAGGAAGAGATACGTGAAGATGGAGGAATTTTGAAGAGCCGTCTGAAGTCTGAAGTCAAAGGCATTGAAAATTGCAAATTTTAAATTGCAAATTGATGAAGCCAGCTTGCAAGCAATGTTTCGATGTTTAAAATTTTCAATTTTCAATGGTTCTTATATGTCTGAAAAGCTTTCTCTTGATACAGTGGTAAGGGACATCGACGAGCTTCCTTCCTTGCCCGCGGCGGCAATGAAGGCCCTGGAAATAGTCCGCAGCGACGGCAGTTCCGCGTCCGAATTGGCGGAAATAATCCGCACGGACCAGGGCCTTACCGCCAATGTGCTGAAGCTCTGCAACTCCGCCTACTACGGGATACCCCAGAAGGTTGATTCCGTGCAGCAAGGCATTGCATTGGTGGGGTTCAGCGCCATCCGGAACATGGTGGTCTCCTTCGCTGTCCAGGACAAGCTGGAAAAAGGGACGGATGGATATCTGCTGGGTCCAGGCGACCTTTGGAGGAGCGCCGTCAACTCCGCTTTTCTGGCCGGCAGGATCGCTCGTGACAAGACCGGCCCTTTAAAGGACATAGCCTTTACCGCCGGCATTATTCACGATATTGGAAAGGTGGTGCTCAGCAAGCACCTGATTTCTTTTTTTGATGAGATTGTAGATATGGTGAACGACAAAAAAATCAACTTCAACAAGGCCGAAACAGAGGTGATTGGGTTTGACCATGCGGAAATAGGGGGAAAAATAGCGGAAAAATGGAAATTTCCAGAGGACCTGGTGGAATCAGTAAGGCATCATCATTCGCCCGGCTTTGCTCCCGCAGAACACCAAAAACTTGTCAGCATTATCCACATCAGCGACGTGATTTGCCTGAGCATGGGGATCGGGATAGGAGGAGACGGGCTGAATTATCCCATGGACGAACACGCCGTTAAGCTGCTGAGCATCACGGAAGCGGACATGGAAAGTTACTTCGAGTATGTGCTGGGCATGCAGGAGACAGTGGAGCAATTTGTTTCGTGAAGAGGAGGAGGCGGAGAAAACCGAAGCATTTCAAATTGAAAATTGCAAATTTGAAATTGTAAATTGATGAAGCCAGCTTGCGGCAATGTTTCAATGTTTAAAATTTTCAATTTAAAATTAACAATTTTCAATTTTCAATGATTTTGAATCAAGGCATTTAAAATTGCAAATTGCAAATTTAAAATTGTGAATTGATGAAGCCATGAATAAAGAAATAGTTTTACAACCCGGTCGTTGCATTGCCGACAAGACTCCAACGGATGATATCGTCATTCATTCCGTGGGCGTTGGTATTGCGCTTCTTTTGTATGACGAAAAAAACCGCGTCGGGGGCGCGGGCCTGTTTACTATCTCCATGCCGCCCCAAGATACTTCCAAGGCGGACACCTTTCCTGGAGCCGGCTTGCCCAATCTCCTGAAAAAGATGAAGGAACTGGGAGCGGACACGGCCTCTCTGTCCGTGAAAATGATCGGAGGAGCGGATCTCCATAACGCTCCCACGATTTTAAGTTTTGGCAGAAAAAACAGAGACGCTACGGTGGCGGCCCTAAAAGAGGTGGGGTTGACCCTGGCCAAGGAGGATACCGGAGGCAGCCACAAAAGAAGCGTGAAGTTTTCCATTGGCACAGGAAAAGTGGCGCTTCAGACGGTGACGTATTGACTAAAGTCTAAAAACAAGTGACTAAAGTGTCAAGTGAACTAAAGTGACTAAAGTTTTTGTAGGTTTCTTTTTAATAAAAAAAACTTCAACAACTTTAAGCACTTGAAACTTTAGCTCACTTTAGTCACTCAGCTAAGGAGAATTCATGGCAAGGATACTGATAGTCGATGATGAAGTGGACTTTAATGAAATAGTCCAGAGATATATGGAATCAGCCGGGCATGAAACCGTGTGCGTGTTCAACGGAAAAGATGCGGTGGAAAAGGTCAAAAAAGAATCCTTTGATCTGATCCTCATGGACCTGATGATGCCGGAAATGGACGGGTTTGAGGCCATCCGGCGAATCAGGGAAATAGAAAAGGATTCCTTTATTCCCATTATAATTCTTTCCGCCTTGCCGGAAAGTGAAAGCATCGAGAGAGGACTGACGGAATCAGGAGCTGACGAATATATTGTCAAGCCTTGCGACCAATTGGCCCTGATGGCCAGGGTACGCAGTATGCTGAGGCTCAAGGAGAAATTCGATGAGGCATGGAAGCTTAATGAACTCATGGCGGAACTTTTTGACAAGGTAGGCGCTGAAAATCTGCTGGAGACGATTCAGAAGGAAGCGGAACGTATTAAGGCTGCCTTGGAGCGTGCCCGGCAGTTGCGGGAGAATAAATGCATAAAGATCAAGGGGCTGTAATGCCGATAAAGAAGGAAATTGCAAATTTAAAATTGACAATTGTAAATTGAAAATTTACGCCCGTTGTGCGAAGTCATTAGCCACTGGCCATTGTAATTTTTGGGAGAAGATGAAAGATTAAGAAATTATCGGGAAAAACATTATCAATCACTGGAATTCTGGTGCTTTTTCTGGCCGTATCTTCCGTGGAGGCGGGGCACCTGAAACTATACACCTATGATCTTCCGGATTTGGGGCAGACGGTGGCTACCTACAATTTCGACTATATCCAAGGGCCGGAAGGCGACAGGAGCGGAGGCAACCCATTCATGCACGAGATAGAAATCGAGCATAGCTTCACGAAATGGTGGTGCCAGTCTCTCTACTTCGATTACGCTTATCTTGCGGGAGAAGTAAACGAATTAAACGCGCTGAAAACGGAGTTCAATTTTGCCTTTTTTGAAAAGGGCCAATATTTCGTGGATTTCAGATTGAATATTGAACTTGCCTTGGCAATAAATAACCAGATGGATATGTACGGAGGCGGGAACGCCGCGGACACCATTGAATTCCGCCCTATTTTTGAAAAGAATTTTGAAAGGTTTTCCATTGTTATCGGCCCGATAATAGTGAAGGAATTGTCCGCGCCCGGCGGTACTCCCCTGGCGGGACCTACCCTTGGCTACGCCAACGCCATTATGTTCGGGCTAACCGACAGGGTGGGCTTCAACCTGGAGTTCCACGGCTCCCTTGGAGAAGCCAGGGACATGCGCTTTATGAACAGGCAGGGCCACTATCTCCTGCCCAATCTGGATATTGCGGTAACCAGGAACATTAACTTCAGCTTGGGAACCGCTTTCGGACTTACCGGTGTAAGTGATGATTTTACCTTGAGGGCCGCCTTGCAATATGGTTTTTAAACAGGAGTTTTTAATTAGGAGCATCCATGTCAATAAAGCCTTCCCTGGAAAATTTAGTTAATGACATAGACGAGCTTCCTCCCTTGCCCGCGATTGCAATGAAGGCGTTGCATATGGCGGAGAGCGAAGGCAGCTCGGCCTTGAGCTTGGCTGAGATAATCATGGCGGACCAGGCCCTGACAGCCAGCATCCTGCGGCTTTGCAACTCTCCATATTACGGGCTGGCGAAAAAAGTGGATTCCGCGCAGCACGCCATTGCCATGCTAGGGCTGAAGGCCGTGCGGAACCTGGTGGTCTCCTTCGCAATGCAGGGCACGCTTAAAAAAGGCACGGATGAATATTTAATGGGTCCTGGCGGACTATGGGAAGCCGCGCTTACTTCCGCCTTTTTGGCCGGGACCATCGCGGAGTTGAAGGCCAAGCCTTTAAAGGAAGTGGCCTTCACTGCGGGAATCATCCACGATATAGGAAAAGTGATTTGCGCCAGGTATCTGGGTTCATATTTTGAAGAGATCGTGGCGCTGGTGAAGGAGAAAAAAATTAATTTCAATCAAGCGGAAAAAGAGGTCTTGGGCTTCGACCATCAGGAAATCGGAGGGAAAATAGCCGAGAAGTGGAACTTTCCAGCGGACCTTGTGGAAGCTGTCAGACGCCACCATAATCCCAGTTCCGCGCCAGTTGAGCACCAGAAGCTGGTCGGCATAATCCACATAAGCGACGTGGTCTGCCTTGGAATGGGGGCTGGACTTGGCGTGGATGGTTTGCATTACTCAATAGATGAAAAGGCCATGGCCCTTTTGAAAATTGACGAAAGAGACATGCTTCTTTATTCCGAATATGTGCTGACCGCGCAGGATATGGTTCAGCAGTTTGTTGCGTAGAAGAGGCATTGTAAATTTTCAATTTGAAATTGACAATTTTCAATGGTTTTTCATTTTTTTGAGTCAAAAGCATTTTAAATTGCAAATTTAAAATTGCAAATTGATTGTGAAAAATGACGCCGGAAGAACTTTCAAATAGACTGCTGGATTTTGCGGTACGGATAGGAAAGCTTGTAGATGCGCTTCCAAGTACACGTTTAGGAACTCATATTGGAGGCCAATTGTTACGTTGCGGCACGTCTCCGTCTCCAAATTACGAAGAGGGATGCGCGGCTGAAAGTCGTGCTGATTTCAGCCATAAACTGAGCATTTGCCTTAAAGAATTACGAGAGTCTCGTTTGTGGCTTCGTTTTATAATTAAGGCTCAATTACTTCCAGGAAACAAGGTAGATGCAATTTTAGACGAATGTAATCAGCTATGTAATATTATTGGGCAATCCGTTGCAACCGCAAAGAAAAAGGGTAAGAAAGCCTGTGGTGAATAATGCCAGAGACATTGAAAATTGTAAATTGCAAATTTAAAATTGCAAATTGATAGAGAAGGCGTGTATGCAATGTTCCAAATTTTCAATTTGAAATTAACAATTTTCAATTTTCAATGATTTTGAATCAAAGACATTTAAAATTGTAAACGCAATGTCTAACGACGTCGAACTGAAACCAGGACAGTGCCATGCGGGCAAGGACCCGAAGGAGGTAATAATTGTTCGCTCCATCGGGGCGGGTATTGCAATGGTGGTGTATGATTGCGCCAACCACGTTGGAGGCGCGGCCCACTTCATCCTTCCTTCTCCATCCAAGGATGAATCCAAGGCGGAGGCTCACCCAAAAACCGGAGTTCCGGTACTCCTAAAAAAAATGAAGGAATTGGGAGCTGACCTTTCATCCTTGTCCGTGAAAATTGTTGGAGGGGCAGGCGTTGCTGCAAATCCTCTTTTCAGTTTTGGAAAAAAAATCAGGGACGCGGCGGTGGAGGCCATTCAGGCCAATGGCTTGGCAATTGATAAGGAGGCAACAGGAGGAAATTTGCCCAGGAACCTGAAGTTTTATATAGGGACAGGAAAAATAGAGTTGGAAACAATGGCGTATTAAGTAAAAAGAAAGTGACTAAAGTTTCAAGTGAGCTAAAGTGACTAAAGTTATAAGTGGATTAACGTAGTGGATAATAAAGATTTTTCTAAGGAACTTGAAAAACGGACACGAAAACTCGCGGTTGCAATAATACGGTTGTCGACAAAACTTCCTAATACTCCGGAAGGTAAGGTTTTAAAAAATCAGATAACCAAGTGTGGGACTTCTGTAGGCGCTAATTATAGAGAAGCTAACCGCGCGAGAAGCAGAGCTGATTTTAAAAATAAGATAAAAATATGTGAAAGTGAAGCGAGTGAAACTCAATATTGGTTGGAAGTGATTACAGATATGAAATGGTTATCGTGGGATAAATTAAAAATGAATACGCAGAATGTGGTGAGTTGCTGGCCCTTTTTTCATCCATTGGGAAAAAGTGATACACCTTAACTTTAGTCACTTTAGTTCACTTGAAACTTTAGTCACTTGATTTTATGAGTTCTTCCGCCAAAGAAATACTTAATAGCCTTGAAAGCCGTCTTCTCCAACAGGAAAAGGAGTTCGCCCAAAAGCGCTCCGCCTTGGAGCAATCGCAAAGATCCCTTAATGCAATACTGGACCGCACGGGATGGGACTATTCCGCCTTGGGCTCAAAGGCCGGGGAGTTGGAGCAGACCCTGAAAAAGCAAAAAGAGGAGTGTCTGAAGACTGAAAAGAAGCTGAATTCCGTGGTCTCTTACCAAAAAAGAATAGAAAAAGTTAGCGGGGCCATTGAAGAGCTTAAAAAGGAGTATGAGGTCTGGAAGGAGTTCGAGCGTCCCGCCTTGGAAAGCGATATTGAGGTGGCCAGCCAATTCCTGGAAGAACAGGCGCATATAGAAGGGCCGTCCTCCGAAGAAAGCGTGACCCGGAAAGTCCCGGATGAAGTAATCGCCAAGTATAAAGAGGAAGAAGAAGCCCTTGCCAAAAATCTGGAGCAAAGAAAACAGGAGATTCAGAAGGAAGAGCAAGCCCTTGGCAAGGACCTGGAAGAAAAGAAAAGGGAAATTGCGCAAAAGAAAAAAGAGATTGAGGAAGTCGAGGAAAAACTTAAGGCGGAAGCGGAAAAAAACTTGTTGGAACTCAAGGCCAAATACAAGTCCGAGGAAGAGTCCATGCTCCTAAGCCTGAAGAAAAAGGAGGAGGAACTCAAAGGCAAGCTCATGGCCTGGGCCCAAGGCCAAAAACAAAAGCTTGAACAAAAACTCAAGGCCGAGGAAGCGGCGGCGCAGCAGGCCATACAGGAACGTTTGAAAAAGCAAATTCCTTCTCCTGCGGCGGAGGAAAAAAAGATTGAACCTCCGCGGAAGGTCGCCACTGTCACCACGCTGCCTATAAAGCCCGCCAAGCCCGCGTTGCCGCCCAGGGAAAGTATTGACGCGCGCGGCGGACAAAGGGTATTCCTCGCGGATCAACAAATTGAGGTAAAGCTGAAGGGGATTATCGAAACCGGCCTGTTGTACGACCTCACCGAATCCGAGCTGGGCATTCTTGTCAAACGTGGAAACGAGGCCATGAGGCCAGGCAATACTTTACCCGGCGTCATGTTCCATCTCCCGGATTCCGGCGCTCTTGGTGGCCGGGCCGAGGTAAGGGACATCAGGCCGAATACGGACGGGAGATACGATTACAGAATTCTTTTGACTGTTGCCGCGCCCGATCTCCCGGAATCCCAAGGAGCGGAACTGGCCAAGTTTGTTGAAAAATCCAGGCTCCAGAATTTCAAGGGCCGCCATCTGAAGGTCGAGAATGATTTTTAAAAAAAACAAACCACGAAATGCAAGAAAGATAGCCCACGAAATACACGAAATGACACGAAAAAAAAACAGAATAATTTAATATGCCTATCCAGTTAGCTCCTAATTTGATATACTCTGTTGCAAGAGGGTATTGCAATGGCGAAATCGTACAAAGAGCGGAGCCTATTGGATTTTCAGAAAGATTTTTCTACAGACGAAGCCTGTGCTAGGCACTTGGCC
>JACRGO010000119.1 GCA_016212295.1 Nitrospinota bacterium | reverse complement strand
CACACTTACCGATACCGCTATGTTTCGCGTGCTCAATTACTTTCACACGCCATAGCGCAGCTAATTGGCGAATAAACAATTACCAATTTCAATACGTTTCAATTGAATAGAACAATCCAGCAGAGCTGGAGCAAACCAAAGGCACAAAGGAACGAAAAAATATGGGAAGTAACATTGCTGTCCAAAATAGAATTTTTTAATATTATTGTCCCTTTATTTTCAACGTTTTTGGACAAGAAAATTCAAATTTCCAGGTTAAGGTTTCCTATTTTACTTTTTTATCCATAAGTTGCCTGTCCAAAACCCGGGAATTGAAATTGCGGTGAATTTTCTGGTGTTATTGGCGGTTTTCCAAAGGGGTCGTGGAGCCACTCCACTAAGTCCCTGTAACTAAAGAGATTCAACCTTAACATGGCGGCAAGATTTGACATGGACCATTGGGCCTTTGACAGGTGATGGAGGTATTTCAGCGGCATCAGCGTTATTAAGGCTGTCCAAATTTGAATGCGCAATGCGTTTTCACTTGTTCCAATAAAGGTTTTAACTTTCAGATGCTGTTTAAGGGTTTTAAAGAAAATCTCGATTTCCCAGCGATCTTTGTAGATGGAAGCAATAGTGCTGGAGCCGAATTCCAGGTGATTAGTCAGCAGGACAATTTCACGGCCATTGACTTCGTCCCGGACCACCACACGCCTGAGGAGATGCGGACACCGTTCTTCAGCTTTAATGCCGGTAAGGCTAATGATCTGGTCCGCCAAAATAGAGCGGTTTTGGGGAATTTTGCGTTCTTCAGTAACTTTGAAGACCGCATTTTCTTTCATTCTGGTAACGAAATAAACACCCATATCAGTCCATTGGCCGAAAAGCGGGTAGTCGTTGTAAGCCCGGTCAAAAGCTACAATAGACCCAAGGGTAAGATTTAAAAGGCGAGCCACGGTATGGTCATGATGTTTCGCTTCAGTAATCTGGACAAAAGAAGGCATATAATCGTCGTGATCCAAGAGAACGTGAACTTTGACTCCGCCTTTGGACCGGCGAAATTGCGCCCAAGGAAAGAGGCTGAGGCAAAGTGATATCGTGGTGGAATCGAAGCTGAGGAGTTTGTTTTTGAAACGAAACTGCTTTTTCCTATACCCCATGCCTCCATTTGAGCGTAAACGATTCATAACGATCCAAAACAATTCTTCATATAAAGACGCAGGTCGATGCTCGTTTGCATAAGACAGGGTGGATTTGTTGGGACTTTTCAGTATGCCCAAATGCCTGAGTTTTCCTATACAACAGGCCAAACCTCCGCATATTTCACGAAGAGAATCCGCATGCGCCATATGGCAGAATAGCATGGACACAAACTGGGTCCAGCATGAAAAACCTTTAGATTTATATTCCGCCTGATGCTTTTTTACCAATTGCTGAAATTCGGACCGGGGAAAATGCTGAAGCAATTGACTAAACAAACTGGATACCTTTACCATAGTCTTGCCCTCCTTAGGTTTGTAATAGAATGATGGTTTGCAACTACATTCTATAACACATTCCTACAGGAGGGCACTTTAATCAATTTCTATTTTGGACAAGAGTGATCAATAATAATACGTATTTTATAGTCTCCAATGATTTCAAAGGACACGACACGATAAATTGGGTGGTTCATTTTTCTCTCCTTATTTAAGGGGATCAATTTTAAAAGGGGGGCTTCCTTATTGAAGTCTTTCCCAGTCCTCAATTAGTTCTTCTTGATGCAACTCCGCCCATGCTTCAACAAGTCTTTGTTGGCGCTGCGGCAAAGAGCCTCCCATTAATCCAATTGGACTTAAAGAGTAAACGGCGGTTTTTTCAGTTGATGGTAATTAGAAGTTGCAAAAGATTGATTATCATTGCAGCATAGAAAATCTTCTCCCAAGCCAGGTCTGCGATCTTCGTACCAGGTATATGCCTCATCGACATCCCCTAAATTCATTGTTACCTCTTTGCAATCGGGGAGTTTAACAGGTATAAATTTTCTTCATTTTTAAAATAGCTCTTTCTCTTCTCCTGCATTCCTTAATAATGTTCTTGAATTAAGCGCCGAGCAGGAGATGGTAAAGGAGGGGTATCATTATTTCATGGTGGCCGGTGAGGGAATAGCCCTTTCCTTTATTCAAAGTGGGCCTGCCGATGACGTTTTCGCGGGGCCGGTAGTGCTGGATCATGTCCATGTTCACCGAAGTGAAATTTTCCACGCCGTGTCCCAGGTTACGGGCCACGGATACGGCCTTCAAAAAAACCTCGGGCAGTACCACTGCCGAGCCTATATTGAGATAACAGCCGCCGTCTCCAAGGCAGGCCACTGAACCCGTGAAAATCCTGAAATCGTTTTGCGCGCCTTTGCCCAGAAGCGCTCCGTCGAAGTCCGGGTGGATGTGGGTGATGTCCGTTCCAATGGCCGGATGCACGGTCACGGGTATACGGTTTTTTATTCCTTCCGCCATGAGGCTGTAATCCAAGCGCGGATAATTTCTGTTCAATATGTCCTTGCCCCAGGCGTCACCCAATCCGGTCTCGCCTTCAAGATGCGCCGCTAAACCGGCGGCCATATTGGCGCCGGTCTCCTCCACCATGCCGAAGCGCCCCTCCTGGATCTCCTCCGCCACGTCCTCGGAGGTCATGCCGGTCATCGCGATTTCGTAATCATGGATTGCCCCCGCGCCGTTCATGGCGATCCCGGATACAAGCCCTTCCTTCATAAGGTCAATGAGGAGTGGACTCAACCCGCACTTGATCACATGCGCGCCGATTGCCCACAGGACCGGTTTGCCGAGTCTTCTGGCTTCCAGCATTGCCTTCACAATTTCCCTGAGATCGTTGCCTTTTAAAATGCCGGGGAAGAGGTCATTTATCTTTTTGCTGTCTTTCCATTTTTGCGGATTGACGAACTCTTTTATTGAGACCTTGTTCTTGCGCTCGGCAATGGGATAGGTTTTTATTTTTTTAAAATCGATTTTTTTCATGGTTAAAATTTTACACGAATTGTCCGTCATTAAAAAGCGTCCGGTTGTTTTATTGAAACCTGTTCCGCCTTTTGTTATAGTCAACATAAAATGATTTCCATAAAAGACATAGCGATAAAAATGGCGCCCGCCATCAAACAGGCCGTGAAAGACACAGGGAAGCTGCTGGTAAAGGAAGCTGTCGCGCGCGCCGGAGAAAAGGCGGCCGAGGGCATGAAAAAAGGGCCGGAAAAAATCGATAATTATATAGACAAGAAAAAAAAAGAGGCCATCTCTGAAGCCAGGGAGGAAGCGGAGCTTTTCATGAGCCGGCAGATGGAAGTTCTTGAAAAGCGGGTGGATAAAAAATTGGATGAAATTGAAAGGCGGATGGATGAAAAGGTGAGGTCTTATTACAAAAGTTTTTTCGTGCTTGTGCTTTCAGGTCTCGCCGCCTTCCTTCTCCTGGGATTTATTGTAATATTGTTTGGAAATTTGAAGAGATGGTGGGGAGCTTAGGGCTAAGCGAAAATATTGGTGTTGTGCCCCTTTCCGAATAAAATCGCGTTCATCTCTCCTGTAACGAAACTCGAAAGCTTTCTTGATTTTTCAAGAGTGGCGCCAGGGCCGATCATTTGCGTGTTATTATTAGCGTCCATTTTGCTGCTCGGATAAGCCGATCTTAATACTTCGTGGTTTCGAACGGGAGACTCCGGGGTCAGTTGATTTTTTCCTATCATGATTTTTTCCTTTTGCGAGCAATCAAGGGATTGATTTTTTTATTCCCATAGATAAATATAATGCCAAACGGCCGGAATTGCAATAAAAAGTTGTAACCGTTCACGGTTCCAGGTTTTAGAAAGCCCTGTATCCACGCTTATCTCCAAAACCCGCGTATCCATGTGGATTTTCATTGAGCGCTGCTAAAAGCAGGTTAATCAACAGGTTTAATGTGGAGCGCCTAAAAAAACCTTGTTGGGGCGGATAATCATTCGCCCTTGCATTGCCGTGTTTGGCGATTTTTCAACCCTGAACCCTGAACCTTGAACCTTGAACGTATACGAAAATCACTTCCCCTATCTCCAAACAAAGCCCTCGCCAACCTTCCGGTGTTGAATGAATTGCTTCCAGCGTTCAATTCGCTCCATGGCATTATTAAGGACCTTCTTGACGTCCTCCTCGGAAAAGGGTTTGACGAGGAAATCCGTTGCTCCGTGCCGGAAACAATCTATGCAGTTTATGGTTGAGGTGCCCGCGGTCATTACAATGACCTGCGTCCCCTTCAGCAGTGATTTGATATTTTTCAAGAGGTCGACTCCATTCATGTCAGGCATATTGATATCGGTTATTACTATCGGGATGTCCCTCTTACCGAGGGTTTCAAGGGCGTCCATGGCGTTTGACTCCTTGATGACTTCCCAGGAGAACAGCAGATTTATTCTTATCCCAAGGAGTTCCAATACGTCCGGATCATCGTCCACTACCATTATTGTGTGTTCAAAATTTATCAGGCTCATATCCACCTCTTTTATTTAGAAATGTCACCCATTTTATCAAAAACAGGCGCGTTTGCAAGGAAAAGTTTTTTTTAGGCCGCGAAAAGTCAAAACAGGGATTCAGCCAATTCCAGGTTTTTTCGGGCTTCCACAAAAGAGCGGTCCAGGCTCAATGCCTTCCTGTATAGTTCCGCCGCCTTTTTATATTCTTCTTTCCCGGCGTAATAATTTCCAAGATTGTAATGGCCTGGAGGATATAGGGGTTTGAGCCGGATGGTTTGCATGAATTCCCCGGCCGATTTTTCAGGCAGCCCCTTCCTTTGGTAAATGTCCCCAAGAAGATTATGGTAAAAGGCGTACTTTGGATTTAAAGCCACGGCTATTTCAGCGTGCTCCAGCGCCAGGTCCAGGAGTCCTTCCTTTTTATAAAACTCGCCAAAGGCCATATGCAAATCCGGGTAGTCGGGTTTGATGCTTAGCGCCTTCTTATAAAACAGGAGGGCTTTTTGTTTTTCTCCGGCCTCATAATAATAATAGCCCAACCCGAAATATGGCCTTGCCCTATGGGGTGATTTTGCGATTGTGTCCTCCCATATCGCTTCCGGGGACCTGTAAACGCTGTTTCTTTTTATGCACCCGATGGAAAGCAAAAGAGGCGGCAAGAGTAAAACAACGGGTGTCCAAAAAACCGGATACATTTTACGTCCGCAAAAGCCGGCACAGGCTGAGCACAAACAGGCGGCCAGGAGGACCAAGCCGATACCAGGCAAATAGAGCCTGTGTTCCACGGCCACGTCAAGTATGGGGACAATGCTGGACGTGGGAGTCAGGGCTATCAGAAAAAAGAAGAGGAAAAAGGCGGCGGCTTTGTTTTTTTTTAGGGTTAGAAAGGGCAAGGTTATGAGAAAAAACGCGGAAAGAATGTAAATCTCCGTTGAGATGGCAAAAAAGGATTGCACCACAGGATAATCCGGCTCGAAGTTCAGGTTGAAAGGGGCGAAGAATTTCCGGACATAATAAAATGTAACTACCCGGCATTGAGTCAAAAAATAAGCCATCCGTCCGTAGGTTTGGACAAAGGAGCTGTCCTTTTCCAATACTTCTCCCAGGTAAAAATAACGCATTATGAAAAAAAGGACGGCCTCCAGTAAAAAAGGCAGGTGATGAATTCCCCTTTCCTTGAGAAAAGAGCTTATTCGGCCGGATAAACCCATGCCCTGCATTCTATTATCCGTCCCTTGATGAAAGAAAAAGAAGTCATGGAGAATAATGGCGGCAAGGAAGGTGATGGCGATTTCCTTGGCCCAAAAGGCCAAAAAATAACAGGCCAGGGCGAGAAGGTAGAGAATTTTTTTTTTGTGGTTGTTGCGGGATAACCGGAAACCGAGGAAGAAATAAAAGGACAGGAGGTAAAAAAAGACGCACAGAAGTTCCGACCGGGAGGAGATATAGGTTACAGCCTCTGTATACACTGGGTGTACGGCAAAGAGGAGTGAGGAGAGCATGGCGAAGCTGGTTTTTTCTCTGGCTTGAATGCGGTAAGGGGTCCTCAGTACGAGAGCAAAGAGGAGCAGACAGGAAAAGGAGTGGATCAAAAGATTGGCGAGATGGTAACCAAAGACTTGCAAGCCTCCTAAATAATAGTTCACGGCAAAGGAGAGCATCATGACCGGCCTGCTGGGGGTGTCGTAAGCCACGGCCAGGTAAATGTTGTCTAACTGCTTGATCCCGCGGTTTTCCGTGACAAGGTGTCTGTCGTCGAAAATAAAAGGCCCTGAGAAGGTATTAAAATAAGCCAATAACAGGATGGATATGAGGGGGCACAGGAGGAAGGCTATATTATTACGTTCAGAAATTTGCGTCTTCCGCGCAAATTTCCTCAACCGTTCTTTAGAGCTTGCCGTGCCCTTGGGAGGCATTATTCCCCTACGACTTCAATGGGATGGGCAATTCTGCCCAAAACAGCGGAGGCCGCGGCAACTGAAGGGTTGGAGAGGTAGATTTCGCTCTTGGGATGGCCCATCCTCCCAACGAAATTCCTGTTTGTGGTCGCGATGGCCCTTTCCCCTTTGGCAAGGACACCCATGTGGCCGCCAAGGCATGGACCGCAGGTCGGGGTGCTGACTATTGCTTCCGCATCCAAAAAGATATCCAAAAGGCCGTCATTCATGGCCTGTTTATATATTTTTTGGGTCGCTGGAATGATTATCAAGCGGACGTTTTTATTGACCTTCCTGCCTTTGAGAATCGTGGCCGCCTCCAGTAAATCGGAATATCGTCCGTTTGTGCATGAACCTATAACCGCCTGGTCTATGGTGATATCCGCGGCTTCCGTGACGGGCCTTGAATTTTCAGGGAGGTGAGGGAAGGCCACCTGGGGTTCGATCTGGCTGCAGTTGAATTCATATTTTTCCATATATTGGGCGCCGGGGTCGCTTTTAAAAATAGTGTATGGCCTCTTGGCCCTGCCTTTTAAATAGCTTTCCGTCGCTTGGTCCACATGGAATATTCCGTTTTTCGCCCCGGCTTCTATGGCCATGTTCGCCATTGTGAACCTGCCGTCTATGTCAAGCGAGTCAATGGTTTCGCCGGAAAATTCCATGCTCTTGTAGCTTGCCCCGTCCACTCCTATTTTTCCTATGGTGTAGAGAATAAGGTCTTTTCCGCCAACCCATTTCTTGAGTTTGCCGGAGTAAACGAAGAGCATTGAGGCCGGAACCTTGAACCATACCTCACCGGTTATCATTGCCGCCGCCAGGTCGGTGCTACCGACGCCGGTTGAAAATGCGCCTAATGCCCCGTAAGTGCATGTGTGGGAGTCGGCCCCTATGATGAGGTCGCCCGGCACGACAATGCCTTCCTCGGGGAGCAGGGCGTGTTCCACCCCCATCCTGCCAAGCTCGAAATAATGGGTGATATCTTGCTGGTGGGCGAATTCCCGCAAAATTTTCGCGTGTTCAGCGGAAAGGATGTCCTTGTTAGGCGTGAAATGGTCCGGCACAAGGACGATTTTTTCCTTGTCAAAGACCTTCTTCGCCCCGCTTTTTTCAAATTCCTTAATGGCTATGGGGGCTGTAATGTCATTGCCAAGCGCGATATCCACCCGCGCGTTGATCAGGTCGCCTGTCCGCACTTCTTTTTGGCCGCAATGGGCCGCCAGGATTTTTTCAGTTATCGTCATTTTCATTGGTGCTATTATTGCAAAATGGCGGGAGAAATACAAGGCACGCATGGCGCGGCTTCGCCGCAATCAGAGGAAAGCAAAACCCCAAATGACAAACAGCAAATTACAAATAAATTACAAATTACAATTACCGAATGCACAAAACAATTCCTTTCCCTTGTTTTTTTCCTTGCTGGGAGCGCGGGCGTCCTCGCCAGCATTACGCAGTCTGGACGGCTGCGTTCCCAGGAAGCGTTAAAATAAAAGGATTTGGACTGAAACTTTTAAAAGGGCTAAAATGCCGCAAAATTTCTTATGGTTTGTTGTAAATTTTCTTTTTTTTGATTTATATTAAAAAAAGATAGAGCGGCGCGGCGGCAGCCAGGGTAAATTTAGACGCTTTAAAACCGCGGTTGAAAAATCCGAGCTGAAAACGCAAAATTTTTGGACGTAATAATTTAAGGAGATTTGAAAATTGAGCACAAAAGCGATAGGCCTTCTGTCCGGCGGCCTGGACAGCACCCTGGCCGTTAAAGTGATACAGGAGCAGGGAATAGAGGTAATAGCATTGAATTTCATGAGCCCCTTTTGCGCCTGCACCTCGAAAAACGCCGGGTGTAAAAGCGAGGCGGTGAAGGTATCCAATGAATTCGGCCTGAAGATCAAATGTCTCTACCACGGCGAAGAATATCTGGAGATGTTGAGGAAGCCCAGGCATGGCTATGGACGCGCGCTGAATCCGTGCATCGATTGCAGAATCATGATGTTCAAAAAGGCGGGCGAATACATGCGGGAGGTAGGCGCGTCCTTCGTTTTTACCGGCGAAGTGATTGGACAACGGCCCATGTCGCAGCGAAGGGACACCATGCGCGTAATTGAAAAGGAGAGCGGACTGGAAGGGTACATCCTGAGGCCGCTCTGCGCGCGGCTCATGCCGGAGACCATTCCCGAAAAGGAAGGGATAGTGGACAGGGAAAAGCTTCTGAAGATAAACGGCAGGTCCAGGAAAGAACAAATCCGGTTGGCTGGGGAGTACCATATCGAGGACTTTCCATGTTCCTCCGGCGGATGCCTCCTCACGGAAAAGGGGTTCGCCGGGAAGGTAAAGGACCTTTTGGACCATTCCGGTGTTTTTCGTGTCCAGGACGCCCGTCTTCTCAGGATAGGCCGCCATTTCAGGCTTTCCGACCATTGCCGGGTGATTTTAGGGAGAGACGAGACTGAAAACACCGCGCTGGAAAAAAGTGTTGAGCCGGGCGATTTAAAATTCATCTTGGCCGGGCACAATGGTCCATTTGGTCTTGCGCGCGGGACGGACAGCGCCTCATGGGCGCCGCTTATATCCCGGATTGTTGTGAGATACAGCTCCGCCCCTAAGGACGAAGCGGTTGAAGTGAAATTCAGCAGGGGAGGGGAGGGGAGCGAGGAATCGCTTATGGCGCAAGCGATCTCTGAATCCCAATTGGATGGGCTGAGAATAAAAAGTTTTGAACATAGATAAGGGAAAGCTTGTCTCCCCTGTCAACTGAAAACTGTCAACCGGCCCATGGCGTCCGGCAGCCGCGCCTATCGAACGCACCGCGCATGGCTGCCTTGGCAAGAGGCCACGGTAAATTTGTTCTACCATATCTCACACGCCATTAAGGGTGCAGGAGTTTTTTGTCATGCGCAGGTAATCGAAGACCAACCTGGCGCTACGGTGTAGTTGCCTCATCTTTTGCGCGACATTGGAGACACCTTTGGAT
>JACRGO010000117.1 GCA_016212295.1 Nitrospinota bacterium | reverse complement strand
TCGGCCAAGTGCCTAGCACAGGCTTCGTCTGTAGAAAAATCTTTCTGAAAATCCAATAGGCTCCGCTCTTTGTACGATTTCGCCATTGCAATACCCTCTTGCAACAGAGTATATCAAATTAGGAGCTAACTGGATAGGCATTTTTTTAATTTAGGTCATTCTTCAACACGAATCCGCAAGCGGTGTTTTTCAACGGTAAGTAAGGCTTTTTTCTCTAAATCATTTTTATGGGTTTCTATCAACCGGAGCAAAAGTTTGCCTTGGTCTTTCGCGGGAATATCCACCAGCCTTATAATCGTGGGGCGCGGCTTCCCGAAAACGAATACCAGTTCCCCGAAATCCTTATCCGCCGTAACCAGTATTAAATTTTCATTAAATGCTTTGTCTATAATCTCCTTGTCACCAGGGTCCTTATTAAGCGGCGATAATGTTCGGTTCAATTCTTTCGTGCGAAACCAGCCGATGGGCATAAACCAAACATGCTTGTATATCCTCTTTTTCCAGAAAAGGATACCCTTCTAAAAGTTCTTCGACCGAGGAGCCGGCGGCGAGCATGCCGAGAATATGCTCCACGGCTATCCGCTGTCCGCGGATGATTGGTTTTCCGCCAAAGATTGAGGGATTAAAGGCAATGCGGTTTAACAGTTCGTCATCCTTCATTTATTTCACCTCCATGCATTTTCAATAGAATGGAAGAATCGCCAAGAAATATTGTAGCGAAACTTAGCGTCCTTGGCGGCTGATTTAATAGAACAGCCGCTTTATCTCCGGCGGCGCCACGGAGTCCAGTTTTTGGATCAGTTCCTTTGAGGCCGCGCCCCCTATTTTTTCCAAATCGGCCAGGACCTTTTGCCCGGCTTTTTTCTTATCCGCGTCATACCAGGCCGGATCTCCCTCCAATTCCGCAACGAACGCCCTGAGCAATTCCTCCGCCGGGAGTCCGAGGCCGTGGAGCAGAAAGGTCATGGCGTACCGGGGCTGGGCCGTGAGGTTTATTGTATCAGACCGGAGAATATCTTGAAAGGATTTTTTCGCCTGTTTTTCGATCCGATTAAAGAGGGGATGTTCCCAGACGCGCCGTCTTAGAAGCTCCATTGGCGCAAAGGAGGCCAGCCTGTGGAACACGGCCAGGGCATGGTCCGGGTCTTTCAGCGCGAGAAACTCCGTGAGGAGATGATACAGCAGGGCTGGCTCCCTGACAACGCTTTCTTCCCATAACCGAAGGTAAAGGACATGAAGGCCGTCCAGGGGGAGGCCGCCGAAGGCAGGGTCCAGCCGAAAGCGCAATAGATATTTCTCGTCTTTTTGAATCAGTTCCGCAAGGGCGTTCAGGGCCTCATCGGGACTGCCGAGGAGGGCGAGATAGCGGGCCTTGGAAAAGCGGGCCGTGAGATTTTCCGGATCGGCTGCCACGGCTTGGTCCGCGCTAGCAAGGGCCAAGGGAAGATTATTTTCCCGGTCCCCGATCCTGGCCATGCCCTCATGCGCCCAGGAGGCAAGCTCTTTTTGTCCGCTCCCGGCCCTGCGGGCCGCCTTGCCGTAACGCAGCCCGGCCTCCTCAAGATTGCCGAGAAGCTCCGCGCACAGGGCAGCGCCGTAATGGTTTTCCGCGCTGGAGCGGACCTTTCCCGCGCCGTCGTCAAAGGCATTATAGGCGTCCTCAACGTCGGACTGTGTATCCGCCCGTTCCAGGCAAGCAAGGGCGTCGGAGAAGTGCTGGCGGGCTTCATTGGTGTGACTTTGCCTGCCCAGCCACACGAGTTCCTCCAGCAAGGTGTTGGTTTGCTGGATTTTGCGCTCAATGCCGGTTCCGATATTGACAGCCGTTTGCTCTATATGCCGGAGTTCGCTGGCAAGCTCCGCGCGGGCAAGGGCGGTTTCCTCCGCTATCCGGGCAAGCCCATAGGCAACCTGGCTGAAGCCTGTTTCCAGTGTTTCCACAACGGAATTAAAACCCTGGCTGACCACCTCGGAAAAATTCTCCACCAGCCCCTCCAGATTCACGAGATGTTCATTCGTGTCGGCAAGGTTTTCGACGATGTTGCTGAGATGATAATTGGCCGCGTCCCGCTGCCGGATAGCGGTATCGCCCTGCCTGAGGGTTTCCAGGAGATTGTAATTCAGGTCAACCAACGTGCCGCCTTCGCGGGCCTCCCGATGATGCTTCTTCACATGATGCTGCATCCCGGAGGTCAGCAGGCCGTCATTTGAGTATTTGATGAGCTGATTTTCCGCAAGCGGCGTTTGGCGGGACTTGGATTTCAGGGCCAGAAGGCCGTGGGCCTTTTTTAAAAAGGAGTTCAGCGCCGGGATATCATGCTTGGCGGCGTATCCGGAAAGGGCGCTCAGTCTTTCCAAGGCGTTTGCGTGATCATCCTCGACCAGCCAACCGGGATATTGGATAAGGTCAACCGCGTTGTGAATCTTAAAATATTCCTTTTGCCACTCATCGCCGCTCAAGCCCTTTTGCTGGAGATAACCGGCGAGCGATTCCATGATCGAATCTCTTTTAGAACGGGACCCCAATCTATCATTAATCATTTCCAGGAGGTCCCTGTCCGCGTCAGAGGACAGGACGCCTTTGGCATAAGCGCTTAACGCCCCCAGCAAGCCCGTGGGACTTTCTGCATAAGCGCGGATGGAAAGTTTGGGAGGGCGGGGGCCTTGAATCTGGTCAAAGCCATCTCGAACAGCCTGTCCCGCGTCCCGGACCTCCTCCCCGATGCCGGACAGGTCCTTGTGCATTTGCATGAAACCCTGTTGAGAGACCTGGCCTAGGATATCCAGCGCGTCCGTGGTGTTTCTCTGTTCGCGGTAAAGTTCTCCCAGGCCGCCAGCCAGATTGTGCAGAACACTCAGGCTTTCCCCCTGGGTCCGCAAAAAATCCTCCAGGCTGACGGTCGGCTGATTATTGTGCAGACGCTCCAGGGCCTTCACCGCGTCATATTGCAGTTCCTGGCTCCTTTTTGCGGCGGAGTTGATCTCCTCGGCGGCTCGGGCCGTCCTTTCATTGGAGCCAAGAAAGGCGTTGTACTTATAGCCGGTGAAGAACTCCTTGAACAACCCGTCGAAAAGACTATTTGGCGTGTCGGACATAAGAAGAAAGAGAGGAAGTTGAATTGGCTTAATTTTCAACCTTTATGGGTTGTTTGCTAAGAAGCGTTTGCGCCGGAATAGAGTTCTTTTATGGCTGTCAGGATACACTTCACCTCCGCGTCAATTTTATCAGGAATTTTCAAATCAACGCGGTTAAGCTCCGAGAGTTCCTGCTGGCACCTTTTGATCTGGTCTTCCAGGGTGATGGCTTGAATCATCGTGTCAATTTCGTCCCTGAGCCCTTTTGGAACATCATTCTTCAATAATCCCTGGATATGGTCAAAGTTCAGGACCTCCACCTCCACCTCTGTTTCCGTCTTGACCGAGGCCAAGTGCTGGCGGTCCTTTTTCAAGGCGGCCAAAATTCCAAGAATCATGGGTGGGTTGCCTTTTTTCACTTCGTGGGTCCCTATTTTTTTGTCTTTGTAATAAATTGACACGGTTCCTTTCGTTAACTTATACAAAAAATAAGCGAAGTTCCCCTCCGTGAGCAACCACTGTCCCGCCTCAAATGTCTCCTTTTTCATGAAAACCCTCCCATATTAAATTGTTTGAATTAAAAAAAGCAAAACCTCCAACGAGACCTATATTCTATATAATTTCAATATCCAAGGAAAGGGAAACTTCATAAATATTTTGAGCTTATCGCCCTTCGGGCGGAGTCATTAGTCACTGGTCATTAGGACGTCTTCCTGCTTATCAATGGAAATCCCTATACTATAAAACGGCGGACGCGCGGGAGGAAGTCTTCCATGGCAAGGGGCTTTGGCGCGAAATCGTCGGCCCCCATTTCAAATGCCTTTTCGCGGGACGCCATGTCTGAAGCTGACGCGATGGTTATGACCGGGACAGGCGCGGTTTCAGGATTTTCCTTGATGGCCTTTAAAATTCTGAAACCGTCCTCCTCAGGCATGTCCAGGTCCGCCAGGACCAAATGAGGCCGCGCCTCTTGCAAAATAGCCATGGCCTTTTCTCCGTTTTCCGCCTCCAGGAGTTCCACATCGCGGTTGAGAAAATTTTCGCGCATAATGGAGAGGACTTCTTCCTCGTGGGCCGCGACCATGACCTTTGGCCTCACCACGGGAAGCCTGGCATAAAAGACGCTTCCTTGTCCCTTTACGGATTCCACTGCCAGGGAACCCCCGTGGGCCAGCATGATATCGTGGCAAAAGGGAAGTCCGAGGCCGGTCCCCCTCTCCCCGGCGGTTCCGACGGTGCTGGTCTTTTCCTCGTGGGAAAAGAGTTTTGGAAGCGTCTTTGGGTCAATACCTATGCCGTTATCCCTCACTGCAATAACGGTCCTTTCTCCTGGAGGAGTAAACAAGGTGATGGAGTCCCCTCTTTTGCAGAACTTGATGGAGTTGGAGACCAGGTTTTGAATTACCTCGGAGAAGAGTTCAAGGTCCGCATAGAGGCGCATGCCCTTGGGGATTTCATTAATAATATTGATTCCCTTTTCCGACGCGAGATGCTCGAAGCTGGCGCGGGCATAAACGGCAGCGAGGTTTCCATCCATGAATTTCGCGTGCGGCACGATGTTTCCTGTCTGCAGGCGGCTTATATTCAGCAGCTTTTCTATCATTTTAACCAAGCCATCGCCGCTGTTAAGGACCTTTTGCATTATGTTTTTTTGTTTTGGTGTGAGCGGCTCGCCGGCGTCAGACATAATCAATCTCAGAAATCCCATAATGGAGGCGAAAGGGGAACGAAGGTCATGGGCGACAAGCGATACAAACTTGTCCTTCAGCTTTGTGGCTTCCTCCGCCTTCAACTTGGCAGTGCGAAGCTCTTCTTCTCTTTGTCTTCGCTCCGTGAAGTCCTCTAAGATAACAATGACCCCCTTGGAGAGGTCCGGCGGGTCTATGGCCTTAACTACGCGGCGTCCCCAGAACAGTGCGCCGTCCTTTTTTTTGGTGAGAAGCTCGAATTGCACGGTCTCCCCTTTTTTAAGTCTTGGAAAGTGCTTTTTCCTCGCTTCCTCGAAGCCGGCAGGGTCCGCGAAGATTGCGCCCACATTCAGCTTCTCCGCTTCCTCCTTTGTATAGCCGACCGACTCCCTGAACTTCCGGTTCATCCATTCAAACCGCTCGTTACGGACCAGGGCGATGCCGATTCCGGCGTTTTCCAGTATGACCTCCATCCCGGCCATGGTCTGCCGCAGCTTCTCTTCGATCCTCTTCCGTTCCGTGATGTCTCTTATGATTGCCGCGGCGTGCCATCGGCCATGGAGCAGGACCGCCGAGGCAAAGGAAATTTCCATGGGAAACTCCTCGCCGCTCTTCCTGAGCGCTGATAGTTCTATAGTCTTGCCGACGTATTTTCCCTTGCCGGTCCTTCTGAATTCCATGAACCCTCTGATATGGCGCTCAAGGTATTGTTCGGGTATGATGAAACCGGCAAAATTTTTCCCAAGCATTTCTTCCGCTGTAAACCCGAAAATACGCTCCGCCGCCTGGTTCCAGACAGTTGTGATTCCTTCATCGTCAGTCATGATGACGGCGTCGTTGGCGGAATGCAGGATGGCGTGGAACCGGGTCTCCAACTCCGCGCGCTCTTTATGCGAGATTATGCTTTCCTCCGCGTCCCTGTCCAACCGGTCCGCCTTCTTTCGCAAAAGCGCGCACTCCTTGATCAACTCTGCCTTGGACATTTTTTCCAGGTTGTTGGAAGACGCGGGGCGTTTGGATTTTAGCGATTTGTTCTTCTTTTTCACTTGAAAATCCTTTTTAATTCCCTTTGTTATTCCCTGAACATGGAATGGCATTGAACGCACCCGTCCAGCGCTTCATGGGTCTTTTTCCTGACCTCCTCCATGTCCTTGGCGCCGGCGGCTTTTAATATACCTTCCAAGGTTTCATGAAACCGCCCATCCATCTCCTTAAAGGCCTTCATCTTATCATGATTCCGTGGCAGCGTGATTCCGCCGCTTTCCAATGCCTTTCCGGTTTTAAACTTGGCATGATGCACTTCATGGAATGGCTCTTCGATCCCCTTGGGGTCATTGATCAGGACGGAATCGATGAGATTC
Organism: Nitrospinota bacterium; assembly: GCA_016212295.1. Classification (GTDB taxonomy): domain Bacteria; phylum Nitrospinota; class Nitrospinia; order JACRGO01; family JACRGO01; genus JACRGO01. Next base: position 2,717 of record JACRGO010000117.1, on the reverse strand, counting down.
TTGAATGCCACGTCCAGCAGCCTCATCTCCTCCTTCAGCGGATTCTCAACGCCCGCGCCATTTTGTTGCGGGAAGGCTGGGAAGGCAAGACCGGCGGTAATAAAAAGCATAGCGATAAAGACTAAGTTCTTCATCACTTTACTCCTTTCGTCAATTTTAATTTTTGTAGCCAAGTCAGCCGGAACAAAGGGCCTCCCCCCTCGCCGCGAGGGGGGAGATTTGGGAGGTTGGAGAATTGCCCTTTGGAGAGATCGAACGTTGAAGACACCAAAATTTATTTTGATTTCGGCCATGCCGCGCTATGAGATTAAGTGCGTCCATTGCCGCGATGCTATTCACTTTTTACATTATTTTAATTTTACTGGCGGGAAAAGTCATTGATCTGGATCAAGAAAATTCGAGGTGGTTCTCTAATGGAAGACAAGGTGGTAAGGATGCCGAGGGCAGGAGAGCGCATAGATAATTACTCCATATTCCGAGAATTTATCTCGTGCATTTCACTGCTGGCAATGGGCCAAAAATATTTGAAATTTAAAAAAGGCCGCAAAAAGTAAAACGTTTCATGGCAAAAAAAAGATATATTTTCGGAATAGGCGAGTAAGCATCTTCAGTCGTGAAAAAATATTGGGCCTTTTTTTGTGTTTTCGCGCCCCTATACCAATTTAATGTTTTACTGCTGCATAGCGCGGCATGGCCGCGCTATGCTAATTTTCTAATCATCATACCCGCCTTTTCCCTTGCCGCTTCCTTTGTATCCATGGCCTCCCCCGTCTTCACCATCATCGCCGCCGATCCCTTCATGGGTCTTCCTGCTGCCATATCTTTGCCCGTCTATTTGTATGCTGTGGCACCTAAGGCAGTCGCCGAAGTCCTTGATTCCTTCCTCCTGGTGCTCCCGGATGATTCCCCTGGTGGCGTGCTCATGGCAATTAAGGCAGGTGTACTTCTTGAAATTCCCGGCGTCATGGCACTTATCGCAGGAAACCTTATGCGGCCCGGTGAGGGGGAAAAATTTTACATGGTCCACTGTGGCTGACTTCCAACTCTTGTCAACCGCATGGCAATCCTTGCAGGAACCAGTGGCGCCTCCGTGCAAGGCGTCCTTAGGCGTGGTAAAAAATAAAAAAGATAAGGACGAATACCAGGGGCATATGAAAGTCCCTCCATCTGCCTAAAACACTGCTACGCCATGGCAAGAAAGGCCAGCCGGTCATCTATCTCTCCCGGCGCCAGCCCCTTTTCCTCCAGTTTTTCCTTCTCAAGAGCAAGGCCGGATTTCGCCTGCTGGTAAATATACCTGCCTATAACTCCGCTCACGAAGGACGTAAGCATCAGGAAAAAGGCCGCGAAAGGGACAACGGCGTGGGCGTGGAATCCGGCGTGCAGAAAAATCACAAAAGACCCGGCCACGTTTGCCACTTCATGCATGTTAAGCCATGAAGCGATATGGCCGCCGGAAAAAACAATTTTCCTCTTCCTCATGGAGTAGAAAAAGGAAACCGCGATGGCTGTTACGCCCAAGTACCCCAGGAGCCTTCTTAAATCCGGGCGTTCATGTATCCTTAGTGGAGCTTCAAGCGCCATGGCCCACAAGGTGGCGCAGACAACTATGACAAATGAAGAAATTATTCTCCGGTAGGAACTGGTCATCAGCCCCTTCCAATAATGGATTCGAAAATCATCTTTCCGTCCGCGTTGCCGAGAATGGCCTCCGCGCAACGTTCAGGGTGGGGCATCATGCCAAGCACGTTTTTCTCCCTGTTCGTTATTCCGGCGATGTTATTCAGCGAGCCATTGGGATTGGCCGCGTCCGTAACCTCGCCTTTCGCGTCCGAATACCGGAAAACAATTTGCCTGTTTTTCTCAAGTTTATTAAGGGTCCCGGCGTCAGCGTAATAATTCCCGTCCGCGTGCGCGATGGGGATTTTCAGCACTGTCTTGCCCACTCCAGTTGTAAAGGAAGATCCGTTGTTTTCCACCCGGAGGTGGACGTCCTTGCATATAAACCGGAGGGCCTTGTTGCGCATAAGCGCGCCTGGAAGGAGGCCCGCTTCCACCAGTATCTGAAATCCGTTGCAAATTCCAATAACCAGGCCTCCATGCTCCGCGAAACTCCGGATCTCCTTTACTATTGGAGAAAATTTAGCTATGGCGCCGCACCGCAGGTAATCTCCGTAGGAAAACCCGCCGGGCAGGACAAGGCAATCGAACCCCTTGAGCGCGGTGGATTTATGCCAAATGAATTCCACCTCCTGTGCCATGACGTGTTTCAGGACGTGGTAACAATCGTGGTCACAATTGGAGCCGGGGAATACAACAACGCCGAATTTCATTTTTTGCTTGCTCTTTCAGTTTAAGATCAAAAACTTATCACCCTTAGGGCGGACTAAAAATTTCAGAAGCCAGGAGTCAGAAGATAAGAAGCTGTCTTGAAAAAAAAGTTTGCCCAGAAGGGCAAACATGCGATTGGTACAAAAAACCCGCTGACACACCCCGGCCTTCGGCCACCCCTCTCAAGAGGGGAATTTATAAGTGATGAGGGCATTAATGAATAAGTCGCCGCGGCAAGCCCATGGAAATTATACTGCCGCGATTAAAATTTTTTCCTTTGAAAAATTCCCCTCTTGAGAGGGGTGGCCGAAGGCCGGGGTGTGTTAAGGATTTCAGTGGCTGCTTGCAAGGCGGCGGACCATAATGCTTTTTTCAAGACAGCTTCT
>JACRGO010000116.1 GCA_016212295.1 Nitrospinota bacterium | reverse complement strand
CTGCATGAAGCCCTTCCAGCAGTCACGGAAGGCCCGCACCACGTCGGGGTCCAGGTGTTTCCCCTCTTCCTTCAGAATAATGTCGCGGGCCAGGTCCTGGTCAAAGGCCTTCTTATAGACCCGCCGGGAGGTCAGGGCGTCGAAGATGTCCGCCAGGGCCATGATGCGGGCGGACAAAGGAATCTTTTCTCCGGCCAGGTTGAAGGGATACCCGGTCCCGTCCCATTTCTCATGGTGGTAATAGGCGATCTCCTTCCCCATCTTCAGAAAGGACTCCCCTTTAAGTTTCTTTTCCGATTTCAAAATGGCGTCGCCCCCGATGATGGTGTGTTTTTTCATCTGCTCGAACTCTGCCTCGGTGAGCTTTCCCGGCTTCAGGAGCACATGGTCCGGGATGCCCACTTTCCCGATGTCGTGGAGGGGGCTGGATTTAAAGATGGTGGAGATGAACCAGTCGTCTATGACGCCGGAGAATGCCTTGTTCCTGCCCAAAGTCTCCGCCAGGATCTTGGTGTAGTACCGTATGCGCTCCAGGTGCTGGCCGGTCTCCGGGTCGCGCGATTCCGCCAGCTTGGCCAGGGCGATGAAGGTCACCTCCTGGGTGTCGTGGATTTCATCGGCGCTCTTGGAGAGCCTGGTGGTGGTGACGTGCAGGTCGTTCAGTATCTTGGTGTTGTAGAGGGCGATGCCCGCGTGGGCGCTGAAGAGGCGCACGATCTTCTCCTGCTCCTTGTCAAAGGAGGTGACCAGGAGGTCGAAGCTTTTCGCTTGGGTGAGACGGTCCTCCTGCCTGTGTTTGCGGTTGATCACCTGCACCACGCCGATGATCTCGTCGATATGGTTCTTCAGGGGAATGGCCAGCACGGACCGGGTCTGGTACTCCATCTTTTCATCAAAGGAACGGTTGAAATGAAAGGGCAGGACCTTGGGGAGGGAGTAGGTGTCCTGCACGTTGATGATCCTCCCCTGCATGGCGCAATATCCGGCCATGGATTTCTCCGAGATGGGAAGGGAGTATTCCTTCAGGTCCAGCTCGCGCGACCGGTTAAGGGCGCTCTTGAAGCGAAGCGTCCACGGGGAAAAATCCTTGTCCAGTTCCGGATTGGGGAAGGAGTTTTTGGGTCCCTCGATAAGGTAAATGGTCCCGGCGTCTGCCGTGGTGAGGCTGACAATTTCCTCCAGGATAAGATTGAGGAGGGCGTCCAGGTCGCGGATCTGGTTGAGGGCGAGGCTGACGTTGCTGATGGACTCGATCTCCCGCGTGCGCTGCTGGATGTTGTCCTGCAGCTCCCGCATGTAAAGCTCGTCCCTCTTCCTGGAGTAATGCAGGGCCATGCCCCGTTTGATGTGGGATTCGAGCTCATCCTGCTTGACGGGCTTGAATAAAAGGTCCGTGGCCCCCAGACGGTTGGCCGCCCGCGCGGTCTTGACCTGGTCGAAATCGGCCATCATGACGAATTGCGTGGCCGGATACCGTTCCGCCACCAATTCCTGGAGTTCGAACCCGGCCATGCCCTCGAAAAAGATATCGCAAAAGATCAAGGGAAAGGATTGGGACTCGATTTCCCTCCGGGCCTCCTGCATGTTCTTGCAGGCCGCAGCCTGATATCCCGTCTTGTGGATGGTGGACGTAAGGGTACCCAACTCCTGGGGATTGGCCCCTATGACCAAAACAGGGAGATGAAGGTTTTTCTGGAATAAAAGGGATTCTTCCATGTTCTTTCGCATTTATTGGCCTGGCCGTCCTTTGCGGCCGCGCCGCGCCATGCTCCTTTTTGTAACAAAAAGTCTCTCCATATTAAACAAGTGGAATGGGGAGGTCAATAGTAAAAAAAACGTAACTATTCATCGTAATTCGAAAAGTAACCGAAATTACTATTTACGCGTTTTTTTTAGGCTTGTAGTTCCGCCTTTAGGCGGAATTTTTCTTTTTTTTCAATTTGGCCGCCTAAAGGCGGAACTACTAATCTGTGAATCTAAACCTTCCGAGCGCATAGTGAACAGTTTATAATTGTACCTAAATTTTTCATTTACAATTACAAGGAAAAGGCGTAACCAATGGATTTTTATAGTTTTTTTTCAATAATAATAACCATATTTTTTTCACCTGAGAAGTGATTTCTTTTTTTTCTCCTGGTTTCCTGGATTCCTTATAAAGATTTAGAAGCTGTCTTGAAAAAATGTTTACCCTGAAGCACGTATATGAGGTTTGAATAAAAAGCCCGCTGACACACCCCGGCCTTCGGCCACCCCTCTCAAGAGGGGAATTTTTTAAAAATAAATTTTCAGCCGCCGCGGACATG
>JACRGO010000118.1 GCA_016212295.1 Nitrospinota bacterium | reverse complement strand
TATTCATTAATACCCTATTGAAAGGGCGCCGTCACTTATAAATTCCCCTCTTGAGAGGGGCGGCCGAAGGCCGGGGTGTGTTAAGAATTTCTTCGGCTATTTGCATGCAAGCCTTAATGTTTTTTTCAAGACAGCTTCTTAGTGAAAGAAGATGATTCCATTAACTTTAGATGCCATGTCGCGCTATGCGACTGGCTCAAAAAACTTGCGCGGAAAACGCAAATTTCTGAACGCAATAATAGAACTCCTTAATCGAAGAGTCTTAACTGCTCATAGGCCGCGGGCTTGAAAAAATTGGAGACCGTAATGCCCACCAGCCGGACCCTTTCCCGCCCGATGCTGGTTTTTGGAATAAGCCCGTTCACAATGGAAAGGAGCTCCGAGCGCTGGAACACCGGGTCAGGCAAGGTCCTCGACCGTGTGCTGTTTCTGAAATCGCCTGTTTTCACCTTCAACGTAACGGTCCTTCCCTTCTTGCCGTTTTTAATAAGCCGCCTTTCCACCTCGCCCGCAAGGTCCGACAGAATAGGGACTATCTCCTCCTTCAACAGCAGGTCCCTGTCGAAGGTGGTCTCCTCCCCTATGGATTTTATCTCCCTGTGCGAATAAACAGGCCTCTCGTCCACTCCCCTGGCAAGCCCGGACAAAAAAAGGCCGTGCTTGCCCAGCCGGTCATGGAGTTTTTCAACCGGATACTCCGCCAGGTCCTTTATCTTAAAAATTCCCATCTCCCTGAGCCTGGACTCCGTGGCGAGCCCCACTCCAGGAATTTTGCCCACCTCCATGCCTGAGATGAAGCTCCAAACTTTTTCCGGCGGAACCACCACGATCCCGTCCGGCTTGTCGTGGTCGGACGCCAGTTTCGCAATGAATTTGCTGGGACCAGCCCCAGCGGATGCGGTTAGCCCGGTTTCCTGCCGGATCTTCTTCTTGGCCTCCCTTGCGACAATTGAAGCGTAGGGAAGGCCCTTTTTGTTCTCAGTGACGTCGAGATAAGCTTCGTCCAGACTGAGGGGTTCAATGAGGTCGGTGTATTCCTGGAGAATCTCCATGATCATGTTGGAAATCTCCTTATATCTTCCCATCCTGGGCTCCAGGTAAACGCCATGCGGACACTTTTCCCTGGCGATTTTCATGGGCATGGCAGAGCGCACCCCGAACTTCCTGGCCTCGTAGGAGGCGGCGCATACCACTCCGCGTCCGGTTATGCCCCCGACTATCACGGGCTTTTTTCCAAGCGAGGGCTTGTCCAACTGCTCCACGGAGGCGTAAAAGGCGTCCATGTCCATGTGTATGATTTTTCTGTGCATTTTTCACGGCGCGGCTTCACCGCAACCAAATTAAAAGTGCCTAAAGTGAACTAAAGTGGTTAAAGTTAAAAATAAAAAATTGCTTTTCCACCTTAACTTTAGTTCACTTGAAACCTTAGTTCACTTGAAACTTTAGTTCACTTGAAACTTGAACTGGAAAAAACTTTGCTAAAAAAACAAAGTTTGACAGGTTTGTAGTGCAGATTGAATTATTTTTTTATAAAATCCGTGTAATCGGTGAAATCTGTGGTTTGGAATGCTTTTCAATCAGTTGAAGGCTCCCAAGGTGGAACCAGGTCGTTTTCAATGTCCAGCATCTTGAGTATCCGCGCCACCACGAAGTCCACCAAATCTTCCACCTTGCGCGGCCTGTGGTAGAACCCTGGAGAAGCCGGAAGAATGCAGGCCCCTGCCTCGGCCAGCGCCAGCATGTTGCGAAGGTGAATCCGGTGGACTGGCGTTTCCCTGGGCACTAGGACCAGTCTTGATTTTTCCTTCAAGGCCACGTCAGCGGCCCTTGTGATAAGGTCGCTGGACGTCCCGGAGGCGATCCTGCCGATAACCCCCATGCTAGCCGGAACAATTGCCATCCCCGCGCATGGAAAGAGGCCGGAGGCGACCCTGGCGTTTAAGTTCTGGTTGTCATAACGGACTACCCCTTCCCTCTGAAAATAATCCAGGGATATGTCCGCCTCAGCCTTCAGTATTTGCTCTCCCTGGGCTGAAATCAGCAAATGTATTTCATACCCTTCGCCGCGCAAATAGTCAAAAAGCCTCTTCCCATAAGCAGTCCCGCTGGCGCCGGTGATTGCAAGGATGATGTTTTTATTTTTTTTCACGATATTTTCTCGAATTCCGCTATGATCTTTTCCCTTACCTCATCCACCGGACGTGAGGCGTTGATGCGCCGTATACAGGGGTCCTTCATGGAGCGGAAGATCCTCTTCACCTTGGCCAGGTAGCCCGATTTCTCGTACAGGGTGGTCCGCTTCCCCCTTCCCTCCTCTATCCTCCGCAGGCCCTTCCGGGGCGTTATCTCCAGCAGGAAAACAAGATCAGGCTTCGGCGCGAAGGACTCATTGGAAGAGCGGATAAGCCCGGGGTCTATCCCCAAGGCCCCCTGGTAGGCAATGGAGGAAAAATAATACCGGTCCAGGACAACCATCCTGCCGGAGCCGAGGGCGGGGAGTATGTTCTTCTTCACGTTTTCCCTCCGGTCCATGGTAAAAAGACGAAAGGCGTCCTCCGGGGAAATTTTTCCGTCTTTCTCCTCCAGAAGCGACCTGATTTTTTTTCCCCACCTGCCGTTTGTGGGCTCGCGCAAAAAAAGGGACTCTATCCCGCGATTATCAAGATATTCCTCGAAGAGCCTCACCTGGGTGGATTTCCCGGCCCCGTCTATACCCTCAAAGGCGATAAGTCTTCCCGGTTTTTTTTTCAGAGACAAAAGGTCTTCTCCAGACAAAGGCAATTTATTCCCATTAAAAATAAAGCCATTTCAAATTCCCATATAATAAAAATTCACAGAAGCAAACGTCCTCTCGCTCCCAGGGTCCTCCCTCACTGCCATTAAGTTAAGGAATTTTTATGAGGCGTTTTTTGGGGTTAAGCTCTAAAATACGTTAGGTTTCCCGTTAATATTGAAGCTCAACCGTTTTAAAATTAAATTTTGTTATG
>JACRGO010000015.1 GCA_016212295.1 Nitrospinota bacterium | reverse complement strand
CAATTTTACAGATTTTGAGCCTGACCTTGTTCGAGAAAAGTCCATTATTTCAAATACTTACAAAAAGAGAATACAAAATACAGGACTGCTATATGCCTAACCAATTGAATTTATTCGATAATTTAACCGGACAGTAGTGATAAAAATTCAGTTTTAAGGAGAACAAAAATAAAAACACACTGAATAGTAAACGCAAAAAATAAGTAGACATGAGCCGCTCTCGCATCCGGCCGGATAGTCAACGTTTTTTAAAAAAGTGCCTTTAATTTTCTCAATAGGATTGAGGCTCTTCAGCATGTATACTTATTTTTGCGTTCGCTATCCGCTTCGTTGCCTGAAAAATTATGGCACTTTTAAAAAAGCGTTGACTATGATTGAACCCATTCAACCTTTAACCCTATAATGAATAATGCGTTTTCCTCTTAGTTTGCAGATTTCCCTCACGTCTTATCTCTTGAAGAACAGGCTTGCCTCAAGGGAAAAATTTCCCATGGTCCTCATGCTGGAGCCTACCCATGCCTGCAACCTTGAGTGCAGCGGGTGCGGCAGGATCCAGGAATACAAGGACTCCCTTGCCGAGAGCCTCCCATTGGAAGATTGTCTCCGCTCCGTGGAGGAAAGCGGCGCGCCTGTCGTGTCGGTGACCGGGGGAGAGCCGCTCATTTATCCGCGGATAGGTGAGCTTATTTCCGGAATTCTTAAAAGGGGCAGGCATATATACTTTTGCACCAACGGACTTCTCCTCGAAAAATCCCTCCATAAATTTCAGCCCAGCCCAAGGCTGAATTTCAATATCTCCCTGGACGGCATGGAAAAGACACATGACTCCATCTCAGGCAAGCAAGGGGTGTTCGCGCAGGCCATACAGTCCATCAAGGCCGCGAAGCAAAAGGGGTTCCGGGTGTGCACCAATACCTCTATCTTCAAGGAGACGGACATGGATGAAATAGAGGAGCTTTTCGCGCTGCTGGACTCAATTAAAATCGACGGGATGCTCGTGGCCCCGGCCTTCGGCTATGAAGACGTGGGCAGGGACATATTCCTGGACCGTAAGTCCATCCATGAAAAGTTCAAGAAAGTATACCAGCTCTCCACCAGGTATAAACTGCAAAGCACCCCCCTTTACCTCAAGTTCTGCATGGGGGAGCGCGACCTGAAATGCACCCCGTGGGGCAATCCCACCAGGAACCCGCAGGGGTGGAAGAGCCCGTGCTACCTCATCACCGACGCCCATTATCCCACCTTCAAGGACTTGATGGAAAAGACCGCGTGGGAGAAATACGGCGTGGGGAATGATCCCAGATGCGCAAACTGCATGATGCACTGCGGGTTCGAGCCGACCGTGGTCCGCGAAGTGGGAAAACGCTTCTCGGATTTATGGGAAATGATCGTCTGGAACATGAAGTCTTCTTGAGCCGGCGGCGGGTTATGGGTTAAATTCTTAGAAAAAAATTATAAATTCTATTTCACGCAAGGCTAGCCAGGAGCGCAAAGAAAAAAGGGAAGCATAATAATGATAGAACCATTTGCGGCCTTTGCGTATCTGCGTGAACCTTATGCCCCCATCTATGTTCCGTAACGAATTTCCCAGGCTTTACGAACTTTGGGATATGTGTGAAGACCCCAATGCTCCAAACACATATTTCCATGACTTCGATAGCTTACTTAGCGATACATGGAATAGGACCAAGCCATGCTACGAGAAACTGGAGAGCTATCTACAAGGGCTCGACTTGGCGTCATGGGCTTTCTTGAAGAAAGAGGCGCACCCCTATCTGGCCAAGAAAGACCAAAGAGGGCGAGGGTGGCAACAGCTATTCTCAATCCTAAATCAGGCGAAAGGCCATAGTTATCTGCGTAGCATTGGCTGTTCAAATGTCCAATTCATTCCACAGGCCACCATAGACGAAGTTGAAACACCCGACCTGGAGGGGGAACTGCATTGCCAGAAGGTCTTATGCGAAGTGAAGACGATTAACATTTCTCGTCAGGAGACTCTCTTTTTGCCGTTCCACGCGAGCGATTCACACATGTCGTCCTCAATCCGCCCTATATGAAGATCAATAGCCAGACTGCCATGAGCAGGAAACTCTATTCTTCCGGCATTGAGGTGGCAAACCTGTATGCGGCTTTTGTTTGGTTGTCGATGCAACTGCTGGAACCTGGCGGGCAAATGGCGGCGATAACGCCGCGCAGCTTTTGCAATGGCCCTTATTTCAGAAAATTCCGCGTTGCGTTCTTACGCGCCATGGGACTCAAATGGATTCACCTATTCGAATCGCGCAAAAATGCGTTCGGCGACGACGGCGTGTTACAGGAAAACGTCATCTATCACGCCGTCCGGGGAGTCCAAAAGCCTGGGTCAATCACGATTTCCACGTCCGATGGCCTCGATTTCGACAAGACGCGCGCCCTGTCAGTTCCATACAGCCGGGTCATTCACTCAGGCGACCGGGATATGTTTATTCATTTGAACGGCGATGATTCCGACGGAAGGCCAGCTGAGAGAATAAAATGTTTTACATCTTCTCTCGACAAACTGGGTCTTAGTGTCTCCACGGGACGGGTTGTAGACTTCAGGGTGCGTGAACGACTTACACAGACCCCAGGACAAGAAACAGCTCCTCTTATCTATCCGTGCCATTTCCTGAACGGCTTCATCAAATGGCCAGTTGAATCTGGAAATAAACCCAATGCCATCGCGTCATCCTCCGGGACATCAGATCTTCTTGTCGAGGCAGGATTCTACGTTCTCACAAAAAGGTTTTCGTCCAAGGAGCAATCGCGGCAGGTCATGGCGGCTATATATGATCCCACAAGGATCGATGCGCGCCTAGTGGGCTTTGAAAATCACCTGAACTACTTCCACAAACAGAGGAGAGGATTGCCTGCTGACTTGGCGAAAGGGCTTGCCTTATATCTCAATTCCAGCATGGTCGATCAATTTTTCCGCCTATTTAGCGGGCATACCCAGGTTAATGCCACCGACCTTCGTAAGATGCCCTATCCCACTCATGAACAGCTTGCCAGGCTCGGCGTCCACATCGCCGATAGAATGCCCGATCAGGAAACAATTGACGCCATCATGGAAGATGAGATATTGAGCTGTGAGCAATAAGGCACGCGGGAAGAAAGCGGAAGACAAAATCAAGGACGCTCTGGTGATCCTGAACAATTTGGGTCTTCCAAGACAACAACAGAACGAACGGTCCGCCCTGACTCTTTTGGCGCTGCTCGGCCTCAGGCCTGCTGGCAAATGGGAAGATGCCCGATGTTGTAGCGCATCATGTGGAAAAAAATTGGCTGGTTTTAATTGAGGCCGTGACCAGCCACGGGCCTGTGAACCCGAAACGCAGGCAGGAACTGAAGGAGTTGTTCGCGGCTTCTACCGCCGGTTTGGTTTTTGTGACAGCATTTCTTGATCGACGTGCAATGATCAAGCATTTAAATGACATTTCGTGGGAGACGGAAGTCTGGATTGCAGAGTCTCCAACTCATCTGATTCACTTTAACGGTGAACGTTTTCTGGGACCTTACGAAGAATAGAGATTGATACAAATACTATAGCGCCCTCATTAGTGTTCATTCGTTGTTCCTTCTTTTCTAAAACAGACTTTCTCAAAAGGCGAAAATGTTACAAAATTTCAAATATTCCTGGCTATGCCTGATTCTGCTGGCGGGCGCTTTCTTGCGCATTGTCCCGGTCTGGACCCATCCGGAGAAAAACATCGGGGGATTGGGGGTCTTCGGCGATACAGTAGCCTTCATGTCGACCGCCGAAAATCTCGTGAAGGGGGCCGGGTTTTCAAGCGCGCCGGACGGGAGCGTCCCTTCAATGCTGAGGCCCCCATTATATCCTGCCTTCCTTGCCTTGTGCCTTTGGGTGAGGGGATGGTCCCCTGATTTCTGCCGGACAGCGCAGGGAATCCTGGATGCGGCCTCGGTCTTCTTTTTGTTTCTTTCCGCGCGGGTCATGTGCGGGGGGCGATGGAAAAACGCGGCCGGACTCCTTGCCGCGGTCCTTGGCGCCACCTGCCCTTATCTTATTTTTTTTTCAAGACAATTGCTGAGCGAGACCCTAACGGTCTTTTTCATGTCCATTGCCCTCTATCTGCACCTTAAGATACACCGGAGCGGACGGCTTTCCCTGTGGGCCTTGGCGGGGGCTTCCCTCGCCCTGGCCGGACTCACAAGGCCGGATGCTGGATGGATGGCGGTCCCCCTTGTTTTAATCCATCTTGTTTTGCTTCGGCGGGACAAAAAAAAGGCCCTTCGCCCGGCCTTGTGCATGGTTCTTGGATTCGTCCTGTGCCTGGTCCCCTGGACGTTCAGGAATTTTACCTTATTTGGCAGAGTGGTCCCCTTTGCCGGGGGCAACCTGGGGCTGAATCTCTACATGGGGACTTGGGAAGAGTCTAGCCTGTGGATGGAGCAGGGGTGGAAATTCCCGCCGGACAGCGGTCCCCCTCAGGAAAGGGAAGAGGTGGAAAAGATCGTACTTATGCTGCACAAAAGCCACGCAATGACCGGGGGAAGCGAGATGTTCGAGCTGGACGCCAAACTCTTTGACACAGCAAAAAAAAGGATACTTCAGGACCCTTGGAATTACGCGAAGTTATGTATCCTGCGCCTTCCCCGCCTCTGGTGGATCGATCCGTATAAAAAGTACCAGATTACAGAGCCGGGGGCCTTGCCGATTTTGGTTTATTTTATATTGGCTTTACTGGGGAGCGCGCTGCTGTACCGGTCCTCCGGCGGGCTGGTCCTTGTCCCCTGGACCATCATTGCCTATGTCACGGCGGTGCATCTTCCCATGCATGTTGAGGCCAGGTTTTCCTTGCAGGGCATGCCCGCCCTGCTGGTCCTTGCGTCCGGCGCGGCGTGTCTTGATTTTTCCAGTCTTTTAACTAATGTCTACCGCGTCAAAACGGTTTAATGGGCGCTTGGAGGACCAAAGCGCTAATGTCCAGGCGGCAAACATCAAATCTCAAATAAGCTCCAAAAACAAAATATCAAGCCAAACCTTTCGACATTGGAATTTATCTGCAATTTGTGATTTGAGATTTGGTATTTTTAGTTCCGGCTTGTCAAGGTTAGGTCAGTTGACTATAGAGCCTACGCATAAATAAGAAAAAGTCTTTTAAATCAACAAGGTATTCTTTTTTATTGGATAAAAAAATTGTAAAAATTTCACCTTCCATGCTTATGCTCATTTACAGGCATGGCTATTTTACAGGCCGTTAT
>JACRGO010000112.1 GCA_016212295.1 Nitrospinota bacterium | reverse complement strand
TCATGCCGGAACTAAGGCCGATCCATCTCCATGCGTTAGGGGAGGAGGAAAGGAGTTTCTTGCCTTCACCGTCCCATGCCGCCGTTTCCCCTTCCGGCAGTTGAAGGAAGGTCTTGAGGCATTTTCCGCTTTTAATGTCCCAGACCTTGAGGGTATTGTCGTATGAAGCGGAGACAATCCTCCGGTTATCGGGACTTACGGCGCAGGAACGTACCCCGAAGAAAGAATGCCCGGTAAAGGTGTCAAGCTGAAAATCGCGGGGCCTTGGGGTCGCTTCCATGCCGTCACAGAAAACGATATCCCTGTCTTCTTCCGGCGCGAGGGTGGCCTCCTTCATCTGGCATCGGACAAAGTCCGCCAACCTGGTGTTGGCCCCCTCCCATTTGGTTGAGGAAAGGTTGCACTCCTTCCACACGGAACCCTGGGCGAAGGCGGAGGGAAAATCCCCTCCGGCAAGGTTGCAATGCAGGAATTCGGCGTTGAACATGGTGGCGGAGACAAAGGAAGCGGTTGGGAGTTGGACCTCCTCGAATCGGGCATCCTCCAGGTTGGCCCTGTCAAAAACCGCTTTTGAGAAATCCAGGCCGCGAATCTTCCATCCCTTAAGCAAAGCCCCTTCCAGTCGAACCGTCTTTGGGTTCGGGGTATCCATCCCCCTGTCCCGGAGCCTCTGCCACAATCCGAGACACAACTCGCTCGCTCCTTTTTCGTAACCCTTTTCCAGGAGCGCTTCCATGTTTTTAAAGCAGAAGGCGGCCTTTCCCTTTTCGTTGGCGAGAATTTCCACCGCGAAATCAAGGGTCTCCCATGAGGGAAAGGGCATGGAGAGTCCCTGAATGTCCTTTGCCATATCAAAGGCCCTGCGGGAGAGGAGGTTTATGATTTGCCGGGCAAGGAAATATTCCTGAAGGGAGGTGTGGGCAAATCGAAAATCCTTGTCCTCTTCCCGGATGATGAAGGTCGCGGTCCTCAGGTCCTTTTTCAGCGTCTCCCGGTTGATGTTCGCGTACGCGGATTGGATGGCTGGGTTTTGGAGGAGCCATAGGTCGAGCCACTCCTCCAGGTCGTCGGTCTTGATGCTCCTTTCCCCCCGCTGATGGATTTCCAGGGCCATGGCCTCCATGAGCGTTTTTTTGTGGGGGACCCCGAATTCATGCTTGCCATCATCCCGCGAAAGCCAATTCTGGACCATCAATTCATAAAGGCTCGCGGTGTTGGTGATTTGCCCCCCCGTGCCCATCTTCTCGATGTCCGGGAAAAACTCGCTCATGAGGGAGAGGAGGTAGGGTCTACGGGCAAGTTCCGTAAGGTTATGGACGCTGCCCATGAGGTCCATAAGCCGGTGGATTTCCGCATCATCGCAACCGAGCCTCTTTTTCAGATAATCCCTGATCTGGTTGTCGTCAAAGGGAAGGATCACGCAGGAGGAAAACTCCCTTGTCCCCCTGCCTTTCCGGTCCTTGCCGAGAAAGAGGCTGTTTTGCTCGATGACGTCCCGGAAATAATGGGTCCTGCAACTGACGAGGATTTTTCCTTGTCGCGGCCCCTTCTCGTCCTTTTCAGGGCGGATTTCCCGGATGCTCCACAATTGCCGGACGAACTCGTTGGTTTCGTCCGGGGTGAAGTGGACGGTCTTTTCGTCCAGTCCGTCATAAATTATCATGGCCTTCCCTTGGCGCGTGAGTTGGATGAGGTCTTCCGCCTTGACGATGGATTTGTCCAGGGGGTCCTTGGCCTGCCGGATTGCGTCATCCAGGATTTCAACAAGGGAGGGGACCCTGTTTTCCTTGTTGCGGGTGGACACGAACCGCAGGTCTATATAGATACAGAGGGGGATTTCATCGGGCATACTGTTGTGCTCTTCGGTGATTTTTCGCGCCAGCATCCGGCAGGTGAAGGTCTTGCCAGCGCCGAAGTCGCCCAGGAGGGCGAAGAAGGGGTTATCGCCATTCACGGCCCAGGCATGAAGATGCTCAAGGACGTTGACCTTGTCCCCGCCGCTCTCCTGGGTCTGATGCGTTATAGCCCCCCTGATTCCCCTTTGATGGGTGAATAAATATTCTTCGTATCCTTTTGAGCGCCGTTCGTGCATTTGCTTCAACAGGGCATAGCCTTGAAGGGCGCCTCTTATTCCCGCCTTTTCGTAAAGCTCTTCCATTTCCTCTTGCGGCGGGAAGGGCTGGGCTTTTTGCGCCTTTTCGACCTTTTCCTCCACCTGCCTGGCAAGTTCGTTCACGAAGCGGGTGAGGTTCGCTCCCCTCAACTCGCTGAAGGCCTTTTCTTCGTAACGGAATATCTGGTTCTCCTCGAGTCCTTTTAAATCCTGGCGCTTGAAGTCGAGGATGTCCAGGGCCACGGGAATACATTTTTCAAGCAACCGGGGAAGTTCATGGTTTGAGATATATTCGCTGTTCAGGAATTTTGTGGACAGGAGAAGGAGTCCGAAATCACATTGCTTTACCATTTTTTGAATTTCATCATGCCACTTTTCGCCAACGAGGATGTCCGTGTCAACGGAAAAGGAAAAGTCGTAGAGTTTTGAGGTTTTCAGCCGGTTGCGAATAAGCTCGAAGAACCTGCTTTTGAGGATTTTATCGTCGTGGGAATAAGATAAAAAGATTTTTACTTTGAGCTTGTCGGATTTTTCCCGGAGCAGGATTCCCTTGACCTCTTCAAACTCCTTCGTTTTATACCCGTTTATTTCCGCAACTCCGCTCTGCATCGCCTTTTGAACGTTCAGCCCCTTGAGGGAGGAAGTTGCCGGGACGTTTTCCGCCGTCATATTGGCGATATTCGCGGAATAAGGGACTTCCTTGCCCGATGCGAGCCAGGAGGCGAACATGGGGTCGGCAATCCTATAACATTTCTCCTTGTCCCTTTCGATATAATCAAGCTCCTCAAGTCTTTTCACCGCATTCTGTATGCTGCCCAGGGAGCCGAGATTGTGCCTGCCTGTGTAGGAAACCGCATAGGGCTTATCCGTGGGCTCCGAGGCAAGGGCTTTTAAAAGATTTTTCTGTCCCGCCGGAAGGGCCTTCTCCATGGCGCTGAATATGACCCCTTCCTCGGTCATCATCCTTGTAAACCCTGCGGTGAAGTCGGCGTCCGTTATGTCTTCTCCGGTTGAAACTTCGTACATGGAAAAGGGAAGCCTCTGGACATAATAGGGATAGCATTGGGTGGTTTCGGCGATCCTTTCCGCGATTTCGAGGGGACACTCCTTGCCGCCCTCCTTAAAACGCGCCATGACGAACTCCATGGCTTTTTCCCTTGGCAGGGACGGCAGCTCAAAGTTGATGCTGCTTTTATAAAAGGGACGGTCTTTTTGGTTGAACATGTCAACGAGAAGCCTTCGCCTGCTTCCGAGAAAGAACCAGGAGACGTTTTCCTGATGTTGGATATGCTCCCTCAATAAGGCTTCTATTTTGCTTCCGTCCTTGACTCCGGCAATCTCCTGAAATTCGTCAATGACGATGTTGAATTGGCGGTCGTCTTCTTTCAGGATTTTATTAAACGACTCCATGGTCTCTTGCAGAAGTTCTATCCCTCTTTTCCCCGAGGCTGGTTGCACACTCAGACTGACGCCTCCGGCGGGATCCGGGGTAAAAACCGGTCTCCAGGCTTTGACGGCGCTGGTGAGTTTTTGCAGAAGCGATTCTTTTTTTCGGGCGAGGCCGTAGATACTGACCGCGATCTTTTCAGAAATTTCATCGCAGGAGGAACAATTGGAGATATCGATATAGATGGTTTCCAGGCCCTTTTTTCCCAGTTGGTCCTGGACCCTGGCCACAAGAGAGGTTTTGCCGTAGCGCCGGGGAGAATAGAGAACCACGTTGGTGTTGGACACGGCGTGGGAGGTGAGGGCGTTCAGTTCATACTCCCGGTCGCAAAAGGGCGCGTCGATGGGTATTACCCTGAAATAGAAGGGATTTTTTTTCATTTTTCATCTCATAGGCAGTTTTATTGCCATATAATTATTGTAGCGTAATAATTGCGACATGGTAGCACGGAGGGCGCGAGTAGTCAAGTATAAATAATTTCTCTGCAAAAACCGCCAAATGCAAAACCTTTTTTACCGCGTAGATAGCGGGGTACCCAGAGAAAACCAAAACAAAAGAATAACGCAAGTTCAGGTTTGCCTTTATTTTTTTCTGCGCTCTCTGCGTTCTCCGCAGTGAAATGGTTTTTATTATGCAGTGGTTTGCAATAAAATAATAGGCATCTTCATTGACTTGCCTCTTCCCCTTCTGATATTTTTTACTTGTGACTAAAGACCAGTTTGGAAGATCCATAAAATATTGCAGGGTCTCCCTGACCGAGCGCTGCAACATGCGATGCGTCTATTGTTCCCCTGAGAAAAAACTTCGCAACCCCAGGGAGGACATACTGACTATCGATGAATTCTGCCGCGTCATCCGCGTTTTTACCCGGTTGGGCATTTCGCATATCCGGCTTACCGGCGGAGAACCGCTGGTGCGCCAGGGCCTGCCGAGACTGATCCATGAGGTGGCAAGGTTTCCAGGGATTGACGATCTATCCATGACCACCAACATGCTTCTCATGGAGGACGCGGCAAAGACTCTTAAAGAGGCCGGACTCCAACGCCTGAACGTGAGCCTGGATAGTCTTGACCCGGAGCGTTTCAGTAAAATCACCGGCGGGGGCGACCTCTCAAAGGTCCTCCGTGGAATCGACGCCGCCCTTGAGGCTGGACTTACCCCCATAAAGATCAATATGGTGGTCATGAAGGACATCAACATTGGCGATATTATCCCCATGATCAGATTTTGCATAGAGAAAAAACTGTTCATGAGGATGATCGAATACATGCCAGTGGGCGTGGCACAAAAGGAACTGAAGGAAAAACACTTCCCTATTTCCGAAATCAAGAAACTGGTGGCCAAGGAATTCACGCTGCAGGAGACAACCACGCGGGGACCTGGGCCGGCCAAGTATCATCAAATCGCCGGACACGGGATTTGCATAGGCTTCATTGCCGCCATCAGCCAGCATTTTTGCGAGAGCTGCAACCGGGTCCGGCTTACATCCAACGGGATGCTTCACCTTTGCCTGGGGCATGAAAACCAGTTTAATCTGCGGGAAGTGATCCGCTCCACTAAAGACGATAGCGTGTTGAAAGAGGCCATACTCTCGGCAATCCAAAAAAAGCCTCTCGGCCACAAATTCGCCGAACATGACTCGTTGATGATGATCGGCATGGCCGGGCTGGGCGGATAAATACGCATCCATTGACTATTTACCAATGACCATTGAATATTCTCTTACTTCCATCATTGAGCCAGGCAAACTCCAAAAAAAATATAGCTGTTTTAATCTCAGGAAGGGGCTCCAACCTGCAGGCGATCATTGACGCGGTGGAAGGCGGCGCCATCAGCGCCTCTCTTCGTGTCGTGGTAAGCAACGTGCAAAGCGCGCATGGACTGGAGAGGGCGAGAAAGCATGGCAGCGAAGCCGTCTTTCTTGATCCAAAGGCATATCCCGCCAGGATGGAATTCGACGCGGCGTTGGTTGACCTTCTAAAAAGCCGTGAAACCGACCTTGTCTGCCTCGCCGGGTACATGCGGATTTTATCCCCTGGGTTCATCCGTTCCTTCAGCGGAAGGATAATGAATATCCATCCAGCCCTGCTTCCCGCCTTTCCTGGATTGGACGTCCAGAAGAAGGCGCTCGAACACGGGGTGAAATTTTCCGGCTGCACGGTCCATTTCGTGGACGAAGGGGTTGATACCGGTCCCATAATAATGCAAAGCGTTGTTCCCGTGTTGGACGGCGATGACGTTGAGACCCTGTCCGCCAGGATACTTAAGGAGGAGCACAGGATATATCCCCTGGCTATCCAGGCGTTTGTGGAGGGCCGTGTGAAAGTGGAAGGCAGGAGGGTCCGCATTTTAAAAACATAGTAACGAGTGACGAGTAACAAGTGACGAGAAAAACCTGTTTGGACTCGTTATTTGTCACTCGTCACTATCCTAAATACAAACATGGAAATCAAGATCGCGGAAAAGGGAGGGTTTTGCTGGGGAGTCAGGCGCGCCATGGATATCGCCATGGACACCTCGCAGGAACTGCATGATACCCTCTATACCTACGGCCCTATCATACACAACCCCCAGGTCATTGATATGCTGGAAGGAAAAAATGTAAAGGTAGCGGAGGAACTGGAAAATCTGGAAAACAAGACCCTTATCATAAGGACCCACGGAATCACTCCTGAAAAACGGCGTGAGATAAAAGAAAAAAACATCCATATCAAGGACGCCACCTGTCCGCTGGTCATGCGCGTGCAGTCAATTATCAAGAAATACGCCCGGAAAGGGTACCATACCATCATCATAGGCGACCCGCGTCACGCGGAAATAATCGGCCTTATAGGATTCGCGGAAGGAAAGGGGGTCGTTGTTTCGTCCGTTGAGGATGTGGAAAAATTGCCTTGCATGGACCCTGTTTGCGTGGTCTCCCAGACCACGCTTGACAGGAGAAAATACCAGATGCTTGGGGAAAAAATCAAGGAAAAATTTCCTCACTGCGTCATGGAAAACACTATATGCGACGCCACGGATGAGAGGCAAACAGAAGTGCGGAAACTCGCTGGAGAAGTGGACGCCATGATCGTGGTAGGCGGGAGGAACAGCGCAAATACGACCCATCTCGCCGAGATTTCCAAATCCACCGGGATACCTACCTTCATGGTTGAGACCGAGGAGGAAATCGACCTGGACACGATGATGAAATTCACTGTGATTGGCGTGGCGGCCGGGGCCTCAACTCCAAATTGGATGATCCGGCGCGTGGTAGCCAAATTGGAACAAATTAAGTTAAGAAAAATGGACTGGCTGGTCCGGGGCCTTGCCCGTTTTTCCGGATTCCTTGTCATGAGCAATATCTTCGTGGCCTTGGGCGCGGCATTCATGACTTCCGCCGCCTCCATGATCATGGGCATCGACCCGTCTACTGAACTGGAGGTTTTGTCCTTCCTTTATTTTCTCTCCATGTATATCCTTAATTCCTTTACCGATCAGGAGGTCATACGGTATAACGACCCCATGAAGGACCATTTCAATTCAAGACACAAGGGAGAACTATTGATTGTGGGCGCCGTCTCCGCCCTTGTCGCGCTGGGCATAGCCCTTTCCAAGGGCATTGTTTCCTTTGTGCTTTTGCTGGGCGCCTCGGCCTTGGGGATTTTGTACAGCATAAAAATGATTCCAAATTTTTTCGACAGGCCCGTCAAGTTCATTCGCCTGAAAGACATACCTTCCTCAAAGGACCTTTCCGTGTCAATGGCCTGGTGCGTCGCAACGGTCCTGATTCCATTTTTTTCAGCGAAAAACCCGACGCCTGATTATTATTCCCTGGCCACGGCGCTTTTGTTTGTTTTCATACTGGTTTATATCAGATGCCTGTTGTATGATGTGCGGGACATCCAAGGGGACAGAATGGTGGGGCGCGAAACCATTCCCATACTCATCGGCAAGGAAAAAACAAAGGTAATGCTGTTCATACTAGCCGGACTCCTTGCCGCGACCCTTTTAGTGTCAGGTTCCATGCATTGGACATCCAGCATCAGCTTCATTCTACTGCTCTCCGTGGCCTATTCATGCAGTTACCTTCTCTTGTACAAGAAAAGAATCATTGCCCAGGGTTTTGGCTGTGAAATGCTGGTGGACGGGAATTTCATCTTTACCGGCTTTATCGCGTTTTTGTGGAACACTTATAACTGAAAGATAATAGCTCACAGGTTTCAGGTTTCAGGTGTCAGGTGTCAGTGGGCGGGAAAAACTGCAAGGGGTTTCTGTTCTATCCGCCAATTAGAAGGCGCATGGAAAAGAAAACCGGCCACCGACCTGATACCTGAAACCTGGCCCCTGAAACCTGTTACTATATGATATGAAAGGAGATAAATATGCCTGAAGCAATTCAAATCGACAAGGAATTGAACATCAAGGGCGAGGTTTGTCCCTATACCTTTGTGCGGTCAAAGCTTGCCTTGGAGGAGATGGAAAGCGGGAAGGTCCTTAGGGTCATAGTGGATTATCAACCGGCCACTGAAAACGTCCCGAAGAGCATGATAAACGAGGGGAACGAGGTCTTGAGGGTGGAAAAGGTAAATGACACGGACTGGGAAATCGTGGTCCGGAAAGGTCCTTGATTCGTGACGGAAATCGTTGTGGCCACTCGCAATCAAGGAAAACTCCGGGAATTCCGCGCGGTTCTGGGACCGGAGAATTTTAAAATACTGTCCCTGGACGACATTGCCTTCAGCGGAGAAATAGCCGAGGATGGGGCAGACTATTTGGAAAACGCGCGGAAAAAATCCAGAAGCGTCGCCAAGGCTTGCGGCAAAATAGTTTTGGCGGACGATTCCGGCATTGAGATTGACGCGCTGGATGGGAAGCCAGGGGTCCACTCCGCCCGCTTCGGAGGCGCTGATTTGGACTCTACTGCCAGGAACGAGATTGTGTTAAAATTATTGCAATCGGTCCAACACCCCAAAAGAACGGCGCGTTTCAGGTGCGTCCTTTCAATAAGCCTGCCGGATGGGAGAAAATATAATTGTGAAGGAATTTGCGAAGGCCACATCGCCATAAGGCCCAAGGGGAAAAATGGGTTCGGATACGATCCAATTTTTCTGGCGGCGGAAACGGGAAAAACCATGGCGGAATTGGGGCCCGAGGAAAAAAACAGGATCAGCCACAGGGCAATGGCGTTGAGAAAGGCCGTGCAAGAGTGTTTAATGTTTTTTTGACCATATAGTATTTGAAAATTCAAAATGCACCGCGGAGACGCAGAGGCGCGGAGAAGAAGGTATTAAATTAAAAATTTTTGTAACTATTCAGCTTTTTTATATTTTTGGTCACTACTGTCCGGTTAAATTATCGAATAAATTCAATTGGTTAGGCATATAGCAGTCCTGTATTTTGTATTCTCTTTTTGTAAGTATTTGAAATAATGGACTTTTCTCGAACAAGGTCAGGCTCAAAATCTGTAAAATTG
>JACRGO010000113.1 GCA_016212295.1 Nitrospinota bacterium | reverse complement strand
TAAAAACTATATGGGAAACGGGGATGCCGTCGGAATTAACCAAGAGGCCGATTTGTATCTGTTTGCAATCAGGGCGATGGTCCCTTGAATAGCCGTAACGCGCCAACGGTTCCGGGCCGTCTCCTTCAAAATAACTCGACGCTGTTTTAATGACCGCAAAAAAGGAAGATAGGTCCTTCCGGAAAGGGTGGTTTCAAAGGCGAAGTCCTTTTTTTGGCAGGCCAGCTTTTGAATACGATCAAGGACTAACCTGCCGGCCTGAATGGCCGCGGTTTCCGACGAAAAAGGCGAGAGACCGGAGGCGATTAAGTCGGCATTTACAAATTCATAGCAGTGGGCATATTTAGGGAGAAATTTGGACGCAAAAGTTGTTTCCCCTGACCCGTTTGGTCCGGCGATAACATAAACTGATGGAGGAGCGCCATTTTTCATTAATTTTCCTTCGCCTCACTGAATAAACCCATGGAACAAATAATCCTTGGCTCCCGGCGTTCCGCGTCTTCGTGGGACACGCAAAGACGGTCCTCGTCCCGCAAGGCAACCACCAGTTTCGCGAGGTCCTGGTCCGTGATTCCACTCTTCAATTGGCGGCTGAGGGCGTCTTTCGCGGATTCCCGCAATGGGTTCCGGTAAATGTCATCAATCGCCCTGAGCAGTTCCTGGGACTCAAACAAAGTCCCTTTTATTCCTTCCGCGTACCGCTTTAATCGCTCGTACAGCTTGAAACGCGCTCCCTGTGGACGGCCCAGTTGGCCTCCCACGTATTTTTCCTCCTGAATGAGGTGCTCCACCCCTTTCTGAACCAGGGGATGGTGCTTTTCGTGACGCGGGATCGGATGGGTTTCAGGGCCGCACTCCGCCGCCTTCAAAATAACCAGTTGCGACTGCGTGGCGCTATTTCCTTCCCGGTCTATCCAGGCCAGGGCGTCGTTTCCCTCGGCGGTCCTCATATACACCAATACTCCCCGCAGCCTCTTTTCTTCCCCATGATAATTTCGCGTGGAATAAACCACAGGCGGAAGCTCGGTAATAATTTTCTCCAGCGCGGGGTCCCTGTCCACCGCGTTTTTCCAAAATCCTGATCAGGGACTTTGCGTCCGCTTCCAGGTCCTCGGCCAGGGTTTTGAGAAAAAGGCCAGGGCGAAGCCACTTGAACCGCCGGCCGTGCTGGGCGGAATATTCAGAGTAAATTTCATGTGACCGTTTCGTGAAATCGGCGTCCGTGCGCAAAGGGCCGGAAGAGGAGACCGGCGTCTCGCTGTTTTCGCCATTATCAAATAGGCCGGGAGAAGCGATCGTGTCATCCGCGTCCTGGTCGCTGCTTTCCAACCGTTTGAACAGGTTTGTCCGGCAGAATCCCATCAGGCGTTTTCCGGCCCTGGAAAGGTCCTGAAGATGCCTGGCTTCGGCCTGGCCCGGCGGTTCATGGGGAGAAGGGGCGATATAATTGCCAAGCCCATAACGGGGAAGATTCAGGGCGTTGATTGCGTCCAGGACGTCAATATTCAACTCGCCCTGCTTTGACAGGCCGGATAAAGTCAGGTTGCTGCTGCCGAGGTAACCGACAATGGGATTGACCGGATCTGATCTGAAAAGGAGATAAAGCTTTGCATGAAGAGGATGGCGCAGGAAGAGCCTGACCACTACTTTTCGCGCTTTAAGTTGGGCGGCCAGTTGGCGCAATCCAGCCTCATCCTCATTGGTGGGAACGCCTATGGTTAACTGTTCCCGAAATTCCTCCGCCAGTTTTTTTTTCAGACGGAGGGCCGCCTGCTGGTCCACCTCACCCGCTGCGTTAAGGCCCAATGCATTGCGAAGTTCCTCATGAGGGGACTGCTGCATCCCTACCAGAAGCCGGACTCGATTTCCCTCTCCCCCTTCCCATAGGTCTATATGAGAGGCGAGATGTCTCCATCCGCGAAGGTTAAAGTAGCCGACGCAGAAGTCTGCACGGTGGGCAACTTCCACTGTTTCCAGCAATGCGGGAAGCAGTTGTTTTTCTATGTTGTCGAAAATGCGGGGCATAAGAAGCTGTCTTGAAAAAACATTACGGTCCGCCGGCTTGCAAATACAGCCACGAAAATACTTAACACACCCCGGCCTTCGGCCACCCCTCTCAAGAGGGGAATGTATAGATGATGTCGCCTTTTCAGTAGGCAAACTATGG
>JACRGO010000111.1 GCA_016212295.1 Nitrospinota bacterium | reverse complement strand
TACTATAAATTTAATAATTAATACATAATAAATACATATTACCATATAGTTAATGTAAAATCTAGACCGCCTAACTAATTGAAAACAAAGGCTTTTTTCCTTAACTTAATGGCAGTGAGGCAGGAGCCTGGGAGCGAGAGGGCAAGGAAGCTAACCAATTCAGCAGGTGGTCCGGAAGCCCTTGCCTTGCTATGTCTTGAAAATTCTTTTGATTTTTGATTCCAGCATCTCAGCGGTGAAGGGCTTGGGCAGAAATTCCGTTACCCCCGCCTTGACAGCGGTGACGACATGGGCCATGGTCTTTTCAGCGGTCACCATGAGAAAGGGCACGTCCTTGTATTTTTCATCCTTCCTTATTTCCTTTAAAAAATCTATTCCCTGCATCCCGGGCATGTTCCAATCCGAAATTATAAGGTCCATCCTTCCCTCATGTTCTTCCAGGACGGACAGGGCCTTTTTCCCATTGAACGCTTCCTTGACGTTGGCCACGCCAATTTTTTTTAAGTGGCTGATGATTATCGCCCTCATGATGTCCGAGTCATCAACCACCAATACCTGCATGTCTGGATCGAGCTTAAATTCCGGCATTATTTCTTTACCTGAAAGATCATGGATTTTTTTAAAGGAGTCGGCTATAACCTGTAACTATAAGGGGACCTGGCATTCAAGTCAAGAAAATCATTCGCCGTCAAAAAGCAAATCCGGCTTCTCCTGGCACTTGGGGACCATGTAAAAAATCTTCCGCCATATTTCCCGGCTTTCCATGCAGAGATAAACCCTTGCCGAGGGGGCGGCGGCCCTTATCCATCCGACAATTTTCCGGTAGGCGCTGATCCGAAGGGACTTAAGGTATCTCATCTTCCCGTCTTCGCCCAGGATGTGCTCTCCGGTAAGCAGCCTGCTTTTGGGGAACCGTTCCCGAATGACCTCTTTCAGAGAGGGACGGAACCGAAGTCCACCAACGCTTATCCAGGCGATTTTTCGGGCGTCTATATGCCGGAATATGAGGTCCACTACCCCCTTATATCCCTCCTCCCAGCCATCATAGAGAATCACTGGGTCAAAATGGAAGGCTATCCGGTAGCCTTTTTCCATGCACTCCCTAGCGGCCTCGACCCGCTCCTTCACCTTCGCGGCCCCTTCCTCTTCCAGCTCAATAACGGCATCGGGGTTCATCGACCAGGCGACAACGACATTGGACGCGTTATCATATTTTAAAAGGTTGGCTATGCTGGTTGTCTTGGTCTTCAGTTCCAGGATTAGGTTTTTCCTGCCGAGAAAAAAAGGGACCAGTTCATTTGAAAAGCCGGCAATCTCGTCCAAGGCGAGACTATCCGTGAATTCGCCGGTGCCTATCCTCAAGGCCGCGTTGGGCCTGGACCGGACCAGGTCCTCAATCTCCGAAAAGCAATCCTTTATATTGCAAAAAACCTTAAGCGCAGGATTATTCCGCAAATACTCCTGCAGGATGCAGTAACTGCAATCCAGGCTGCATTGCGTGGCCAGATTTAAAACGTAATAATTACAGCAAACCATGTTTTTTGTTCCAGGGCATTTCTTGAGAAAGTCGCCTTTTTGCCTTCCAATGAAAAGTCTTTTTTTCCCTTCTCCAATAGGGTCGGCGGAGATTTTGGCCAGGTCCCAAAAAGCCTCGCTTCCAGCGGAGACGATTTTGGGTTTTATCCAGGGATACCGGCTAAGCAGGTTTTGGGTTATCCGATAATTCTCGGAACCTTTTTCTATGAATATACTATTCAAATAAGGTAGCTTGTCCATTATTATATTTGTTAATTCCAGAAAAATTAGTAAGGAAGCATGAATTGTTTCCTATGATACTGGTCCATGCTTGATGAGTGGCCCGGTAGTAGATTAAGTAAATTTCTGAACGCAATAATATCATCGAACGTTTGAATACGTCGACATTTATTTGGTTGCGGCCATGCCGCACTCTTTATTAAAATATGGTTCCACGATTGGATTTAGGGAGGGCGGTGTGAACTATATGAAGGTATTCTTCTATATTTACCGGTCTTTGCTTAAATGCCGCAGTTTTGACCTGCTTTGTTCACTTAAGTGTCAGAATGTCGATGTATTCAAACGTTCGATGATATTGAGGTGTGGCGCTAATGCGACATTGCCTCAAATGGTTTTTAGGCCATTTTCTTTATCCATTCTTTTACGAGGTGAGGCAAACGGCTGATGACTTCCCGGCCTACAAGGACTTCATCAACGTAGCCCATGTTAAGCATGTCAACTATTCTGCAAAGATAAGACTTGCCGCAATCCCACCAAGTGTACCGAGCGTCAATCATCAAGTAGTGAAGGACATGAATTCTCTCAGAGCCCCCAAGTTCCTCAATTTCCATGCCATCCAGAAGTGTTTAGTAGACTCCATCAGCAACACGACTGCCAAAAGTGGTTGTGTAGTAGTATTCCTTCACTTCCCAAACGGCCACGGGGTTGATGACAGACGGAAATGCTCCATCCATTCTGCGAGCAAAGGTTCTGAGTGGCAATCCTTTAGACACCACCATTGTTAAGGCCCTGGGATCATAATCACATGCATTGCCTGCGGCATTGGCCTCAATCAGCATGTTAACCATGCCGGTCAAATACGCCGGGGCCTTCTTCACCCCCTTCTGCTTGTTCATTGGCAACAAGCAGGCCGGTCGAAGTTCCTTCTTGAGTTTATTAAACTCCCGTTTCGCGGATTTGGCATCCATCAGATTCGGCTCAACCTCCGCATAAAGAATCTCTGCGCGATAGGTGAAGTACGCCGCAAGGGTGGTCCATATCTCGCGTCGATCAGGCAATGGGCGATCAAGGGTCGTTTTGTCAAGATGAAGCCGATCATAAATTACCTCAACTTCATCGCGAGTCGGCGTCGTCAATCTCCCTGCTTTTGCATAACCATATTCCTGTCCGATGAGGCGCACGGAAGCCCAGAAATACTTAGGAAGGTCAACGAATCTCTTGTCAGGTATCATGGTGAGGTAAATAATCCTTGAGTAGAGAGTTTAAGGTTATGTCCAAAGCACGGCAAATGCTCACGGTTTCAGAAAATGTGAGCATCCGTTCGCCAGATTCATATTTGCTGACGAATGACTGCGGTACTTTCAGGCGTTTTGCCAAATCCTCTTGCGTGATACCCTTCGCAAGTCTAATCTGTTTCAAGATTCGGCGGAGGTGCTGCTCGTTTCCGGTATACCTATCTCTTTTCATTTATTCCAATATAGGATATATTTGACATTTATCCCAAATCAGGATATTATGTGCGAATGAAAGCGAAAGAAGGCGCTCTTGATTTGTTCTACGGAACAAAATTTCAGTATGTGGCTCCATTTAGGACTCAGCTCTTGAAATGGATAGGTAACAAGCAACGATTTGCCCATAAAATTGCTTCATTTTTTCCATTTGATATTCGCACATACTTCGAACCATTTCTTGGGAGCGGGGCAGTTCTTGCGGCTTTACAACCGCCCAAGGCTGTCGGATCAGACGCATGTGCTCCGCTTATCGAAATTTGGCAAAGTCTTCACGATGCCCCGGATAGGCTTGTTGGTTGGTACAAAAGCCGCTATTCAGAATATAAGGAATTCGGGAAACCTGAAGGTTATGAGCGCATAAAAGCTAGGTACAATTTGGAACCTAATGGAGCGGATCTTCTTTTCATATGTCGAAGCTGTTATGGAGGAGTAGTTCGCTTTAGAAAAAGCGATGGTTATATATCAACCCCCTGTGGAATTCATGAGCCTATCGGCCCAGATTCTTTTGCCGAGCGTGTTCAGATATGGCGTCGCCGGACGGCGGGCGCGGAATTCAAAAAAATGGACTTCGAGGAAGCGATGGGGTTGTCCCGTGAGGGCGATCTTGTATACTGCGATCCTCCATATGTTTGCAGTCAGGCAATTCTATACCGTGGACAAAATTTTTCATTGGACCGCTTGATGCGTGCCATAGCAGGCTGCAAGGAGCGAAATGTCCGGGTTGCGTTGAGCATAGATGGCAAAAAAAAATCTGGTCGTGTTGATTGTGAACTGGTCATTCCTGATGGTCTTTTCGAGCGCGAAGTCTATCTTGACTGTGGCAGAAGTATGCTACGCCGTTTCCAGCGAGAAGGCGATTCCCTTGAGGATGAAGTCGTCCACGATCGTCTGCTTCTGACTTATTGATTTCTCTGGGTCTAACGGTTTATATAGCGTCCTTACGTCCAGGTTCGGTAGTGTAATATTTTTTGTGTAAATTTATGAGGGGGTAGAAAAAAAGGCGCATTCACCTTAATATTGGGTTTTTAAAGGCTTAAGTTTAACAACCCCTAAAAGGAGGAATGCGCCATGATTGAGCTGAAGGTCAATG
>JACRGO010000108.1 GCA_016212295.1 Nitrospinota bacterium | reverse complement strand
CATTGCTGGCGACTACGCAAGACTCGCTTCCAGGTGGCGGCTAACCTTTCCCGGATGGGATTCTATACCCACAAGGTTCCTTTGAAAGGTTTCATACTTCGACAAGCAATCCCCCTTTCCTGAGCTTACTTGGCGCGACGATGTTGGACGTTTACTTTTTTCCTCTTCTGCATTTAGCATCTCGTTGATTTATAAACTAAAAAAATGGAAATTCCTATACTGTTGAATTACATTCAAGGCATAATTGTAATTCGCGGAGATAAATATGTCAACAGATAAAGAAAATCTTTTGGCCAAATTTAGCCAAAATGGGGCCAGGGGGAATTTACAATTGTCAATCGTCGATTGTAAATTGTAAATTTTCAGGGGCAGGGGATAGGGTTCAAACTTCAGCCTTTGTGCCTGGTTCAATAATTGCGGGTTACGAGTTGCGGATTGGAAGCTCGATGCACGAACGACGAAGTACGAATGACGATGTACGAAGATAGTCATTCAGCCTTTGCGCCTGGTTCAAGAGTTAATGGCCAATTTTTAAAAGGAGGGAAGGCATGAAAAAAATATTCCTTCATCCGGTTTTATTCCTGGCACGGTCTCTGACACAGCTAATAACCTTATGCGGGAGCAGCGTGTGCGGCTCTCTGCCCCTGGCCGACTATTCCGATGAGTCATTGGGCGAAAGGTTAAGGGCAAAAGGCGGAGGACATTCTCAATCGTTAATTTACAATTTTCAATTGGAGCAGAGAGGCACATGAGCAAACCGTTGCCGGGACGCGCTCGACTAAAAAAGCTTTCCAGCCAATTTGGAAAAGTTCACTTGATCCTTTGAGGAAGCTCCTTGTAAATACCCTCGAACTTCCCGTTGCTCATGATGAGCACGATCAAGTTTTCCCCCAGGGCTCTGGAGTTGATCCTCCCCGCCACGGCTTCAAAAAGTTCCTCCCTGCCGGCGAGGGCCTTGCACGGGGTCCTCTCGTTTACCTTGCGCGATAAGAGATCAACATCCAGAAAGGGACTCTCCTTCAAGAGGCGCGTGTTTTTCTGGATCGGTTTGTAAAGAACCACTTCGTCCGCTCCATCAAAGGACCTTTCATACTCCTCCTGGAAAATATTCGAACGGCTGGTATTGCTCCTTGGCTCATAAACCGCGAGGACCCTTGATCCTGGGTTGTGGCTTCTGACAGCGTCAATGGTCTCCCTGACAGCCGTTGGATGATGGGCGAAGTCATCCACCAAGGACACACCGTCCCGCGAATAAAAAATCTCCTGCCTCCTTTTCATTCCCGGAAA
Source organism: Nitrospinota bacterium (assembly GCA_016212295.1). Lineage (GTDB taxonomy): Bacteria > Nitrospinota > Nitrospinia > JACRGO01 > JACRGO01 > JACRGO01. The sequence goes on along the minus strand of JACRGO010000108.1, from coordinate 5,405 downwards.
GGTTTGAATGCCTTTTTGAATTTCCTCGCTGGAGAGCCCGGCGCGTCTTGCTGCGGCAAAGGCCGCGATTGAATTAAGGACATTGTGCCTGCCCCAAAGCGGAAGAAAAACTTCCGCCTCCGGCTTGGAATCGTGGAGCAGTTGGCAGCGGGTCCCGGACTTTTCCGCGGCCAGGTTCCGGGCGGACCATAGGTTTCCCGTCCCAAGGCCAAAGGTCTCGGCGCGTCGGAACTCCCCATAAATCTCCCGGCAAACAGGATCATCGCCGTGGAAGATGATCCAGCGCTTATTTCCTTCTTCCTCTTTCAGAAGGGAGAAGGCCCTTTTCATCTCTCCGATGTCCTTGTAAAGGTCCGCATGGTCGAACTCGATGCCGTTCACAATGGCGATCTCCGGGATGTAGTGGACGAATTTCGGGCGCGTATCGAAAAAGGCGGTATCGTATTCGTCGCCTTCGATGATGAAGTAATCCCCCTCCCCGTAATGGGAACTGACGTTAAGTCCTTTCATTATCCCGCCGAAGAAAAAGCCCGGGTCCTTTCCAGAGGCTCGGAATATCCAGGCAAGCAGGCCGGTGGTGGTTGTTTTGCCGTGTGTGCCGCAGACGGCTATGGGGTGTTTGTGGTCCAGGAAAAACCTCCGGACCGCCTCAGGGAAAGAAAGGTACGGTATCCGGCCCTTCAGCAGGACCTCTGCCTCTCCATGGCGGCGGCTTACCACGTTTCCCACTATTACAAGGTCCGGCTCAGGGTCCAGATTGGAGGCATTGAAACCCTCCATCACCGGGATCCCCCAGTCCCTCAGGAAGTCGCTCATGGGAGGGTAGACCGCCTCGTCAGAACCCCTCACGTCGTATCCACGGTCCTTTAAAAGCCGCGCCATGGCCCCCATTCCAGTGCCGCAAACCCCGGTCAAGTGGATGGAGCGGGCCTTGAGCGGGTCAAGGCCGAACAGTCTTTCGTTCAAGGGAATTTCGATTTTCATTGCGAAAATTAAAGGCGTTTTTTAAAAAAACGTTGAATATCCGGCTGGATTTGATAGCGGTTCATGTATACTTATTTTCGGCGTTTACTATAGCATATTCCGCTTGTCCTATCCATTCTCGCGTCTTGTTTCTTTTGAGTGGAATACGTCTATGCGGAACAAAAGATATTAAAATAATTTTTTCTCCGCGCCTCGGCGTCTCTGCGGTATATTTTAAATTTCCAAAACCCTTTCCTTCCTCACCCACCTCGTATTAAAATATAAAAATGAGTTATCTGAAGGCGGCCGAGGATTTTTATAAGGAAATGGCCGAGGCCCCGGAAAAGGGCCTCTGCTGCACCACCTCTCCGGTGTGGAAACTGCCCGACCTGCGCGTACCCCCTAAAATGCTGGAGATGAACTACGGGTGCGGGACCACGGTCCACCCAAGGGACCTGGACGACGGCATGAAGATCCTGTATGCCGGGATAGGCGGAGGCATGGAACTCCTCCAATTCGCCTACTTCCTGAGAGAAAAGGGGGCGGTGATCGGAGTGGACGCCGTGCCGGAGATGATCCGGGCCGCGAAAGAAAATTTCCTGGAGGCGGAAAGGCTCAACCCCTGGTTCCGGCATGACTTCGTCCGCCTCGAAATGGGAAATACCTTGAGTCTGCCGCTCCATGACGGGACAGTGGACCTGGCCGCGCAGAACTGCCTCTTCAACATCCTGAAGGAAGACGACTTAAGAAAGGCCCTGGCCGAGATGTACCGGGTCCTTAAGCCGCGAGGCAAGCTGGCGCTATCCGACCCCATCGCGCCCGGGAAAATTCCAGGGCATTTAAGGGAAAACGAGCGGCTTCGCGCCATGTGCCTCTCCGGGGCGCTTACCTACGACCGCTATTTGCAGCTTCTGGTGGAGACCGGCTTCGGGACCATAGAGGTGCGGGCCAGGCGGCCTTACCGGATATTGGACAAGAAACGCTACGGGGTGGAAAAGGACGTCCTTCTTGAGAGCATCGAGGTCGCGGCCGTCAAGGACCCCATACCGGCGGACGGCCCATGCGTCTTCACCGGGCGCTCGGCCATCTACTTCGGGGAGGAGAAATTCTTCGATGACCGCAAGGGACACGTCCTTTCGCGCGACATGCCCTTCAGCGTGTGCGACAAGACCGCCAAGGCGTTGAAGTCCTTGGGAAGGGCGGACATCCACGTCACAGGCCCAACCTTTTTTTATGACGGTGGAGGATGCTGCTGAAAAACCAGATTTTTCGATTTTGCGTCCTTGCCGGGGGAAGCAAGGGGAACTCCATCTACATAGAAAGTGAAAAGACCAGGATACTCATAGACGCCGGGCTCTCCTGCAAGCAGTTGGAGGCGAGGCTGGAGAAGATAGGGGTCGACCCCAAGGGACTCCACGGCATAGTCATAACCCACGAGCACAGGGACCACACCAACGGCGTGAACGTGTTCACCAAGAAGCACCACACGCCGGTTTATCTGAACCGCGCCGCGTACGATATCGTCAAGCGGCAATGGGACAATGCGGCTGACGCCGTATTCTTCCAATCATCCGAGGACTTCAAGATCAACGATTTGATCTTCTCCCCTTTTTCCATCCCTCACGACGCCCAGGACCCCATCGGCCTGGTCATCAGAAACAACGGCAAGAGTTTAGGAGTCGTGTCCGACCTTGGATACGTCACGCATCTGGTGAGGGAACGCCTGAAGGGGGTTAACTCGCTTGTGTTGGAGTCGAACCACGACATCGAAATGCTTTTTTCCGGTCCCTATCCCTGGGCTCTCAAGCAGAGGGTGAAGGGCAAGAGCGGACACCTATCCAACGAGGAGAGCAGGCAGCTGCTGGAGGACATCCTGCACTCCCCCGGCCTGAAGTCTGTCATCCTTACCCACCTCAGCGAAACGAACAACCATCCTGATCTGGTCCATTCCTCCGTCGGAAAATTCCTGAAGGAGCGGGGGGTGGACTTCGATATCGCCTCGCAGCACTACGTTAGCCGGGTCATGGATGTGTTTTTTTAATCAAGAGAATTCATAGCGCGGCATGTCCGCTCCAAGAATTGGAGGGGTGGCTCGGAGCGCCGGGGTTGGTTATATATGCTATTTTGAGACTGGTAATACGTCTTCAAGCGCCGCAACATTTTTTATATTTCCTGCCGCGCCGTTTTGTCTTCCTTGTGCCCTATTTCTTTAGAGATTTTTAAACTTTCATTGTATTTTTCTATAGCGCCCTTTTCGTCTTCTCTGGCGGTATGGATCATCACTCTTGGGGTGGTTGAATACCTCGTCCAGAAGCCTATGGGGCAACTCATCAATCTTGTCCTTTAAGTGAAAAAATTTTTCTACGATACATACTTTTTTCAGGTTTTCATCATCAATGGCGACAGCGCTGTAAAAAGCCCTTATGGCCTTTCTGGCGTACTCCAGGGAATCCTCTTCCAGCCTCTCCAATTCCACAGGGGAAACCCGCAAACTCCCTAAAACAGGATGCTCGCGGGCGATCAAAATGAACCTGGCTTTTTTCAGGCGTCTTTAGGAAAAAACGAAAAATTCCCGGAAGGAAACATCCATCACATCCTGGAAATTGTCCAGGAAAATAATCCTTTCATCCCTATTATTCCTTCTCCTGTTTCTTCACAAACCTCGGCATTTTCAAAACCCTCATGGTTAAGTTTTTTTGGCCGCAATTGCCAGCCAATATTTTTTTCTCCACAGCTCCGCGTCCGCGATCTCCCACTGTAAAATTTTTCATTTTAAATCCAGTATAAAAAATGATTTTGGCTTCGGCTTGGCGCCCGGCTTGCCAGGACTTTAAATCAAGCATGAAAAATGCTATACTTGGGGGCATTGAATTTTAAAAATCGACGAAAATCCCGCCCTGTATTTTCTTTTAACCAATTTTTCATAGGATTTGAGATTGAGAAGGATTATATTCTATTGCCTTATTTGCTGCTTTATTTTTTCAGGCCTCATAGCGGCCACGGTGGATGCCGGGCAGAAACAATCGAAAGCCAGGGACGCAAAAGCCAAGGAGATAAAAAGCGTTCCCCTGAAAACCGCGCCAGGCACGGACCCACGGTTGGAAAGTGAACTGGAAAGGTATCTTGGCATACGCTATAAGCTGGGAGGCACAAATGAAAAAGGGCTTGACTGCTCCGGGTTTTCCCATCTAGTTTATAAAAATATTTTCGGCGTTGAAATACCGCATAACGCCGCTTCCCAGTTTTTTGACCATTCCAGGCTTGCCAGGGTTGATGATGAACTGAAGACCGGCGACCTCCTGTTTTTCGGCTCCACGCCAACCAAGAACCGCATAAGCCATGTGGGCATTTATCTCTCGGACGGAAAATTCATTCATGCGGCCCGCAGCAAGGGAATCATGATTTCCAGCCTGGAGGAGGGCCACTGGAAAAAACGCGTTGTTTCCGCCAAAAGGTATGCGGGCCAGGAAACCGGATATGACAGCGGGCCTGAGGATGTTTTCGCGGAACTTGCCGCAAAAGATATGGAGGCCGACCTCGGTTACCCAGACGAAATGGACTTTTACCGGAGGGACGATATATACGGCAGCCAGAGGCATTTAGAGTATGACTATGCTCAATCATTTTGGGGAGACGCATGGAACATTCATTTCACCCCTTTCAGCGAAAACGTTCCGCGTAACGGCCTTGACCTGTCCGCGTCCCCCGCGAGCTTTGATAAATACAGCGAGCAGCAAAACCAGGGCGGCCCGGCCTTCTCTTACGGCATAAAGGTTTCCAGCGATATAAAGCCGTTTGATTGGATGAGCATTACGCCGTCTTACACATCATACGAATACGTGGGAAGGCTGATTAACATGGCCATGCCGACCCGCACCCTGGAGTTTGATATAAGTTTTGGGTCTCTTGCAGGAAGCGGATGGTCCTTGTTAACGGAATTGCAATATGCCACCCTTGATGGGCCGTCCACCAATCCCGCTGAGTTTTATGACGAACGCAATGATGTTGATATGTCCCTGACTTACTCAAGGAAGCTCTCCGACCAGCTTCAGTTTTCTCTTGTAGGACGACAATTAAGCCAGTCTTTCAAGAGTCAGGCTGATGAGCCGCGCGCCGGGAGCCTGGTTGACCAGCGTTTCCTTTTTAAGTTGAATTTTACTTATTAACCCATTCTTTTTGGCCGCTTCTCTTGAGCCATCAAAAAAGCCATCGGCAAATCCATTTTTTCCACTGCTAAAAAAATTGTTCTTGGCTTTGTTCTGTTAAGCTTTTTTCAGGTAATTTTATTTAAATATGTGGATCCACTACTGTCCGGTTAAATTATCGAATAAATTCAATTGGTTAGGCATATAGCAGTCCTGTATTTTGTATTCTCTTTTTGTAAGTATTTGAAATAATGGACTTTTCTCGAACAAGGTCAGGCTCAAAATCTGTAAAATTGT
>JACRGO010000109.1 GCA_016212295.1 Nitrospinota bacterium | reverse complement strand
TCTAACCTAGCCATTTTGCCCTCCTCCATCTTTTATAAGAGTATTTTTACTCTTGATATAAAATATAAAAAAACCACCCATTTGTCAAGATAATGGACGGTATTAGAACAAAAAAGACACAGAAAGGGCTAAACTGTTACCCTTGGCTCAGGCGGTCCAGCCGCGCCAGGGGTCCACTCATGCTTTGTTATCATGAAAGGACCCAGGGGCATGGTTGGTTTATACGCTGATTTAGCAAGGGACATAATAGAGATAGATCCCTCCCTCATTTCGAAAGGCAAGGCCGAAGCCAATGGCCGTAGCTGTTCCCTGCTTGAGTTGGAAGACCTTTTGGATGAAACGGAATGGGAAGAATTGGACCGCGCAATCCATGAAATTATAGCCTAAATCGTTATTCGTGACCGTTTTTTTTTCCACGGCCTTTCCCGGCCACGGTTAACGGCCACGTCTCACGGCTTCAATTGAGCTTTGGCATTTGTCATTATAAGGTTTCTAATCTTCACCCCTTGGACTTCGGCCTTTGGTTGGACTTCAGGACCTTCTTTCTCAGGCGGATTGATTCCGGCGTTACCTCCACCAGCTCATCCTCCTTGATGAATTCAAGGGCTTCTTCCAGGCTCAGTATTTTCGGAGGGACCAATTGAAGCGCTTCGTCCGTGCCGGAGGCGCGCATGTTGGTCAGCTTCTTTTCCTTGGTGATGTTCACGTCCAGGTCGTTGTCCCTGGAGTTCTCCCCGACTATCATGCCCTCGTAAACGGTGGTGTTTTCCCTGACGAACAGGGTCCCCCTTGGCTGCAAGTGAAAAAGGGCGTAGGGCGTTGCCCTTCCGGGCCGGTCGGACACCAATGCGCCGGTGTTTCGTTTCGACATCGGGCCCTGCCACGCTTCGTATCCGTCGAAGAGATGGTTCATGAGGCCGGTGCCCCTTGTGTCGGTCAGGAATTGGGAGCGAAAGCCGATGAGTCCACGCGACGGAATGCGGTATTCAAGCCGCACCCTGCCGTGTCCGTTGTTTTGCATCTTCAGCATTTTTCCCTTGTTCATCCCCACCTGCTGGGCCACCGCCCCCACGAATTCCTCTGGAACGTCAATGACCAGCAGTTCCATCGGCTCATGCACCGCGCCGTCTATCTTCCTGGTGACGGTCTCGGGCATGGCAACGGAAAGCTCGAACCCTTCCCGCCTCATCATTTCTATGAGGATGGCAAGCTGGAGCTCTCCCCTGCCCATTACCTTAAAGGCGTCAGAGTCGGAGAATTCCACCTTGATGGACACATTATAGAGGAGTTCCTTCTCAAGGCGCTCCCTCAGGTTTCTGGAGGTGACGAATTTTCCTTCCCTTCCTCCCATTGGAGACGTATTCACGGAAAAGACCATTGAGATGGTGGGCTCGTCCACCTTGATTCGCGGAAGGGGTTTCGGGTTTTCCGCGTCCGTTACTGTATCGCCGATGTTGATTCCCTCCATGCCGGCTAGGGCCACTATGTCCCCGGCTGATGCGTTGGCCGCGTCCACTCTGTCGAGCCCCTGGAAGGTGTAGAGGGAAGTGACCTTGGTCTTGGCCACCTTGTTCTTGTCAGCCACCATGGCGACGGCCTCGCCGACCTTGACGCTCCCGGAAAATATCCTTCCGATGGCGAGCCTTCCCACGTAGTCATTGTAATCGATATTGGTTATAAGGAGTTGCAAGAGGTCGTCTTTATTTCCATTGGGTCCTGGAATGGTCTTGATGATCTGGTCAAAGAGCGGTTTGAGGTTTTCCGATTGGTCTTCAATGGCGAGCTTCGCTAACCCCTTCTTGGCGTTTGTGTAGACGACTGGAAACCCCAGTTGCTCCTCAGTGGCGTCCAGGTCGATGAACATGTCGTACACCTCGTTCAGGACCTCCTGTATCCTGGCGTCGGCCCGGTCGATTTTGTTAACCACCAGAATTGGGGGGAGGTTAAGCTCCAGCGCCTTTTTCAGCACGAACCTGGTTTGCGGCAAGGGGCCTTCGGAGGCGTCCACCAGGAGCAGCACGCCGTCCACCATTTTCAGGGTCCTTTCCACCTCGCCGCCGAAATCGGCGTGGCCCGGCGTGTCCATGATATTGATTTTGACGCCGTTATAAGTCACAGCGGTGTTCTTGGCCAGGATGGTGATTCCACGTTCCCGCTCGAGGTCGTTGCTGTCCATGACCCTGTCCCTGACCTCTTCATTGGAGCGGAATATCCCCGCCTGTCTCAACAGTCCATCCACCAGGGTGGTTTTTCCGTGGTCCACGTGGGCCACGAGCGCTATGTTTCTGATGTCTTCACGTCTCATATAGATTTGTCCTTTTCAACTATGAATGGAGCGCGAGGTTCCAGGGATTGGAAATCGCGTTGACTTATAGATTAATAAAAGATACAGGAGGAGATGAGGAGGCGGACAGCAAAATGGAAGGTCTTGGCCGTTTTCTTTTCTTCCTTACTTAAAAATCCATGACTATCATTATAATGCAAAATATGATAAATGCAAAAATAAATGAAGAATATAGCTTCGCGAATTGATTAATGAAAAGCATGGAGCCACGGATTTCGCCTTTCTTGACAAACAATAGTTACAGATATATCATACCTCAATCCAAAATATAAAATTACTCACACGAAGGCACGGAGGCACGAAAAAATGGCAGAGGATGAGACAGGAGTCTTTGTGTCTTAGTGGCTTCGTGTTAAAATAAAAAAATAAAAAAAGGAGAAATAGCATGAAAAAAAGTATTAGGAAAGTTTTGTTTCTCACGCTTATTTTCTGGCTTTTCGCGCCCGTCCTTGCGCCATTTTCAGCCCTTGCCGCTAAAGCTGGAACCGGCACACTTGTGATTACCACGCAGGACACCTCGAAAAAACAGGTAGCCGCTCCGATATCCGTGGATAATGTGCAGAAGGGGACAGGGAAAGTGACCGTGAATGTTACGGCAGGGACGCATGAGGTAAAGTTCGGGGACTTGACGTGGTATACCATTGTGTCTCCCAGGAGCGGAAAGAAAAGTGTTCAGGTAAGGGCCGGGAAGACAACGCCAGTGACAGCGACTTACAAAAAATCCTCTTCCGGCGGGGGCACAACGGGCGGCGTGGTCACCGGGCCGCAGATAACCGACATTGACGGCAACGTTTATAACTCAGTAGTAATAGGCACACAGACATGGATAAAGGAGAACCTTAAAGTAACTAAGTACCGTGACGGCACTGCCATACCCACTACCACAGTGGATATTTCAGCCGAGACCTCGTCAGCATACCAGTGGGCATATAATGGCGATGAAAGCAATGCGGCTACTTACGGACGTTTATATACCTGGTTTGCCGCGACTGACAGCAGAGGCCTGTGCCCTGCGGGATGGCACTTGCCGACCGACGCCGAATGGACAACGCTTACGGATTATCTTGGAGGCGAAAGCGTAGTCGGCGGCAAAATGAAAGAAGCCGGAACAACTCACTGGGCTAGCCCCAATACATCCGCTGACAACAGCAGTGGTTTTACAGCGCTTCCTGGTGGTTACCGCAGCCTCACCGGTCCATTCGACACCATCGGCTACACCGGTCGCTGGTGGTCGGCTACGGAGTACACTGCTACAAACGCGTGGCTCCGTCGCCTGTCCTCCGACTACGGTTACGTGAACCGTTACGACCTCGGTAAGAGCAACGGGTTCAGCGTTCGCTGTGTCAAGGATTGAATATTAAAGGCAGTTGACAGTTATCAATTTCCAGTTGACAGGGAAGGCAGAGGACTGAAGTTAGGCGCTTAGGCTGAGGACTGAAGGGGAAAGGCTGAAGTATTCTAAAACCTTTTTAGGCTTGCCTGTTTATCGGGCAGGCTTTTTTTATTATTAAGGGTCTCATTATATCGCGACGTGGCCGCAACCAAAATAAACTTCCTCCCGCTCCCGGGGTCCTCCCTCACTGTCATTAAGTTAAGGGGAAATATTCTGAAAAAAGCCAGAAGGACTGACTTAATAACGCCTAAGGTTTATACACATTTTTTGCCATTTTCCGAACCCGGAGGGTTCGAAGCTATTAGCCGGTGGTTAAGCCCGTGCCAACGGGCGACACCACCGGAAAAAGATGCGATAACGATTGCACCCCGGAGGGGTGCCAGGCAGGAGAAGACCGTGCCATCGACATACCGCAGCCTTCATTATCACATCGTCTTCGGAACAAAAAAACGGCTGCCTCTTATAAAATTGGATTTGATTGAATCGGCTGCGACCCCTCCGGGGTCGGATTAATTAATTTTTCGCGGATACCAGGGGTATCGGCCTGAGGCCTCAACCCCTGGCTAATGGCTGGCATCCCTCCGGGATGCATCATTTGAGACAAGATGTGTATAAACCTTAGGGCGTTGCCCTGGGCTATAATAAATCAGCCTTTCAGGCTTGAAAAAAATTATTTTCTTTAACTTAATGGCAGTGAGGCAGGAGCCTGGGAACGAGAGATATGTAGACTATGCCGCTACTGTTATGAGACTATCAATATGTAACCTTTGTGGCTTTGTGTGAAAAAAGGGTATTTGATTTTACAGTGAAAGAGAAAAAATTGGATATTAAAGTAAATAATGAAAGCAAGGTCATTAACATGGGAGACTGCCGGACCTTGAAGGACATACTGGAACGCATCCTGGAAGAGGCTGCGCCGGCCGATTCAGTTTTGAACCATGTATTATTGAACGGCGTGGAATTGACAGAGGAGCAGCAATGCCATCCTGAATTCATTCCCGTGGAGGAAATACGCGCCTTGGAAGTTTTTGTCGCCAGCGCCAGGGAAATAAGCATGGAGAGCATAAAGCTTACTTCCGCGCAGTTGATCGAGGTGGTGGTGGAGACGAAGAAGACCGCGGGATTTTTCCGCTATAATGACGAAGCGGAAGCGAACCGGAGGCTGGTTCTCTTGATTGAAATCTTCGAAAAATTCGTGAGCCTTCTGGATTTATTGAAAAGAGCCCTTGACCTGGATTTCGACACCATAACCACTGAGGATAAATCCCTGGCCGACCTGCATGGGGACATGACCAGGGCATTGAGCGGTGTTCTTCAATCACAACAAAACCACGATTGGATCTCCGTGGCTGACCTCCTTGAATTCGAATTGGTCCCCATCCTTATCATCTGGTCAAGAATTATCCCGACCCTTGCCTGCCCCACTGACGGTAAGCCGAATTGACTTTTTATGTCCTGGAAATTAAAGGAAAAAACCAGGGACAGGGTCAGCCGGGAAAGAAACTCCATTGAAAAGAAGACCTGGACCGGCCGCTCGGTGGCCCTGGTCTACCCTAACTCCGACCAGGTGGGAATGGGAAACCTGGGTTTTCAGAAAGTATACGCGGTCCTGAATTCCCTTGAAAACGTCTATTGCCACAGGTGCTTCCTGCCGGACCCCGAAGACTCCGGTCTTTTGAAAAAACAAGGGGTCCCCCTTTTTTCCCATGAATCCCAAACGCCGCTTTCCCATTATGATATCATTGCCTTTTCAGTCACCTTTGAAATGGACTACCTCCACGTCCTTCAGATCCTGGACTTGGCGCATATACCGCTTAGACAAGAGGACCGCGGCGAAAGGGACCCCTTTATCCTGGTTGGAGGAGTCTGCCCCAGTTTTAATCCAGAACCCCTTGCGCTCTTTGCCGACGCCTTCGCGGTCGGGGAAGGGGAGGAACTCCTGCCTGAATTTTTCAGGATATTCGACAAAAAGCTTCCCAAGGCGGACCTCTTGAAGAGTCTGGCCGAGATCAAGGGGATGTATGTCCCCTCCGGGTATGAAATCGAATATAACGCAAAGGGCGCCATCGCCTCCATTGAGGCGAAACATGGTTTCCCGGAAAAAGTCCAGCGCCGCTGGCTTAAGGACATGGACAAGTTCCCGACCGCTACCGTAATCTCGGCGCCTGAGGCGGTCTTTGGAGACATGCATGTGGTGGAGATCAACCGGGGCTGCGGACGGCATTGCAGGTTTTGCCTCGCGGGTTACTTGTTTCGCCCGCCAAGGTTTTACTCCCTTGAAGCCATAAAAAGTGAGATTGACAGGGGACTAAAGAACGGAAAGAGGATAGGGCTGTTGGGCTCAGCCTGTTGCGACCATACAGACATTGTAAGCATCGCGAGATACATAGTGGAATCGGGCGGCGGGTTTTCCCTGTCGTCCCTGCGGCTGGAATGCATTCCCGATGGATTGATTGAACTCCTTGCCGGCTCAGGGCACAGGACAGTCACAGTGGCGCCTGAGGCGGGAACCGAGCGGCTGCGCTCGGCAATCAACAAGCCCTTGAGCCATGCGGAACTCATGGGCGCGGTGGAAAAAATATTTTCCCAGGGTATCAGCAATTTGAAACTCTATTTTTTAATAGGGCTTCCCTCGGAAACGGGGGAGGACATCGACGCCATCAGCAGTCTGGCCAGGGACATATGCGCCGCGAGGGAACGGCTCGCCTGCGGCGGCAAGGGGCTGGTCACTATCAGCGTGAACCCCTTTGTGCCTAAGCCGTTTACTCCTTTTCAGCGCGTGGGCATGGAAGGGGAGGACTCCGCGAAGAGGAAATTGAAGCGGATCAAGGAAGGATTGAAGGGCATTAACAACCTGAAACTTATCCATGAAAAACCTAAATGGTCTCTCCTCCAGGGACTCTTGTCCAGAGGGGACAGAAGGGTAGGGGACCTGCTGCTGAAGGTCCACGAGTCCGGGGACGATTGGCGGGCAGTCATACGGAAGAATTCATGGGAAATGGAATTTTACGCGCTTCGAGACATACCAGGAGATGAGATACTGCCCTGGGACATTCTGGATTGCGGCGTTAAGGGGGAATACCTTGCGCGCGAATTTCAAAATTTTTTGTCCGGGAAAGCGACCCCTCCATGTCCAACAACCACCTGTTACAGGTGCGGCGATTTTGAAGGAATGTAGCCAATGTGATGACGTCTTATTGAGAAACCCACCTTGTTCATTTAGAATAATAAGGATGAAATATTTGTCAGGGACCTTTCTCTTCCTTCTCTATCACCTTACGGCAATTTTTTTTCTTGCTGAGGCAGCCGCGGCGCCGGGCCTGGTCATCGGCAGAATGAAAGTGACCATTATGCCTGAGTATGATTCCAGGCAGGTCCTGGTTATTTACGAGGGAAAATTCAAGGACAAGGACGCTTTTCCGTCCGAGGCCCTGTTCATCCTTCCCAAGGAGGTCACTAAACTGACCGATGTCTGTTCCCTCTCGCCAGGTGGACAGCATTTCTGCCAACTCTATGAGATTAAACGAAAGGAAGACCGGAGCGAAACCGTTGTGAAACTTCCTTATCCTGATTTTTTTGTGGATTTCCAATATGCCCCTTTCACGCCGGAGCCTGGAAAAGCGAGGAATTTTGTCTTCGATCTCCAGCCCGCATATCCCGTGGAGTTATTGGAGGTCCATATTCAGAAGCCTTACAGATCCAAGAACTTTCTTCTTTCCCCCGCATCGGCTGATTTGTACGAGAAAAGAGATTTTACCTATTTCCGTTACAAGAGAAACGATATCAAAAACGGGGAAATATTAAAATTTGGGATATCCTATCTGAAAGACGACGATAAACCCTCAGTGGACATCCAGTTTTCTCCCATGGCCCAACCGGAGTTGATGGGCGCCGAGAGGGGAGGGGTCCTTCTCGTGGTGGGGGTGGTTATGCTGGCGCTCCTTGTCTCCACGCGATTTATCCGCTCCAAGAAAAGGGAGAATTGAATGTAGTAGTACGAGTGACTAAAGTGAGCTAAAGTTTAAAGTGACTAAAATATGAAGGCCGCCGTTTTTTCATTTTCCTTGTTCCTGGTTTGTGTTTTTTATGCGATCCAGATGGTTTTTTGGCCTCCTGACAGGCCGGATACCGTGATGGGTATTTCCCATTCCCTGGCCTGTCCATGCGAGTGTCCAATGGTCCTGGAGGACTGCCACATGAGCTGTGGTTTGGAATGGAAAGACAATATTGGGGGAAAGCTGAAGTCCGGTTTGACAAAATCCGAGATCGAAGGATATTTTTTCAAAAAATATGGACGGGAGGCCATGTTGACCCCGTTTGAGAGGATATCCGGCAAATGGTATCAAATAACAAGGGGAGGGTACCCGGCCAAGGATTTTGTCCTTTTTGGCGCGATACTGCTTGTCTGGTCAGGCGTGGTGTATTACCTTATAATGGGGTTTCTGGAATTTTTCAGGAAGAAGTTTTTTGCAGCCTAGTTGTTTGACATATTCAATCTTTGATATTATTACCTATTAGCTCACCACGCCACGGCATTTGGACGCAGCCAAAATCATGAGCACGAATGCCGCGAATAGTCGAATTATCCGGATTATTAACCGTCTCAAAATAGAACGCACATAAAAATTCCCCTCCTTGGAGGGGTGGCGCGGAGCGCCGGGGTGGGTTATATCAATACTATTTTGAGACTGTTAATAATTCAAAAATTTTCTATTAGTGCTATTCGTTGATTAGTGTAATTCGTGCTAAGTATTTAAAAAACTTTGTGATCTTTGGTTTGCTCCAGCTCTGCTGGATTGTTCTATTCAATTGAAACGTATTGAAATTGGTAATTGTTTATTCGCCAATTAGCTGCGCTATGGCGTGTGAAAGTAATTGAGCACGCGAAACATAGCGGTATCGGTAAGTGTG
>JACRGO010000114.1 GCA_016212295.1 Nitrospinota bacterium | reverse complement strand
TCCCCCTTAATCCCCCTTTGTTAAGGGGGAATGGGTTGTGCCGTCCATCGCGGTATGTTCCCATACATCGCCTGATTCCCCCTTGGAAAAGGGGGCCAGGGGGATGTAAAAAGACCGCAGGCTCCCTTTAACTATAAAAATTCAGTTTTAAGGAGAACAAAAATAAAAACACGCTGAATAGTTACAAATAAATTTTCATTACTTCGATGCTCGACGTTCTGCTGTTGCCTCTTCATTTATAGCATCGAGTTGATTTATAAGCGATAAGATAGGAAATCCCGACAGAAGACAGCTATACATCCAACTTGATGGCTTCATCAATCAACATGATTGGGATATCATCCTTGATTTCGTATTTAAGCTTGCAAGCATCGCAAATGAGTCCATCTTCATTTTCGGTTAAATATATATCGCCTTTGCACTTGGGACATGCAAGAATGTCCAGAAGCTCTTTATCAATTCCCATTGCAATGCCTCCTTTTTGAAAATTTTAAAAATGAAATCACCACGTAAACGTGGGTTCGTACATATGGCGCATCTGCCAGTTGGAGTCCTTGTATGATTGGGTGCCGGCGGTATCGTATATTTGGTTTCCCTGCGCATCCAAGCCCACGGATTTTCCGGCGCGATACTTCCCCACCTTGATCTGGCGCGCCCGGTCAACCTTGTAGTAGTCCGCCACATCCGCGGGAGGAATATACATCCTGGGTCCCATGGAGGCATTATGGCAGGACTCGCAACCGAACAATTTTGCCTGGTAGCCGCTTTTTATTATTCCAAGGAGAAACAAGCCGCTGACCAGGAGAACAGGACAGACATAGAAAAACTTTCTTACAAAACCCTTTGGCCTTTCCCTTATTCTTCTAAAAAGGACGCCTATTCCAGGAACGCGATGAAAGGGAATTTTCTGGACAAAGGGGAGAAAAAAAAGGAACGCCAGGAAAAGGAGCGGGACTATGGCCGTCCAGACCAGGAGCTTTTTTTTCATCCCGGTAAAAAACCAAAAAGGCTGCCAAAGCACAAGAAAAAACCACTCCGGCCCTGGAATGTATTGGCCGTCATCCGGAAGCGGTATCATATCAGGGGCATCGTCCGGAATTTGGTAGGCGCCAGCAAGATAAAAAAGAACGGCCAGAAACACCACTGCAAAAGCGCCTGCTTTTAAAACGTGGTGCGGCCACCATGTCTTTTGTCCTTCCTTCTTTTCCTCTTTTTCCATGATTTCACTCATAACGGCTCCTTGACGCCCAGCTTCTTCACCATTTTAAAGTGGAACCGGAGAAGAACAGTTAAAAGTATTGGAATGAGCCAGATATGGACCGCAAAACTTTTTTTCAGGGAAAACATATCAAGAAACCATGCCTTTTGTTCCTCTCCCATGGCTGGGATGGTCCCGATCCAATCTGTCCATATCACCAACTCCCAATAACTTCGCCAATCCCAGGGAAGTATAATCCCGGTAATAACCGCTATAAACACAATCAGGTAAAGCAGTATTCCAGACCACCAGTTCAATTCCCTTGGACTTTGATAGGCCCGCCTGGTGATAACGTTCACCGTGTGAATGAATAAAAAGAAAAGGACAAAGGTTGAACTCCACCTGTGGAGATTCCTTATCAGGCCCCCCATGTACGCTTCATTGCATAATATCTTGATGCTGTCCTGGGCTTCAGCCGGGTTTGGAGAATAATAAAAAAGCATGAAAAATCCGGTGAGAAATTGGATCGCTATGCACAAAAACGCAAGTCCACCAAAACAAAACCAAAAATTGGCGAAGGGCGGCACCGGGTAGGAAAACTGTTTCCTGATTTTGGATTTAATCCCAGTCCTATGTTCCAGCCAATCGATTATTTTTTTCATTATTTTTGATCTTTATCCTGCCTATCTTGTCCATCCCTGCCAAAGAAAATTTAACAGGGATAGACAGGATGCACAGGATATTTTTGTTTTTATATTCTTCCAATCTAAAATCTAAAATCTGAAATTTAAAATATCTTTTGCTATATTTGTGGTAATTTCTTATATTCCTTCAACCTGAAATCCACGATCGAAAATTTCAAATATCCTTTGTTGTATTTTGGCCTTCCCTTATCCCCCCTTCTTAAACCCCTCTTCATCTATGGTTTCGGCCCAAAAATCAATCAACCATTTATTGGTTTCCTTGTCGTGGATCAGATGCATGAGGGAGGTGGAATCCATAAATCCGCCAAACGCGGATGGAACCTTAAACCCGATTTTTACCTCTGCTATCTTGCTCCCGTCCTTGCCGGGTTGATCCAAAATCCTGCTGTCAATAATCTTTATTTCAGTTTCCGCATCATACTTTTCCGTCCAGCGCCGGAAAGGCTCTGAACCGGCCCCGGTTTTGCTTGCCGTTGTAAGCTTCCGCGCCTCTTCCAGGGTCTGCCTCCCCCCGCTTTTTAAAAAGGAAAAAAACTTTTCCACTACTTGCTGGGGATTCTCTTCCGGTTGGGCGGCCTTTTCCTCTTTTTTGGCGCAACCCCATAATATAGTAAGGAATGTAATTAAAAGGCAGATTGGAAATTTTCTAAAATTTTTTTTAAGCATAAAATAAAATAGCATAATTTTTTATCTTTTGCACAGAAAGTCTGAAAAAAAATACAAAAAAAGGGGCCAGGATCAAGTCCTGGCCCCAATTTTTCCATGTGAAAAAAGAAAGCTCCTTAAATTACAGGCTCGCTTCCTTCCTTCAAGGTATTGCGCAGTTTGTTTCCTCCGACAATGAACTCCCTTTCTTCAGGAGCCAACATGATTTCCTGTTCGGAAACCTTGTCGTAGTCACCAACAGCCAGGGATGCCTGTCCATTAGGAGGATCAACAAAGAAGGTCCCTCTCATTTCCAAATGGAGAGGGCCGCAAAATTGCTGGCAGTAGTATTCGTACTCCCCTGCGTACGTGGCTTCAAACTCAGCCACGGCGGACATCCCTCGGACAGCTTCTATGCTGGTCTTTGGCCCGTAATGGCCATAAACGGTGAATCCCATGGTAACATCCGGGTTCTTGGTCAAACCGGCCGCCTTATCAATGTTGGTGTATATCACCCGTACCTTGGCGCCCTTGGGAACATGGATGAACCTTGGAACATAGCCGTAACTGAAACCCTTTACGCGGACTTCATAAACGCCGTCTTCCGTTTTAACAACGCCGGGCTTTCCGGTGTCCCTGGGAATAAAATACCTCTTTCCTCCAGCGAGACCTACTGGCTCGATCATAGGCCGTTTCTTGGCGTTGCCGCCGTACCTTGGATCGTCAAAGGACACGTGGTAATCACCAAGATCATATCCCTTTTCAAACAAATCAGCGCCTTGTCCCTCGTTCCACGTCTGTATATAGGAGGAGAAAATCTGGCGCCCTTCATGTGGCTCTCCATCCACCGGTATGAGTTTCACGGTCTTCCCATAGGTCTTGCTGGTTTCATCTATATCCTGCAACTCAAAATTAACGGGGAAGATCATGCCGGTGGGATTGAAAAGTCCGGTGGAGAACTTGTTCTGAGAGACGTAGAACGCGTTATCCGGGGCGATGGAATTATGTCCCACTCTATAATGGACCGGGAATTCGTCCACTAATTGCAACCGGGTAAGATCCACCTTGGAAGTGGAATCCGACACGAAACAACTGATGTAGTCGTATTTTCCCAGGTTGTCATGCTGATTGTGAAGCGGGCCGGCCCCGACCGGGATGACCTTGGCGACCTTCAACTTCCTTATGTCAATTATGGAAAGGGTGGCTGAAAGCTTGTCGCAGGTGGTCACGAACCGGTTGTCGGGCCGGACGTTCGTTCCGTGGGGATTTTTTCCCACTGGAATTTCCTTAATGAATTTAAAAGGGTCCTGGCTGAAGACCATTACCGCGCTGTGGTAATAGTTGCCGGAGAACACATATTTCCCGTCCTTGGAGGTATCGGGATAGTCCGGCGCGCTGGGGGCCGGGGGAATATCAATAACGGTAGTGGCCCCGTCGTTAAGGCGGAGTTTCAGCATTTTTCCCGTCAACTCGCCTGTGGCGAACAGATATTTCCCATTCGGGCTCAGCGCGGCGCTATGGTGAACGCCAAATGGTTTTGGCAGGGCAAAGAGCCTTTCCGATAAGCCGGTTTGGAGGTTCACTTCAACCACCGTGTCCGCGCCCTTATCGCTGACATAGAGATATTTCCCGTCAGGCGAGCCGTTGTTGTTGCCTGCGTTGGATCCGCTGAACGGGAAGTTGTGCAAGTCCACGCCGCAGAGGATATGCCTGAACGTCCTCATGCTGGGTATACCAATGACCCCGATGGCCCCATCGGTTCCGCCGGCGTCGTATAAGACTGCATAGTCACGCAAGGGAGCATCCGTTAACTCTTTTTCCGTGACCTGCCAGTCCCTTTTGTCTTGCTCGGTCAATTGAACGTCATACGCATTGGCCGTTTTGAAGGAAACGCCGATAAGTCCTGCAATAAAAGCCGAGATTGCTATAAAGCTTAAAAAAACTTTTTTCAAAAATATCACCTCCCCTTTATTTTTTATTCTACGTTTTCAGATTTAAAATAAACCCCGGCCTTAGCGTCCTCTTCAAGCCTTTTAATGAGATAATCATTGGGGTCCCAGGTCGCGATCCTTCTGGCCATCCACTTACCGTCCTTTTGCCAGCCATAAACGGAAACCAGGGTGCCTGCCTTAAGGTCGGCGAATTTGCTGAATTCCCCTCTCTTTGCTGTGTGGACGTAACATTCCGGTTGAAGGCTGATGTTGAATGTCTTTGGGGTTTTTTCAAACCTTGTCTTGATTTCCATGGTTTTGCTCTTTGCGTCCACCTTGGTGACGTCTCCTATGTACATGGTGTCGTCCGGCAATGAACCATCGTAGGCCCAAGCAGGCGAAGACGCCGCAATACCAAAGGCAGCGATCAATGCAGCCGCGAATAGTTTTACTCCTTTCAAATGATGTCACCTCCTTCCATATTTTTAAAATTAGTGGTAATTCAAAGCGCGGCAATATTTTACCTTACCTTGAAAAACCATGCAAGTAAATTTTTCGTAGTGAAAAAGAATTATGAACTTACCATTCAAAAATGATGCCTGAAAGTAAATAATGAAAATATTTATCCTAACCAGCTGATTCAAAAGATAAAAAAATAAAAAGACCTAAGAGGCAGATTAAAAGGCCAATACATTTTGAAACAAAATTGATACACAAAAAACAAGAGGGTTTTTGGACATTAATCTTTCACACACTCTCGTTTTCATGATTTTCTGAGTTTCTGGGGCACAATGATACATAAGAAATATAGGGTGAGGCAGAAAAAACCTTTTTGAAACGAAGGGAAAGTATGCTTTTTTAAGAATTATAATTGATTTTGCCGTGTATTTTGAAAATTATTTTAGAGCAACTCTAATGTTACAGTAAGGCTGAGTGGATAAAGTGTCAAGTGAGTCTAAAGTGCCTGAAGTTGTGGTAGGTTTTAGTTATAAGCATTTATCTTTCCATGTTTTGCCGGATCAGATCATTAAGGGACCGTTTGAAAAATTCCAGGTCAATCAAGGTGTTTTTGCAGGGACCTTCCGGCCTTTTATTGGGTATTGCTATGACCGGGATTTTTGGCGCGACATCCTGAAGGCCAGAAAGCAAATCCCGCTCACAGGCCACGGCGATTATGGCTTTTGGCTTCAGCTCCGAAATCATCTTCCTGGCCGAGCTTCCTCCGGTGGCTGTGTAGGACTTGCAATGGCAGCTCTCTATTGTGCTTAAGATTTCCTTTCGGGTTTCCTTTTCAATGCACCTCGGAAGGAGCACCAGGACTTCCTGGGGGGCTAGGCTGCGCGCGCTGGATTTTACAAGAATGTTATTGACCTTGATAAAGGAATTTCCCATGCGGTCCCTGGAAATGCCGAAGCGGTTACCTATCCTTATGGCCAACGGGACCAGGAACGAAAAAAGGACGCTCTTCTGGACACAAGCTCCCAGATATCCTTTTTCAGTCAAGGCGGTAATGATGACCGAGAACAGGAAAAGGCCGAAAACCGTAAGCCCGGCAATAACTCCTGCCCCAGTTATGGCCGGCAGGAAGGCATGAAGCTGCTCCAGGCGAGGGGTGATCATATACCAGACAAAAAGGGTGAGAAGGACTATAACCGCGCCGCCGGCCAAGGCGAAGAGAAGGAAGGTCGATTTTTCCTCCTCGATGCTGTCCTCGGCTGAACTGCCGTCCCAATCCTCCCATTCATCTCCCAGTTTACGGTCGATTTTTTCAGCTGCCGGAGCTTCTTTTTCGGTGGTCTTTTCCATAGCGCTACTTGGCCGCAGACAAAATAAATTTCGATGTATACAAACGTTAGGTGATATTATTATGTTCAGAAATTTGAGTTTTCCGCTTGAAATAAAATCAGCGTTGAATGCTTCAAGAGAAATTTATTTTGTCTGCGGCCAAGTAGCGCTATGTGACTGGCTTTAAAAACCTACGCAGAAAACGCAAATTTCAGAACGTAATAATATTTTGTCCCTTTATTTTATTTTAAATCTATTAAGTTTGCCACATCAAAAGGCCGGCTGAGTTTTCTCCTTCCTGGCCCCCTTTCAATGGGAAGGCATACAGCTTAAAAAAAACCTTCTCTGTTTTATATGTCTTGGGATTGGATTTATGGAGCCGGACGTC
>JACRGO010000110.1 GCA_016212295.1 Nitrospinota bacterium | reverse complement strand
TCATAACGGCCTGTAAAATAGCCATGCCTGTAAATGAGCATAAGCATGGAAGGTGAAATTTTTACAATTTTTTTATCCAATAAAAAAGAATACCTTGTTGATTTAAAAGACTTTTTCTTATTTATGCGTAGGCTCTATAATCAAAATAAATTATGCTACACTTTTTTCGACATATTCAGTTCCTTATTTTTTTCCTTCGCGCCCTTTGCGTGATAATTCCACATTTAATTTGCGCCATCTACTGAATCTGTGGTTAAAAAATTTTGGTTGCGGCCAAAGGCCGCGCAATGTTCTCTGTGGTGAAATTTTTTAAAATAGAAAAAAGCTATCCCCCCTCCCCCTTCATATAGAAATTTCTTATTTGACCATGTTACGCCTGTTCCCTTAACATTAAGGCACTGAAAATTTTAAAAAGGAGAAAAAAATGAAGACGACCGCTTATAGGATTTTCTTGGCGAAATTTGCGTTCATTTTAATTTTCTCCGCCGTTTTTTGCATAAAATTTTCAGAGTCCATGGGACCCCAAAACAGCGGGACCGTGGAATTCACGATAACTATCGACGCCCCGGAGGAAAGCAAGGACGTCCGGCTATGGGTCCCCTACCCTGTTTCGGACCGGGACCAGTCCATTGGGGATATAAAGATCGCCGGCAATTACGACAACCAGGGAATTTACAAGGAACCTGGAGACGGCAACATGGCGCTTTACGCGGAATGGAAAAGCCCGGCTGAGGAAAGGCGGCTTACCATTTCCTTCAAGGCCACGGCCATGGAGAGGGTGAGGAAGGATTTTACTCCCAACCAAGCCGGAATTCCCGCAGAGGTGGAAAGGTACACTAAGGCGGAGCCTCTTATCCCCACTGACGGCGAGGTGGCAAAGGCGGCGCTGGAGGCTACCAAGGGTAAGAAGACCATCGCGGAAAAGGCCAGGGCGGTTTATGACTGGGTGGTGGAAAATACTGTCAGGGACCCTGAAGCGCAAGGCTGCGGCCTGGGCAATGTGGAGGTGACCATTGCGAAAAAAAGCGGCAAGTGCGTCGATTTAAGTTCAGTTTTCGTGGCCCTTGCCAGGGCCGCCGGGGTCCCGGCAAGAGAGGTCTTCGGCCTGAGGCTTGGAAAAGAGCCAGGCGCCTCGGACTTGACCAAGGGCCACCACTGCTGGGGAGAGTTTTATTTGCCAGGATATGGCTGGACGCCGGTGGACCCCGCCGACGTCAGGAAGAAAATGCTAGAAGAGAAACTCGACCTCGACCACGCCAAGGACATCCGTGAATACTACTTCGGCGCCGTGGACCAGAACAGGATTGTCCTTGGAAAAGGCGAAAGGGGCCATGATCTGAACCCACGCCAAAATGGAGGGCCTCTCAACTATTTCATGTATCCCTACGCGGAAGTGGACGGCAAGGGACTGGAATGGCTTGCCGCGCAGAAGGAACTGAAGTATAAGGTTAGTTTTTTGAGTTTGAAGTGATTAAAGTTTGTAATACCCTTAACCTCTCCGCCAGCCACGTATATCTTTCACGGATCTTGTCGTTTTTCACCGCGATGCCCATGGCCTGTTTGCCGCCGACTATCACCACAAGTTTTTTTGCCCTTGTGACCACGGTGTAAAAAAGGTTCCTCTGAAGCAGCATGTAATGCTCCATGGCCATCGGCAGTACCACGGCCTCGTATTCGCTCCCCTGGGATTTATGCACGGTGATGGCATAGGCCAGGACCAGTTGGTCCAGCTCATCAAAGCCGTAAACAACGCGGACGCCGTCAATGAGCGTCTCCAATTCCTGCTCCTCAAGGTCAATCCCGGTTACCCTGCCCAGGTCGCCGTTGAAAACCAATTTATCATAGTTGTTGCGGATCTGCATGATCCGGTCGCCCACACGGAAAATCCTCCCTCCCCTGGTTATTTCCTTTCCCTTTGGATTCAAGGCCGCTTGCAGTTCCACGTTTAAATTGGCCGCTCCCAGCATGCCTCTGTTCATGGGCGTGATGACCTGTATGTCTTCCCTGTCGATATGCGGGAACTTGCCTGGTATGCGGTCCTTGCACAGATCGATGATCCATTTAAGGGAATCCTCCGGGGTATCGCTTTTGAAAAAAAAGAAATCACCAAGCTTTTCTTTTTCACCCTTTTCAGGGAGTATCGGGAACTCCCCGCGATTGATCCTGTGCGCGTTCCTGACAATAAGGCCGACCTGGCTCTGGCGGAAAATCTCGTTTAAAAAAACGACGCTCACCGCGCCTGAACTGATGATGTCCCTTAAAACATTTCCAGGTCCCACGGATGGGAGTTGGTCCACGTCTCCGATGATTATCAGGGTGGCCTCGGATGGAATTGCCTTGATCAAGTGGAACATGAGGAAATTGTCGATCATTGATGCCTCGTCAATGATCGACACATCCGCTTCCAATTGCATTTCCTTGCCGCGCAGGAACCCGCCTTTCTTGAAATTATATTCCAGAAGGCGGTGGATGGTTTTTGCCTCCACCCCCGTGGCCTCGGTCATCCTCTTGGCCGCCCTTCCAGTGGGAGCGGCCAGCAGGACTCTCTTGCCCTCCCTCTTGAAGATGGAGAGCAGGGATTTAATGATGGTGGTCTTGCCGGTGCCAGGGCCCCCGGTTATGACCAGCGCCTTTTCGCCTGACCATACCTTTTTCATGGCTTCTATCTGGGCCGGGGCGTACTGGATGCCCATTTTTTTTTCCATCCCGTGGATGGCGGATTCAAAGGCTTCGTCGCTTGAAACCGCCTTGTTTTTTTTATGGTCCCTTAGCTTTATAAGAGAGGAGGCGATTTCCTTTTCAGCGATAAAGACCGGCATGGGATATACGGCCCGCACCCTCCCATCCCCTTCCCCAAGGTCCTCAATGGCTATCCTGCGGTCCTGAAAAAGTTTTTCAAGGGCTTGATCAAGCAGCTCTTCCTCCACCTCCAAAAGCTTCTTCCCTTCAGCCACAAGCATTTCATAGGGAAAATATATGTGTCCCTTTTCGGATTGCCCCAACAGGGCATAAAAAATTCCGGCCTCGATGCGGCAAGGCGATTTGGGGTCTATCCCCAGATTCCCGGCGATCTGGTCCGCCATTTTAAACCCGATTCCGCTCACCTCCATTGCCAGGCGGAAAGGGTTTTCCCTCACCACCTCAATGGACTTCTTCCCGTATTGCCTGAAAATTTTCATTGCGTAAGCCGGACTCACCTTGTGGGTCTGCAGGAAAACCATGACGTCCCTGATCTCACGTTGGTCCTTCCACGCGTTGGAGATCATTTCCAGCCGCTTGTCGCCGATGCCCTCCACGCGCCGCAAATCCTCGATGCTGTTCTCGATGACGTCCAGGGTGTCGTTTCCGAATTTGGCCACCAAGCGTTTGGCCATGACCGGGCCGATCCCCTTGATGAATCCCGACCCAAGATACCTTTCAATGCCGTTAGCAGTGGAGGGAGTAATGGCAAGCCAGGTTTCCACCTTGAATTGAAACCCGAAGGACTTATGCCGGACCCACTCCCCTGTCAGTTGCAGGGTTTCGCCTATGCTCACGGGGTAAATATTTCCCACGATGGTCACCTCGTCTTTATCCATCCTGATACATGCGATGGTGAAGTGGTTCTCTTCATTGCAAAAGACGATTTTTTCCAGTTCCCCCTTGATGGTCTCCTTTTTTCCAAGCCAGGAGCCTTTGGGTATGGTGGGAAGAGATTTTTTTTTATGGGATTGGAAGGGAAATTTCAAGGCGGACTCAAAGGTTGAAATTATAACGACCGGCGCATTTTAAAAACGCCGGCCACATATTGGAACGCAATAATATAATATAAAATAGAAAGCGCGCAAACTATGGCCAGGGCGGCTATCCTATGGACCAGCCTGCGCTCTTCCTCCGTTCCTCCTGTGAAAGAAAACGGGGCGGGCCACCACGCTTGAGGATAGGCCAAGGCGAATCCACTGTAGGCCAAAACCATGAAAGACAAGGACATGGCCGCGTGTTGCAGCCTTTCCTGCATAGTGAAACGCAGATAGTCCTTTCCATCCGGAAGCCGTTCCGACCTGAACTTCCTGGCTAAGTCCATGCCATTGTGCAAAAGCATGAGCGCCACGGCGAAAAATATCAAAAATATATAGAAAAGCCGCACATAATAGACAACCTTGTTCCCCTCTTTCCGGGATGGATCAATATGTATGGCGCCGAGGGCAACGTTGCCGCCCACACCAGGATGGCATTTGCCACAAGTCCTGGGAAGGTTGGAGGGGTGTATGGTGGATTCAGAGTCACTCGACGGGCGGATATCATGAATGCCATGGCAGCTCGCGCAGTTGGCCACCACTCCGGAACCGGCTTGGTTGACCAGTCCATGATAGCTGCTCAGATAGGTGGACAAACGTTCGCCAGGCAGGCTGAACTTTTGCGTAACGCGGAGGGACTCGTGGCACCACACACAGGTGGTTTTAGCAATCTGGGCAGGATACACGGAGGACTTCGGGTCTCCAGGGGCGCGGATTTCATGCTCCCCGTGGCAATCAGTGCAGACCGGCGCTTGGCGGCCCCCTGCTGCTGCGGCCTTGCCGTGGATGCTTCCCTGGTAAACCTTCATGATTTCAGCGTGGCATTTTCCGCAGGTTTCAGAGACATTTTTCCAGTTTATGGAAGACGCCTGGTCCCCGGCATGCCTCACCTCATGGCTCCCGTGGCAATCGGCGCAAGAAGGCGCCTTCTTCCCATCCTCATTCAGCGCCTTGAAATGGACGCTATTTTTGTATGCCTCAACAGGGACCTTGGTTGTAAAGGTGTGCCGCTTGGCTACCTTCGGATTGGCATGGCATACCGCGCAGGTTTTAATTTGATTTTTGGGATTAACGGTGGATTTTTCGTCATTCGCGGCCCGGATATCGTGCGCGCCATGGCAATCGGAGCATAGGGCCGCATCAAAGTCATCCTTGGCTGCCGCTATGCCATGCCTTCCCTTGCCATACTTTTCCTGTGCTTCCTCATGACAATTTTTGCACTCCACTAAAGCGGTTTCATTGTGAGGCAATTCCTGGATGCCGGAGTGGCAGTCCACGCATGAGAAATTCTCGTGGACCGTCCTTGCTATAGTGATGGAAGCATGGCACTGGATGCATTCCTGATCGGTAATCCCCGCCTCTGATAGCCGGGTCCCCATGAATAGAAAAAACAAAAGAAAAAGCTGAAAGGTTCGCATAGCGCGAAAATTACAAAGAAAAAATAATGAATAGACGGCGGTTTCAAAAAAGGCCGTCCCGCCGGTCGTAATAGTCCACCTTCACGACCTGGTTGATCTCCTTGTCCACCCACGCCGTCTCTCCTTGGAGTAGCCGGAATACCGGTCCACCGGGACCCGCTCCACCACCAAGGCCGGTTTCCCCTCGTATTCTTCCTCCCTCAGGAAATTGTAAGTGTACTTCCTGTAATCGAAAGAGGCCGGGTCCTCGTAACTGAACTCAGATACCTGGAAGGAACCAGACTTGTTCACGCTGGCGATGCGCTTGGCCTTTTTATATGACGGAAGATATAGCCACTGCCGGTTGATGGACAGGTACCCCTGTCCGCCTCGTTGATCTCGAACATCTTCCCTTCCATTATATATACGCTCGAATTTTACAAAAAACAGGATAAAGATACCAAGCGAATATTAATACTACTCCGACAATTTGGCATTCTGAGGAGCAAAGCGACGAAGAATCTCAATCTTTGGCATTCAAAATGTGAGATTCTTCGCTCCCTTCGGTCACTCAGAATAGCATCAAAGGGCATGTGTCGGAGTACTATTAAATGATTTTTGATTTTACAGAGCTTTATG
This sequence comes from Nitrospinota bacterium, assembly GCA_016212295.1. Taxonomy (GTDB): domain Bacteria; phylum Nitrospinota; class Nitrospinia; order JACRGO01; family JACRGO01; genus JACRGO01. The sequence continues at coordinate 3,810 of JACRGO010000110.1, read as the reverse complement.
TTAAACTTTCCAATGAAAGGAGACAAGCAATGAAATTCCAAATAATAATAGAACCAGATGAAGAGGCTGGTGGCTTTGTGTCGTATTGTCCCGCATTGAAAGGATGTCTATCACAAGGAGAAACAGAATAAGAGACATTAGAAAACATGAAAGATGCCATAAAAATTATTGATGGCGCTGAATTAACAGTCAAGGATTTTAAGCCCTCCTATAAATTTGTTTTTGCGGACTTCAAATCGCCAAATCCCCCTATGGCGCTTTTGATTTTGGATCTCTGATTTTAGATTTGGGATTTTAAACCCGCGCCGAGCCATGTAGAAACATACGCATTCCGCAATCCAGTTCCCAGTTGCCGGTTTCCAGTTGTCAGCAAAAGCCATTCATTATGATGCGTCATGAGTCATGGGTTGCTGTCCTCCGTCCTCTGCCATCTGTCCTCCGCCTTTCGCGCCTTTCGCCCAATGACAAGTGGCCAATGACTATTTTTTTGAATCCGCAATCCCAAATCCCAAATAATCAACTATCAACTGGAAACCGGAAACTGTCTTTATCGTCAATCCCCGACACAGCGAACGCTGAACCCGAGGAACTTATGATAGTAGTAGCGGTCCACGCCACCGTAAGTGGTGGACAGGACGCGGCCCCACGCTCCCCACGTGTTTGCTGAGTTTTCTGACCACCAAAGACCGTTGACGCCGATGATGTCGAATGTACCTCCGTAGAGGCGATAACCGCTAGGAAGCGCTGTGAATCCGCTGCTGTTGTCAGCGGACGTATTGGGGCTGTTCCAGTGAAATGTTCCCGCTTCCTTCATCTTGCCGCCAGCCACGCTGCTGCCTCCCAGATAATTTTCAAGCGTTGTCCATTCAGCATCAGCCGGCAAATGCCAGCCCGTTTGGCATAAGCCCCTGCTGTCAGTCGCGGCATGCCAGGTATATAGCCGGCCGTAGGTGGCGACATTGCTTTCGTTGCCGTTATGTGCCCACTGGTACTTTGGCGAGGTCTCGGCTGAAATATCAAGAGTTGCCGGTGTGGTAGTGCCTCTTGATCGAAACCATATACTTCCCATTGGACAGGGCATCTAAACAGTAAAAACCGTCCTCCGCTGTGTTGTCCTTATACAGTATCGTACACAAAGCCTGAAATGGCGCACTCGCTCTCGCCGGCCACCGCCCTGTATGGCCTCCTGTACTACAAACTTATAAAACTTTGTTTTTTCAGCAAAGTTTTTAAAAGCATTTTTAACCACAGATTGCACAGATTTTATAAAAAATAATTGTAACTATTCAGCGTTTTTATATTTTTGGTTCATTAGTAGTGAACTTTTATAGTTAAAGGGCTTCCGGGATTTTCACATCCCCCTGGCCCCCTTTTCCAAGGGGGAATGAAAGTGTGATGGCTGGAAGAAACCCCGCGCGCGATGGGTGACAACCAATTCCCCCTTCTCAAGGGGGATCAAGGGGGATGTAAAGGCGCATTTAACGGCGACTATCGAGGGCATATAATATTTCGCTGAATAGTTACAAATAATTTAATCTGTGCCATCTGCGGAATCTGTGGTTAAAAAATTTTGGTTGCGGCCATGTCGCGCCATGCTTATCAATGACAAATGACTCTTGGCCAATGACTCTTGCCTGATGCAGCTAACATGCAACTATTTGATTCATAAACGAAAAAAAAGGAAATTCCCCATTAAATTGTTTTTCCAGCCGTGAATATGGTTAAATAAAGGCTTTTTAAGGAAGAACTAAATGAAAGTGCTTGTTACCGGCGCAGCCGGATTATACGGCGTTCACCTTGTGGATGAACTGGCCAGGCGGGACGACATCACCGCCGTCATCGGAGTGGACAATTTTTCCAGGTCCTATTTCGAGGACGACCCCTTCATCAAGTCCACGCAATTTGAATCCAAGTTCCAACTCGTTGAAGAGGATTACTGCAAGCTCACAACGCGGGACATCGATAAATTCGACGTTGACGCGATCATCCATCTGGCGGCCTATATCTCCATCCCGGAGTCAATGGAACGGGAAGAGGATTATTTCCACAATAACGAGTACGGGACCTTCCGCCTGATGCAGTCCCTTGTAAGGACCAGGAAGTGGCCCGCCATGATCTACGCGTCCTCCCCGGAGGTATACGGCAATCCAATTTATACTCCAATGGACATCAACCATCCAATGCTCCCAAGAAGCATATACGCGGTGACCAAGCTGGCGGCGGAAAAACATTGCCGGGCCATGCACGAATGGTATAAATATCCGGTGACCATAATCCGGAACTTCAATACATACGGTGAAAATCAGGACATCTCAGGCAACGCGGGCGTGGTCTCTTCCTTTATCATGAAATTCCTGAAAAACGAACCGGTGGTGGTCCACGATTCAGGGGAGCAGACCCGCGACTTTCAATATGTAAAGGACGCTGTCCGGGCCTATTCCCTGGTTTTGCAAAAGGGCAATCCCCTGGCCGGCGAGGTCTTCAACATCGGGACAGGCGTCCAGACCTCCATCAAGGATCTGGCCCATATAATAAAGGAAATAACAAAATCCGAGTCCGAGGTGACTTTTATTCCAGGGCGAAAGGCGGACCTCATGTCCCTTGAGGCCGATTATTCGGAGATACACAAAAAAGCGGGATGGGAGCCTAAGTATACCCTTGTGGAGGGGCTGAAGCGGACCATCGAATGGTACAGGCGGTTTGTTCCATAGCGCGACATGGCCGCAACCAAAATAAATTTTCCATGAATCAAAACGTTTGATGATATTATGAAAGTATTAGTGACAGGCGGCGCGGGTTTCATCGGGCGCTGGGTGGTGAAAAGACTGCTCCAGGAGGGCCACGAGGCATGGGTCCTGGACAACCTCGACAACGGACGTGAATTCAACATAGAGGAATTCAGGGGGAATCCCTTGTTCAGGGAATTCGTGAAAGGGGACGTGGTTTCAGAGGACACGGTCTTTCGCTTGTTCGAGGAGGGATTCGACCTGTGCTTCCACTTGGCGGCACAGATCAACGTGCATGAAAGCCTTGAAAATCCTCAAAAGGCATATAAGGTCAATGTCCTTGGCACTTATAATATACTGGAGGCCGCCAGAAAGCGCGGCATAAAAATAGTTTTGCTTGGGACCTGCATGGTTTATGATCCGGCAAGCGGCGATTACAGGATATCCGAGACCCATCCGGTGAAGCCCGCCTCCCCTTACGCGGGATCGAAGCTGGCGGCCGAGAACCTTGCGGAGTCTTATTTCCACGGCTTCGGTCTCCCTGTGGTCATTTGCAGGCCCTTCAACACTTATGGTCCCTTCCAGAAAAGTAACATGGAGGGAGGGGTGGTTTCCATTTTCATTGAACGGACTTTAAAAGGGGAAGACCTCCTTGTGTTCGGCGACGGGACCCAAACGCGCGATCTCCTTTATGCGGAGGATTGCGCCGATTTCCTGTATAAGGCCGCGGTTGCCCCTGGGGTGGATGGAGAGATATTGAACGCCGGGCTTGGAATGGACATTCCTATCAAGGATCTGGCCTTGAAGGTGTGCGGAGATAAGGGTAAAATTAAGTTCGTGCCCCATCACCATCCGCAATCCGAAATCAAAAAATTGGTGTGCGATTTTTCCAAGGCGAAAAAAATGTTGGGATGGCGGCCCCTGGTGAGTCTGGATGAGGGGATTGAGCTTACACGGAAATGGATCGCCGGAAGCGCTAAAAACTCCAGCCGTTGATTTACACCGCAAAGACGCGGCGGCCGCAAAGAAAAATCCTTTTGAACTTAAAACCGCGGAGACGCTGAGGCGCAGAGAAAAGATTTTA
>JACRGO010000107.1 GCA_016212295.1 Nitrospinota bacterium | reverse complement strand
CTCTCAAGGAAAATTGGTGTTCCCTTCTTCGCCGCCCCCAATTTGGGTGGGGGGCGGCTTCGAAGGGAAGTTTTATCCTAAACCCGGAAAAAACGGCCTTTTCGCGCCTTGCTTGACATTTGGCCTCATAGCAGGGTGACAAGCATGGAGTTTTTCAATAGAAACTACTTATTCACCGCGAGCTTTGCGGCTCACTGTTACAACTTTAGTCACTTGAAACTTTAGCTCACTTTAGCCACTAAAGAATAAATCAATCCTCGGAAGGGACTTGCAGAAGGGCCTTACAATGGACCGTAAGCTTGAACATGAGCCAGAGGGCGGCGGTAAGTAAATAAAACGCGCCGGCCCCGACCATTCCACCGAAGAGGGCCATAAGGGCTTTATTCAGGAAAGAGGGGGTTGAACCATTAAGGGTACTGATAAAGGAATACGCTTCATAACCTCCGAAGACAAATCCGCACACCATCAAAACCCGTTCCCAAAAAATTATATTCCTGTCCATTGCGGCCTCCTTATTTAGTTTCGTTTAAATTTACATTAAGATGCGTTGCATTGTCAAGGCCGGATTCAGTTGGATTTCGAATTTTAAATCTCAAATCCCAAATCCGCAATCCCAAATTTCATTAGGTGGATTGCAAATCCGCAACGAGTGGAATTATTCCGTGAATTTTACAGGACGCCTCTAGGCGGGAGGAGTTTTTCAATGAGGGATTGAAGTTTTTCGATGAGGGATTTCAGAAATGACAGCTCCTCCTTCTGTGCCTCAAGGGAGGTTTCTATCTGGGTTAGTTTTTTCTGCTGATTCCAGAGTATACGCCCCATGATTCCTATTAATGAAAGGGCAACGGTAATAAAAAGCCCAAGCATCCATTGCAGGGTATCGAACCGTCCGTTGACGTCATCGAACCGCTTGTTCATGTCATCGAACCGTTTGTTGGTTGATTCCTTTAAATCATTGATTTGCTGCTGAAGGGCGTTTTGGCCGGCTCTTAATTCCTTGATGTCGCCTCGCAAATCGGATAAATTTTCTATGATTTCCCTGTCGGAGATGCGGGGGGCGATTTCCACTGCAAGCGCAGGGCTCAGGGAAATAAAAAAAAGAAATAAAAGGAGAAGGAACTTCTTCATGGCTAAAAGTTTATCCTCCCTTTGTGAGGAATGTCAATTGGATTTTAAACTCCGTGCGTCTACTTTCTCTTCTCTAATGAAACGTACTGTCGTTCGTTTGCCCCGGTGTATACCTGTCTTGGCCTGCCGATTTTCAGATCAGGGTCCTTCATCATCTCGCACCATTGGGCTATCCAGCCAGGAAGCCTGCCTATGGCGAACATGCCGGTGAACATATTGACCGGAATTCCGATGGCGGAGTAAATAATGCCACTATAGAAGTCCACGTTCGGATAGAGTTTCCTTTCGACGAAGTAATCGTCTTTCAGGGCGGCCTCCTCTATCTCCTTGGCTATGTCCAGCAGAGGGGTCCTTTTTCCCATTTTCGCGAGAACTTCGTCGCATGCCTTTTTAATGATCCTGGCTCTTGGATCGAAATTCTTGTAAACCCTGTGTCCGAAGCCGGAGAGCCTGAAGCCGCTGGCCTTGTCCTTTGCCTTGGCTATGTATTTTTTTATATCGCCGCCGTCTTGCTGGATCATCTGGAGCATTTCGATCACCGCCTGGTTGGCGCCGCCGTGCAAGGGACCCCACAGGGCGGCGATCCCGGACGCCGCGGAGGCGAAGAGATTGGCCATGCTGCTTCCCACGATGCGCACGGTGGAGGTGCTGCAATTCTGCTCGTGGTCGGCGTGAAGGATCAGCAGCAGATCAAGGGCCTTTGCCTGCGTGGGATCGACGCTGTATTTCTCGCATGGGACGGAGAACATCATGTTCAGAAAATTGGAACAGTAATCAGCGGAATTGTCAGGATACACGAAGGGCTGTCCTATGGATTTTTTATAGGCATAAGCGGCTATGGTGGGAAGCTTGGCTATGAGACGGTAAATGGACATCCTGACCGCGGCTTCGTCCTTTGGATTGTGGGTGTCCTGGTAAAAGGTGGATAGGGCGCTCACGGCTGAGGAGAGGATCGCCATTGGATGCGCGTCCTTGGGAAAACCGTCATAGAAGCGCCTCATGTCCTCGTGGACCATGGAGTGGTGCGTGATGTTTTCCTTGAACTCCTCGAACTCACCCTTGGCGGGGAGGTCCCCGAAGATAAGGAGATAGGCTATTTCGAGAAAGGTGGATTTTTCCGCGAGTTGCTCTATGGGATAGCCGCGGTAACGCAAAATGCCCTTTTCCCCGTCCAGGAATGTAATTGCGCTTTTGCAAGCCCCTGTGTTCATATATCCTGGATCAAGCGTTATCAGGCCGGTTGAGGCCCTCAGTTTGGAAATATCCAGGGCCTTTTCCCCCTCGCTTCCTGCCACCACCGGCAATTCCACGGTCTTTCCCCCAAACTCCAATTTAGCCGTTTCTCCCATTATCAGACCTCCCATGATTTTAGTTTGCTCTTGCCCGTTTAAAATAGCACTTTCCCATAAAACTAGCAAGGCGATTTTTTTAGCATAGCGCGGCGTTTTCCCGGCGTTCCGCCAGCTTGACTTTATTGCCCAATTCACCTATTATTTCCGGGAATCTCTGAATAGGACAAACAGGAATTAAAATTAACCACAAAGACACAAAGATCACAAAGTTTTTTTAATGTGCAGGAAATTATAAAAATTGTTTTTTTTTGTGTCCTTTGTGGCTTTGTGGTGAAAATAATTAATATTTTTTAAGGAGCCATATCATGGCAGATCCAAAGGAAACCATGGCAAAACCGATGGAAGGCGTGGGTGAAACAGGTGGAGGCGTTTCCCCAAGGCAATTCGAGAACCTTGTGGAAACCGCGACCCAGGAGCGGAAGAATTTGCAACTGCTCGTGGATTACATGGAGAGGAACAAGGGGGAATATGAAAGAAAAAAAGAACTGCTGGAAAAATTCGAATATGTCGGGAAAAACGCCGGGGAAATCCAGAGGGTTGAGGAAGACTTAAAAGGCGCCCTTCAGGTTTCCAGGGAATTGGAAACGGCCCACAAGGACTCCAAAAGGGAGGTTGATAACCTGAACCGCCTCGTTGAGCATATCAACAAGAAAATAAAGAACCTGTCCCAACAGCGCTGGCTTGTGGAAAAAGCGAATGAGGAAGCAGGCAAATTGAATATCTTGATATGGGACATGGAGTCCAGGATCAAGAAACTCACGGAAGAGAACAAGCTGGTAAGGAAGGCCGACAAAAATATAGTAAAGCTTGAGGACATGCTGGATAACATCTCGGACAAGATGGATGAGGTATCAAATTTCAAGAAATTCCTGGTCGGGTCCGCCCAGAAATTCCAGGAGATGCGGGAAATGATCCGTGACCTGGAGGAAAAATCCAGGAACCTCGCCGGCGAAAAGGAAATCATCCACCAATTCAACAAGGAGGTTGTGGGAATTAAGGCGCTGTTGACGCAGGTCCAAGGCAACTACGATCAGTTGGTCCTTCAAAATACCGCCATAGAAGAGGCCAAGAAGGAAGCAAGCAATCTGTCCAAGGAATTGGATGTCTTGAAGGTTGAGGCGAAAAACATCGCCCTGAAAGGTGAAACCATTAAAAAGGTCGGGGCCAGGTTGAGGGAAATGGATACCCTTTCGGAGGAACTTAAGGGAAGAATTTCCGTGCTGCAGGGGGAAAAAAGCGCTGTTGACCAGACTGAAAGGCGGCTTAACGAGTTGAATTCCTTTCTCTCCGAGGACATAGGCAAGAGAATGCAACACCTGAAAGGTGAGGTGAAGACCCTGGATGAGGCCCAGGGAAGGATCGCGAATTTCCGTTCCGACGTTGCGGACTCGCAGAAAAAAATGGACTCCTTCCGGGAATCCTTGAAAATCGCGGACTCCCTTGTGGATAAGGCCAAGAGGATTGAGGTCTTTGAAGTCGCCATGAAAGCGCGTATGGAGGAGCTTATCAAAAAGAAGCAGCTCCTGGAACAAATGGAAAAAAAGGTCCATGACCTGAGTTCCACCATTCTCAGCCTTGACGTCAAAATGGAAAGCCAGCTCCAAAGAAAGACCCAGGTGGAAAAATTGGAAAAGAAGCTGGACGGGCTGGGTTTTCATCTGGAGGACGCCACTATTAAAATGGAAAAAATCCAAAAACAGGTGGAATTCATGGAAAGGTTTGAACAAAAAATCGATACCGTGTCTAAATTCATGAAGGACATCGATGAAAAAATAATGGACCTTACCAAGGAGCGTATGGAGATAGACGCCCAGGAAAAAAGGCTGCTGGATATTTCCTCAAGATTGGCGGGAATGGAAAAAACCATTGAGCATAGCGCTTCGGAAATCCAAAAGGGCCTTAACAGCCTGGCCAGGATAGACCAAACCAAGGCGAGCATCAACAGCGTCATCGTTAACCTGAATGAGCAATACAAGGAGTTTTCCAGCCAAACGGAAAAGGTCAGGGCAACCGAGGAAAAGGTGGAAAAGATCGCGGAAGGGGTGGAAGGACTGAAATACAAAATGGACGGCTTGAAGGAGGAGGAAGAATTCGTCGCCGCCACCGCGAAGGAAGTTTCAGTCCTGAAGAATGTCCTGAGCGAAGTCGAGGGCAAGATGGAAAAAATCATGCAGAAGGAAATTTCCATAAAGGAGGCCCAAACCGCGGTTGATTCCCTTGGGAAAAGATTTCATGAGGTTGAACGCGAACGTGAAAGACTGGAAAGGGAGAGCAAGAACTTGTCGGTGGTCGAAAGCTCGGTGGCAAGGATGAATGAAGTAATGAAGGCCGCCGAGGAAAAATCCGCCCAATTGACCGAAAAATTAAAGGCCCTTGGCAAGGAAGAGGAAAGGATCAATGAACTGGCCTTGCTGGCCGAGGACCTGAACGTTAAGCTCAAGGTCCTGAAGGAGGACGAGGCTGTCATTTCAAGGGCCGGGGATTATGTGAATGAACTGCGTTTCCTGATTGGTGAGTTGGAAAAGAAGAAGGAGATGAGCAAGCTGGCGGCGGTAGATGCGTCTTGAGTAATATTCAGACACTGGCTGTATATCTATCAAGCTGATGCCTCTATACCACTAAAACTTTGTTTTTTTAGCAAAGTTTTAGTAAATTCCAAATCACAATTGTCAAATCACAAATAAATCTCAATAGACAAAATTACAAATAACAAACAAGGAAATGGGATTGTTTTGGACATTCGGTGATTGTAATTTGTGATTTATTTGTAATTTGCTGTTTGTCATTTGGGATTTTGTTTTCCTTTAAATTTAGAGAGAGGAATTGAATGAACGGAAAAAGAATAGGGATTATTGGTGGAAGCGGCCTTTACGAGATGAAGGAATTGGCCATTGAAGAGGAGGTCCGCGTGGAGACCCCCTTCGGCGAGCCGTCGGATAAATTTATCCTGGGCACGCTCATGGGGAAAAAAGTCGCCTTCCTGCCGAGGCATGGAAAGGGACACCGCATATTGCCTTCGCAGTTGAATTTCCGCGCCAATATCTTCGGCATGAAAAAACTAGGCGTGGCGCAAATTCTGTCCGTCAGCGCCGTAGGGAGCATGAAGGAGGAGATCGAGCCCGGGCACATAGTAATTCCAGACCAGTTTTTCGACCAGACCAAAAACCGTATCAGCACCTTCTTCGGCAACGGAGTAGTGGGACATGCCTCCTTCGCGGACCCGGTCTGCGGCGCGTTATGCGAGGTGGTTACCGCCTCGGCCAAGAGCGCGGGCGCCACGGTCCATAAGGGAGGGACGTATATCTGCATCGAGGGCCCGCTGTTCTCCACCCGCGGGGAGTCGAATATCTACAGGAAGTGGGGAGTGGACGTAATCGGCATGACCAACGTCACCGAGGCCAAGCTGGCAAGGGAGGCGGGCGTCTGCTACTCCACAATCGCCCTGGCCACGGACTACGACTGCTGGTACGCCGGGCATGAAGAGGTCACCGTGGAGGCTGTGATCCGGATCATCCACCAGAACGTGGAAATGGCCCAGAAGATCATCAAGAACGCGGTGGGATCCATTGACGGTAAAAAAGCCTGCGCCTGCGCGGACGCCATGAAAAACGCCATAATGACTAACAAGGACATGATACCGGAACAAACCAGGAAGGACCTGGAGATAATTTTGAACTTAAAGTGAGCTAAAGTTAGAAGTGAACTAAAGTGGCTAAAGTTGTGGCAGGTTTCTTTTATAGCCGATAACTTCCACAATTTTAGTCACTTTTAATTTTAGCTCACTTTAGCTCACTTGCTTTTCAGGGGAGATTCAACGAATGTCAAAATCAGGCGATCTGTTCGCTGAAGCGAAAAAATACATACCCGGCGGGGTCAACAGTCCGGTAAGGGCCTTCAAGGCCGTGGGAGGAAATCCGCTTTTTATCGAGAGAGGGGCGGGATCTAAAATTCATGACGCGGACGGGAATGAATACATCGATTTCGTGGGCTCGTGGGGTCCCTTGATCCTTGGCCATGCCCATCCTGAAATCCTAGCCGCCCTTGCCGCCGCCATGAAGAGCGGGACCAGTTTTGGCGCGCCCACGGAATTGGAAGTGCAATTAGCCAAGGCAATCATAAAAGCGGTCCCATCCATGGAAATGGTCCGCCTGGTGAGTTCAGGGACAGAGGCCGCCATGAGCGCCATCCGGCTTGCCAGGGGATATACAGGCAGGGACAGAATCCTGAAATTCGACGGATGTTACCACGGCCATTCAGACGCGCTTTTGGTAAAGGCCGGATCTGGCGCGGCCACCCTGGGAGTTCCCGACAGTCCAGGAGTCACGGCAGGCCTGGCGAAGGACACTATAACCTTGTCATACAACGATCTGGATGGAGTGAAGGACCTATTTTCAAGGGAAGGGGAGACCATTGCGTGCGTGATTATTGAGCCAATTGCCGGCAACATGGGCGTGGTCCAGCCAAAGGAAGGGTTCCTCCAGGGACTTAGGGATCTGACCAATAAATTCGGAGCGCTTCTGATATTCGACGAAGTGATCACCGGGTTCCGCGTTGCCTATGGCGGCGCCCAGGAACTTTATGGAATCAAACCGGACTTAACATGCCTTGGCAAGATAATCGGCGGAGGACTGCCGGTCGGCGCCTTCGGCGGAAAAAGAGAGATCATGGAAAAGATGGCGCCGGTTGGACCTGTTTACCAGGCTGGCACTTTATCGGGAAATCCGCTGGCAGTGGCGGCCGGACTCAAGATGCTGGAAATCCTTGGCAGGCCGGGGTTTTATGACGATCTGGAGAAAAAAACGAAAAGACTCACGGACGGCTTTGCCGCGAACGTTAAGAAAGCTGGCATTCCGGTTTTCATGGCGCGCGTTGGGTCCATGTTCTGCTCTTTCTTTACCGGAGGCGAAGTAGTGGATTTCGCGACAGCGGCTAAATCCGACACCGCGCGTTTCGGAAGATATTTTTCGGAAATGCTCCGAAACGGAATTTATATCGCCCCGTCGCAATTCGAAGCCGGCTTCGTCTCCTCCGCCCACGATGATGCTGACCTGGATAAAACCATTGAGGCCCACGAAAAGGCATTGGCAGCGCTGTGATTTTTGCATGGAAATTTGCTTTTATAATGGAGAAGGAAAAACTTGAACATCGAACATTGAACATAGAACGTCCAACATCGAAGTAAGGAAGAGAGTGCGTCATGAGCGCATGACTCACCACCCATGACACATGACCAATGACACATGGCATACTGCATCATTTCCTTTCATAGCGCCCTTGCCATTAAGCGTTGAAAAATCCGTAGCCGTTCACGGGTTCAGGGTTCAAGGTTGAAAAAGGGCGTGAATCACGGCAATATTGCAAGGGATTTTTAGGGCATTCCACCTTGGTTATAGTGCCGCTCAACAAAAATCTGCGTGGGTACAGGGTTTTATAAAACCCG
>JACRGO010000016.1 GCA_016212295.1 Nitrospinota bacterium | reverse complement strand
TACCCTATTGAGAAGGACACATCACCTATAAATTCCCCTCTTGAGAGGGGTGGCCGAAGGCCGGGGTGTGTTAAGGATTTCTCCGGCTGTCTGCAAGCAAGCCAAGCCTTAATGCCTTTTTCAAGACAGCTTCTAAATTTTTCATTTGCCGCAAATAAACGCTGATAAAACAAAGATTTTTCAGAATAAATGATCCCCGCCGCTTGCGGCGGGGTATTTATTAACGATTTTTATAACATCCCCCTTGGTCCCCCTTTGTTAAGGGGGAATCATTGGAAACTCGTTGCAAGCCACACGGAATTACCTTATTTAATCTTTCTTCCTCACCTTTTCAAAAAATTTCCTCACCTCTTCCATGTCGCTTGTCTCAATGCACTTCGGCAGGGAGCGGAGGAACATCCTGCCGTATCTTTTAGTGTGGATGCGCGGGTCCAGGATGGCAACCATTCCCACGTCCTCCTTGTGCCGTATGAGCCTGCCGAAGCCTTGCTTCAACATGACTATGGCGCGCGGGACCTGGAAGTCGAAGAAAGGCTCCTTGCCCGCCTCCTTAAGCCGCTCGATCCTGGCCTCCACCAGTGGCTCGGTCGGCACCGCGAAGGGTAGCCTTGTTATTATCACTGACTGCAGTGCCTCTCCTGGTATGTCCACCCCCTCCCAGAAGGTATTGGTCCCCAGGAGCACGGATTCCTTGTTCTCCTTGAAAAGCTCCAGGGCGCGCGCCTGTGGCAGGCTGCCCTGCTTGATAAGCTCCCAGGGCAGGTCCGCTTCGGAGAGGGCGTCATAAACCTTATTCAGCATGGAGTGGCTGGTGAAGAGGATGAAGGCGCGCCCTGATCCTGCATATAGCAGTTCCTTGATCCTTTGGATCGAGGAATCAAGAAATTTTTCCGGCTCAGCGGACGGATCGGGAAAATTCTTGACTGTATAAAGAAGCGCCTGCTCCTCGAACCGGAATGGAGAGGGGAACATGGCCTGCTTCGGTTCCTTAAGGCCCAGCCTTCCGGAAATAAATTGGAAGTTTCCATTGGTGGAAAGGGTGGCCGAGGTGAGGATGGAGGGCTGTTCCTTGCCGAAGAGAGAGCGGTTCAACAGCTCCGAGACCTCGATGGGGCATGCCTTGAGCGACAACTTTGTATGGCGCTTTTGTTGGGCGGTTTCCAGCCAGTACACGTGATTGTCATGGTTTTGGGAGATGACCGCCTTCAATGCGCCGCTGAATTCCGTGAGCCGGTCCGAGAAAAAAGCCGCCTCCAGAAGGTCCTCGTCCTTCTCCTTGAGCGATTCCTTCAAGCGCTTCAACTCCTCTTGCAGCTTCTTGAGAGGGAATTGGAGATTGTCTTCGATCATGCCTGGTTTACGCAGGCGGAACACGCCGTTGCCGTCCCCGAACCTGCTGGAGAGTCCGGAGAAAAAAATTTCGCTTTCCTTTTGCAGTTCAATCACCGCGCCCGCGATGCGTTTCAGCGCCGCCTGGTCCACGCCCTTGACCCGGCCCAAAAACCCTTTGCCGGTCTTCGGATTGTGGAGACGGTCGAGGGTGTACCGCAGCCCTGTGTTTGTGGCCTCCAGCCCAAAATAAGAGGTGGCCACGTCCTCCACGTTGTGGGCCTCGTCGAACACCACGGCGTTGGCGGCTGGAAGCACACTGCCGTTGCTGGAGAGGTTCGCGAAGAAGAGATGATGGTTCACCACCAGCAGGTGGGCGTCCTGCCATTTCTTTCTGGCCTGCTGGTAAAAGCATTCCTTCTGGTAGCCGCACTTTTTGCCGAGACAGAGTTCCTTGAGCCGCCCCACTTCTTCCCAAACGGAATGCAAGGGTTGGAAAGGCATGTCCAGGCGCAGGCCGGTCTTGGTTTTCTTTTCCCAATTGAAGAGATCGTGGAATTGCCGGACCTCTTCCGGATCGGCGAAGAGGCCGAGTCTCCCTGCGTTGCCGAGGCGCCGCTTGCAGATGTAATTGTTTCCCCCCAGGCAGAGGGTGTATTGGAAGGGTACGCCCATGATTTTGGACAGAAAAGGCAGGTCCTTTTCAGTTAATTGCTGCTGGAGGGTTTTTGTGTAGGTGGAGACGCAAACCCGCTTTTTCTTTTTCACGGCCCAGAGGATCAACGGGATCAGATACGCGAAACTCTTTCCAGTTCCGGTCCCTGCCTCCACGACCAGTTTGGCCCCTGTCTCAAGGGAGTCCCATATAATTTCCGCCATCCGGCCCTGGTCCGGCCTGCGCTCGAACCTTTGGAGGCTTTTTTCCAGTGTCCCGTTTTGGGAGAAGAAGGATTTCAAGGAGGGGATGGAAGCGTTCGTGGAAGACATGTTTTATGATAGTGACGAGCGACAAGTTGTGACTCAAATAAGTTGCAGTTAGAAAAACTAATTTTTATAAGAGAGTATATCTATTTGATTTTCCATTCCTTTATCGCCAGACTCTCTTAAAACTCTCTTAAAACTCTCTTAAAATAGTGACCATTTTGAGTACCCATTATTTTGTATCTTCCCATCCATTCTTAACGCCGACAATAAATTACCGACTTTATTTTTTTTCTGTGTTTCAGTCAAAATATCCGGCAACTTATCCCACAGGAATTTTTCAAGGTTCTTTCTGTGCGACACGCCAAACTTTTCTATATATTCAATGATTAACTTCTTATAGTGTCCATCATCCAAACCACGTTGCTTAATGTAATGGGCCTTTAAAGCCTCGTCAGCAAGTGATGCGGTTATTGTAGCGGAGATGACATAATGGGGTTTTCTTCCTTCTATTAACCCAAAACTTTTAAGATATTTAATCTCCTCATCCGCCAGTTGTTTTCTTTTTTGCACTTTGTCCAATGCGATAATTTGCTCCAGGGAAAGCCTTGGGTTGCGGGCCAATACCCTTGCAAAATCCAAATCCAGAATTTTCCCTATTACCGTGACCTTTACTTTTCCACCTGACAAGTCATATTCAGGCATAGGGAAAAACCGCGCCCTCTGATAGTTAAACATTTTTCTTATGCCGCCGCCCGCTGTGTCAACCATCTTCAAATTGAACATGGCCGTAGCCAAAAATTTGTTGCGATAATGTTCTTCCGGCGCATCATCCTTGACCACTTTTTCCACCGAACCAGGAATAAAACTGCCTAGATTCGTAAATATCAACTGATCTTCCACTTCAACCACATTAATTCGTCCACCCTTAGTATAATCCTGATGAGCTATAGAGCCTACGCATAAATTAAAAAACAACAAATCAATTTTAAAAAACCCAACAAAATCAATGAGTTAGGATTTTAGGGTCTATGGGTAAATTGAAAACCAGTAAATATAAACTTGTCAATTTTGAAGCAGTCCCAT
>JACRGO010000106.1 GCA_016212295.1 Nitrospinota bacterium | reverse complement strand
GATTTGTTTAATGTCCATACTGTCCTCCAAGATTAGACGCTAATGAAGAACACTATACCCCATTCGCGGTTCAATGTCCAGGAGTCGATGGTTCTCTCTTATATATCAGTGAGATAGGGAAAAGAACAAATTCACCCTGAAGGGTTCACGGTTCACAGGTTGGTTTACTTGTTTCTTCCATACATACCTCTTCAGCGCATATGAAAACGCGGGCGTCGTCCCAACCATTGTTTGACCTCTGGACACCTTAGTAAAGACGCATTCAGCGGTTACTGTCGTGGTTATATAAATTTTGCTGAATATTCAATAATTGCAATACATTCGAATTTGCTTCGGATTTTGTGTGGACGGGGATTTTCGTTCAGGCGCTAATCATGCCGCCTTGAGCGCGTGTGCAAGCTCCATGACGATTTTCTTAGCGTCGCCGAAAACCATCATGGTCTTTGGGTCGAAGAACAGATCATTGTCCTCTCCAGCGAATCCAGCAGCCAGGCTCCTTTTGACTATCATAACGGACTTGGCCTTGTCCACGTTCAGGATCGGCATCCCATAAAGCGGGCTCTCCTTCTTGAGCCGCGCCGCAGGATTAATAACGTCGTTCGCGCCTATGACCAGGGCCACGTCCGTGTTCTGAAAATCGTCGTTTATGGCGTCCATTTCGAACAAAAGATCATAGGAAACATTGGCCTCGGCAAGCAGGACGTTCATATGGCCCGGCATACGGCCGGCCACTGGATGAATGGCATAGCGCACATTCACTCCCCTTTTCATCAGAAGAGCCTCCATCTCATGCAGGACGTGCTGGGCCTGGGCCACGGCCAGGCCGTACCCTGGAACTATGATCACGGATTGGGCGTTTTCCAATACCATGGCCGCGTCCTCCACTGTATATTCTGTTGCCCTCCTCGTTTCCGCGGCGCCGCCAGTTGCCGCTGTTTCTCCCCCATCCGTGCCTACCGCCGCGAAAAGAACATTTGCCAGGGAACGGTTCATCGCCTTGCACATGATCCGGCTTAAGATAATTCCAGACGCCCCAACCAGCGCCCCGCTGATTATAAGCATGTTGTTGTGAAGGACAAACCCAGTGGCGGAGGCCGCCAGACCCGAATAAGAGTTGAGAAGGGATATCACAACCGGCATGTCAGCCCCTCCTATGGGAATCACGGCCAGGACCCCTAATACGCCGGCGAGCAATAAAATGGCAAGGAGAAAATCGTTATTGGCCGGGTCCCAGGCCATGGCGGTCCCCAGGCCGATAACAGCAAGGAAGATTAAAGCGTTCGCTGGCTTCTGCATCGCGAAAACCATGGGCGGCCCGCGCATTATCCTTTGCAGTTTCGCGAAGGCTATAAAACTCCCGGTAAAGGTCACCATCCCTATGAGAACGCTTAAGATAATGTTGAGGATAACGCTGAACTCCATTTGATTGCTGGTTGGCCGGCTGAATTCGTATTCGGAAAAGGCCACCAGGGCGGAGGCCGCGCCGCCGAAACCGTTGAAGAGGGCCACCATCTGGGGCATGGCGGTCATTTGCACTTTCATGGCTGAAACGGTCCCTATGGCGGAGCCAACAACCACCCCTATGAGAATGTAGGTGAAATCAACAATCTGCCTGTCAAGCAAGGTGACCACCACGGCCAGAAACATGCCGATCATGGCGAGCAGATTTCCGGCGCGGGCGGTTTTGGGAGAGCTGAGTTTTTTTAGTCCAAGGATGAAAAGGACCGCTGCCAGCAGGTATGCGATATTAACCAAGGTTTGCATTATTTTACTTTTCCTTCTTTTTAAACATCTCAAGCATGCGGTCAGTCACCAGGAATCCGCCTACCACGTTTATGGTGGCGCAGACCACGGCCAGGGTCCCGATAACGGCGCCTAAGCCGCCATGCCCGGCGCCTGAGCTGATGAGAGCGCCCACCAAGGTGATCCCGGAAATGGCGTTGGAGCCGGACATAAGGGGCGTATGCAAAAGCGGCGGCACCTTGGAAATGACCTCGAATCCAACGAAAATCGCCAAAACAAACACATAAATTTCATTCATGGCAGTCTGCCTTTCCTGGCCATTTCATTAACGATTTCCCCGTTATGTGTGATACAGGCGCTCCTGGTGATTTCATCATTGAAATCAAGAACGCTTTCCTTAGCCGGGAAAAGGTGCTTGAAAAGGTTCGTGATATTCCTGGAATACATCTGGGAGGAATGGAAGGGGACAAGTGAGGGGAGATTAACCGCTCCGATAATGTCAACGCCATGCCTGGTCACGGTCTTCCCGGCCTCGGTCAGGGCGCAGTTGCCTCCCTGCTCAGAGGCTAGGTCCACGATGACCGAGCCGGGCCGCATCTTCCCGGCCATTTCCCCTGTAATTAATATTGGGGCCTTCTTGCCGAACACCTGGGCCGTGGTGATGACCGCGTCCACCTTGCCCAACCTTGCCCCTATGGTTTCCTGCTCCCTTTTTAAAAACTCATCTGACTGTTCCCTGGCGTATCCGCCTGATGTTTCCATGTCCTTTGGAACTTCCATCTCCATGAAGCCCGCCCCCAGGCTTTCCACCTGCTCTCGCACCGCCGGACGAGGGTCAAACGCCTCCACCCTGGCCCCAAGCCTTTTGGCAGTGGCTATAGCCTGAAGGCCGGCCACGCCGGCCCCCAGCACCAAAACGCGCGCCGGGGTAATTGTGCCCGCCGCAGTCATCAATAACGGAAAAAATTTTCCTAACTGGTTCGCCGCGATCAGGACCGCCTTGTAGCCTGCCACTGTAGCCATTGAACTTAGGGCGTCCATGCCCTGCGCCCTGGTGATGCGGGGGATGAATTCCATGGAAAAACCGGTGATCTTGCGGCTTGCGAACTTAAGGACGGTTTCCGGATGGGTTAGCGGCGACATAAAACCTATAAAGATGGAGGACTCCCTAAGCAGGTCCGCCTCATGGGCCCCCATTCGTTCGTTTATTTGAGGCGGCAGGACCTTGAGGACCACAGCCGCCTGGCCATACAGCCTTTCCAGGTCCTCCACTATCTCCGCGCCAGCCTCCCGGTACTGATCATCCGTGAATGAAGCCCTGTCCCCGGCTCCTGACTCCACCAGGACCTCGTTCCCGTTTTTTGTCAACACGGAAATCATGGAGGGAATGACCGCCACGCGGGTTTCCCCGTCTCCTGTCTCCTTGGGAATTCCGATTTTCAATGCTTCCTCCTTATATTATTAATTACGTTCAGAAATTTGCATTTTCCGCGTAAGTTTTTTAAACGCTTATTGGAGCGCGGCAGTGCGTCCAGGTTTGAGTTTTATAGTGACACTAATAAGATGGATGCAATATGTTTTTTGATTCAAAAAATAGAACGCACATAAAAATTCCCCTCCTTGGAGGGGTGGCGCGGAGCGCCGGGGTGGGTCATCTCAACACTATTTTGAAACTATTATAAATGCGAACATCGCCCAAACACTTTTTTTGTGTGGTTTCGTTATTGGGATTTAAAGCAGACAATAAAGATATGCGAGGAAAAAATATTAAGGGGAAGGATTTATGCCCGATAAAGACGCGGTCCTTGCAAAAACCTCCTCCATTCAAAAGTGTTTGAAGAGGATAAAGGAGGTGACAAGTTGCTAACCGAGGCGTCCCAGGGAATATTGAATAACGCTTAAAACCGCCAAGGCGGCGGTCTCTACTCTCAGTATCTCTTGGCCAAGCCCCACTGGAAGGAATCCGGCGTTACGCGCGTTTTCCGCTTCCTCATCCTCAAAGCCGCCCTCCGGCCCTATAGCAGCTAACAGGCTGTGCAATCCACGAAGGTCAGTATTTTCCAGAACGGACCTGAGGGAGCGGTCCTTTTCCTTTTCCCATAAGAGTATCTTTAGAGAGCCCTCTTCCTGGCTCTTGAAAAAACTTGAAAAAGGAACAGCCTCCTTAACATCCGGGATGTATACCCTTCGTGATTGTTCTGATGCTTCCTTCGCCACTTTTTTCCAGCGGTCCATGCGGTTTTTTCCAGTGGAGAGCCTCACCGAGCGCCTGCTTGTGAACGGCAATATCTCATCCAATCCCAGTTCCGTGGATTTTTGAACGATCCAATCCATCCTTGGAGGGGCGGGCAAGGCCAGGGCCAGTCCCAGGCGCGGAGAAGAAGGGGCGCCGTGGCGGGTCTCCTTAAGGATGGACCCTATGGCACCTCCCTTGGAAAGAGAGGCCAGTTCAACTTCCCGCTCCATGCCGCGGTTGTCCAGCACGGCCACCATGTCTCCCTGCCTCAACCGCAAGACATTCCGGATGCGGATGGTTTCCTCAGGGTTAAAAAAAATCCGGCCTTCCCTTGCCTGCTCAGGAAGAACGAAAAAACGTCTCAATTTTTTTGTCATGGGAGTTTCCATTTTTGTCGTTTATAAATCAATGAATACTAAATATCAAAGAGAGAAAAACTTGAACATTGAACATCGAATATTGAACGCCCAACATCGAAGTAGGGAAGGGATTGTGTCATGTGTCATGAGCGCATGACTCACCACCCATGACACATGACATCCTTCGATGTTCGACGTTCATCATTTTCCCACGATGTCCGCCTTTTCACAAGGAACTCCATTTCCACGGCTTTATTCACGGTAAATTTGTTCTACCATATCTCACACGCCATTAAGGGTGCAGGAGTTTTTTGTCATGCGCAGGTAATCGAAGACCAACCTGGCGCTACGGTGTAGTTGCCTCATCTTTTGCGCGACATTGGAGACACCTTTG
>JACRGO010000101.1 GCA_016212295.1 Nitrospinota bacterium | reverse complement strand
GAACCTCTTTGATACCAGCAGAATCGGGCTTTCCTGTGCATGCCTTGCGACGAGAATAACGGGTGAGCCGTATTAGTGGAAATCTCTGTCTACGGTTCGACGAGGACCCCGGGATTAAACCCCCGGGGTTACTCTACTGGTTAATAATAAATCACCGTTTGTGACCTTGTAAAGTATGCTTGCACGGAAAACGTAAATTTCTGAACGTAATAATATGAGCTATATCCTGGATTCCTTAAAAAAGCTTGAGCAGGAAAAGCAGGAACAAAGCCGCCATTCCGACCTTAAATCCGTTCTGCTGAAAACGGAGCACTCTGAAAAGGAGATCGCGGAGCTAAGGGGCAGGATAAAAATTCTTTTGGCGTTTTCCTTGGCATTCTGCGTGGTGGCGGTTATCCTGGGGGTCTCTTATTATTTAAGGCATGGAGAAAATACCAGTACCGGCGATAAAGGGGAAAAGGCCGGGCTTGCCGCCAAGGCCGGCGAAACGCTTGAAATTAAGGAAACTCCAAACCCTGAAAAGGACAACTCTTTTTCACTAAAGGAAGAAGCCGCCCCTCTTACGTCTTATGAATACAGGTTTATTGACGCTGGAGAGGATACAGCGGCAATTCAAACGCCGGAAAAAACAGAGTCAGCGGATCACGCTGGGGAACCGCTTTTGCCGCTCAAGGCAGTCCCCTCGCCGGACAAAATGCCAGTTCCCACGACGGCACAAAGGCAGCGGACCGGCGAAATAGTGAATACCATGTTTTCGGAGTTGTTTGAAATCAAGACCATTATCTTCTTCGGGGAAGGGGACCCTGAAAACTACATTATTATACAGGATGAGACCAATGACAGGGCCAAGCTGCGAAAAGGGGAAAAATACATGGAGGCTGAATTGGTTGAGATTTTGCCCCAAAAGGCCCGTTTCACATTGGAGGGTAGTTTTATAGATAAGGAGATCGGGAAGGAAGAGTGATTTAAAATGGCTAAAGTGACAATAAAAGATATGTAAAATTTCAGATTGTTGATTTTGGATTGGAAAAATATAAAAAGAAAAACTACCACAAATCACAAATCTGAAATCACAAATCCCAAATTAATTTAGAACTTCAGTCACTTTAAACTTTAGTTCACTTTAGGCACTCGCACTGCTATTACGTTGATTTTTGAAGAAAAACCATGATAAAACTCCATCCATCCTTTGAGGAATTCGAGAAAAGCGCCGCGCTTTGGAACCTCATTCCAATTTACGCGGAAATCCTGGCGGACCTGGAAACGCCGGTCACCGCCTTCGCCAAAATAGCCTCGGACAGTTCCCACGCCTTCCTGTTTGAAAGCGTCGTCGGCGGAGAAAAATGGGGACGCTACTGCTTTCTCGGAAGCGGTCCTTCCGTGATATTTCGGGCCAAGGACGGCGTATGCAGGATATCCCGCAACGGGAGCGAGCGCCCTCCCATACGGTCGGAAAATCCGCTCCATGAGCTGCGCAAGCTTATAAAGGAATACAGGCCCGCGCCTGCCCCTGGACTGCCGCGTTTTTTCGGAGGCGCGGTCGGCTTCCTTGGCTACGACTCGGTCCGCTACTTCGAACAGCTTCCCGGAAGTCCGCAAGACGATCTCCAGATGGATGATTGCTGTTTTCTGGTAACTGACACCCTTTTGATCTTTGACAATACGGCCCAGAAGATCCAAGTGGTTGCAAACGCCCACGTGGACGGCGGAGACTTGAGGGAAATTTATGAAAACGCCCGGAAAAAAATTTTAAGTATTGTGGAAAAACTGAAAAGGCCTTCCCCGCTTGCCCCCTTGAATTCCGGGGTTTCGGGAAAAGCGCCCCTGGAATTTGCCTCCAACTTCAGGAAAGAGGACTTTGAAAAGGCGGTGCTCAAGGCAAAGGATTATATAAGGGACGGGGACATTATCCAGGTGGTGCTGGCCCAGCGTCTGCGTGTCTCCATTCAAGCGGACCCACTTGATATCTATCGATGCCTGCGGTCCATCAATCCATCGCCTTATATGTATTTCCTGAGATTCAACGATATTGAGATAGTCGGCTCCTCCCCGGAGGTCATGGTGCGCATGGAAGAGGAAAGGCTGGAACTGCGTCCCATTGCCGGCACCAGGAAACGCGGCGCGGACGAACCGGAAGACAAGGCCCTGGCCGAGGACCTCCTATCGGATGAAAAAGAGCTGGCGGAGCACATCATGCTTGTTGACCTCGGCAGGAACGACCTGGGCAGGGTGTCTGAGACCGGCTCGGTTGAGGTCAACGAACTGAAGACCATAGAGAGGTATTCCCACGTGATGCACATTGTTTCCAACGTGCGGGGGAAAATAAGGCGGGGAAAGGACGCGTTTGACGTCATTGCCGCGACTTTTCCGGCGGGCACTGTTTCTGGGGCGCCGAAGGTGCGGGCCATGGAAATCATAGATGAACTGGAGTCTGACAGGCGCGGGCTTTACGCGGGCGCCGTTGGTTATTTCAGTTTTTCCGGGAACATGGACACGGCTATTGCCATACGGACCCTGGTCATCAAGGACAAGAAGACCGCCTACTTGGGAGTGGGGGCCGGTATTGTTTCTGATTCCGTGCCGGAAAAGGAGTTCGAGGAGACCATGAACAAGGGCAGGGCCTTGTTGAAGGCCATGGAAATGGCCGAGGGGCAAGTGCATAACCCGGACGAGCCATAACCAAAAGGGAAAACAAAACCCCAAATGACAAATAGCAAATTACAAATTACAATTACCGAATGTTCAAAACAATTCCATTTTCTTGTTTGTCATTTGTAATTTTGGTTGTTGAGATTTATTTGTTATTTGACAATTGTGATTTGGATTTTACCCTTCTTTTAAAGGTTGGTTTGAACCATGCTGCTATTGATCGACAATTACGATTCCTTCACTTACAATCTCGTCCAGTATTTCGGGGAAATCGGCGAGGAAGTCCTGGTATTCCGGAATGACAAGATCACCATCCCGGAAATTGAAAAACTCCGGCCGGAAAGGCTGGTGATTTCCCCTGGCCCCTGCGATCCGTCCAAGGCGGGAATATCCATGGAGGCTGTAAGACACTTTGCCGGCAAGCTCCCGATTCTTGGGGTATGCCTGGGGCACCAGACCATTGGCCGGGTCTTTGGCGGGAAAATCATTCATGCGAAAAAATTGATGCACGGGAAGACCTCTCCCATAAACCATGACGGGAAGACCATCTTCAAGGGATTGGAAAATCCCTTCATCGCCACCCGCTATCATTCCCTGGTGGTGGACAGGGAATCGCTCCCGGATGTCCTGGAGGTTTCCGCCTCATTGGATGACGGGGAGATCATGGGCTTGAGGCACAAGGAATTGCCGATAGAGGGCATACAGTTCCACCCGGAGTCCATTCTCACTAAAGTCGGGAAGGATTTGTTGAGAAATTTTTTGGAAATGGCTTCCCGCGCGCTACCGGCTATTGCAACACTTGTAGATAGAAAAAGCCACGCGAGGTAAGCTACGTTCTTCGTATTGTGCCACAACACAAGGAGAACGACATGGCTTACACACGCGTGACCAAAGAAGAACGCAATCTCATG
>JACRGO010000100.1 GCA_016212295.1 Nitrospinota bacterium | reverse complement strand
ATTTGTTTAATGTCCATACTGTCCTCCAAGATTAGACGCTAATGAAGAACACTATACCCCATTCGCGGTTCAATGTCCAGGAGTCGATGGTTCTCTCTTATATATCAGTGAGATAGGGAAAAGAACAAATTCACCCTGACCATTGACCATTGACCATTGACAATTAGCAATTTACAATTGGCAATTAATCTTTTAAGTTTTTAAATAGAACATTACCAAGCGCCTTCTTCCGTTTTCCTCCTTCCTGCCCCCTGATTTTATGACCTTTTGGTCAAAGCTGACATTTCGGTCAAACACACAATATCTGCTTTAATTACAATGCATTACAACGCCTAATGGACTAAAAAACGCTGATTTCTGACCTTTTGGGCAGTAATTGCGCTCCAGGTAGAAACACAGACAAGTTGACGATAGGCTTTATACATCAATAAGTTAAAGCGTTGAGCTGAATTAAAATCTATTTGGCATGCTAATTGCTATACCGGTGTATAGACTGAAGACTAAAGGCTAAGAGGAAAAACAATATGGTTAGATGGATTTACTTCAGCCTTCAGCCTAAATACCTGATTTATTACAGAAGGAGGTGGAGCAGAGATGAATAGAAAATTAGTTGAGGTTAAAGAATTACCGCCAAGGGCAAGAAGTCTGGATCCAGCGGAGTTGAGCCAGGTGTTTGGTGGGTGTGTGGGACTGAACGGATTTTGTGTCAAAGACAAGGATTGCTGCCCTGACAAAGGCTTGACGTGTAGAGAGCAGGGAGACACTTGGGTACCGTTTGGGATAGCGAAATGGTGTTGGGATTAACGATGAATTGTTTTGCTGTTTTTTGTATCCTTGTCAATGCCCATCTGATCCATCGCCGAACGTATTGCCCGACGCGGTTATTATCCGCGCCTTGGATGATGCGTTCGGCGAATTATTCCATGTTTTTCGGGCTATCCCCAATCCTTTTCTTGAATACAGGGCAATTTTTTTTGACAGGATTAATCAATTATCGATTGCTAACTGTTAATTATGCCGTCCTATGCCTTTCCACTCCCTGCATGTCATTCCCTAATGTATCCCAGCTTAAGCTTGTCCTAGCATGCTTTAATGAGAGCGGGACAATATATTTTACTTTTAAAGAAGCCTTTGAGATAATGTAAAATAGGATGTGAAAAAGGAGATATAAATGGGAGTATTCAGTGTTAAAATAAAACTTAAAAATTGGCAGAACAGATTCCTGCCGGAAGAAAAAAAAGGAGAAGATGTTGAGTGTGGCGCTTTAGTGGATTCTGGAGCCGCGGAATTAGCCCTGCCGGTGGAAATGATAAGCCGTCTCAAACTGGAAGAATTGGGTTCTGTTTGTGTTTATACCGCGGATGGGGGAGAACATGAGTACCGGGTATTTGGAATCGTTGAAATGGAAGTTGGCGGTCGTACCTGCCATGTGCGCGCAATAGAACTTCCACATGGCGCCGAACCTCTTCTTGGCGCCGTGCCGCTTGAAGAAATGGACTGGTATATATCACCGCAAGAGAAAAAGCTTATTCCTAATCCACGTTCCCCGGAAAAACCGCTTTTGCCTTTATGTTGACCAAATTGTGAATTGTCAATTGGTAAAATAGGGCTACCCCCCGAACACCTTCTTCCGTTTTCCTCCTTCCGCGCACCTTACCCGTGCGGGGTGTTTGTCTATATACCCGGCTATTTCCGCTATGGATTGATGATTTTTAATAATCTGGGAATCCAGAAAAATATTGTAATTTTCCAATCCGGCTAGAATGGAGACCGCATGGATGGACTTGCTGCTAAGCTCAGCAAAGGTGTCACGGATTCCCACCTCTTCCGGCGAAAGGAGCAGTTCCTCGCACCAAAATTTATGCAGGAGTTTTTCGGTAAAAGTTCGGGGGGGGATTTTACGTCCGGGAGAACCCTCTTCTTCCGCTTTCAGCAAGGACGGAAATTTTTCAATATCTTCATCAAAGGTCCCCTGCTCGAACCGCTCCACAAGTTTATACCGTTGAAGTTTTCCACTGGAAGTTTTGGGGAACCCGCCGGATTTGACCGGTACCGCTATGTCCACCGTAAGTCCAAGAACTTCCTGCAATTGTTTTTTTAATTTCAAAAAAATTGCCGCAGCCGCGGCCGGTTTTGGGGCCGCGAGAAACAACAAAAGCTTGTCACTTTCAGCCTCCGGACCGCGCCAGCCGCAAATGGCGATCCGGTGGGATTGCCCCCCTTCCACTTTTTGCGCGACGTTTTCCAGGTCATGGGCATAAAAATTCCGGCCGCTGATAAAAATAATATCCTTGGCCCGCCCTGTAACGCATAATCGGCCTTCCCGCATGAAACCCAGGTCGCCGGTGCGCAGCCACTCGCCGCAAAAAGCATCCTGCGTGGAAACGGGGTTATCGTAATAACCAGCCATTACATTATCTCCCCTGGCCTGAATATGGCCGATGGTCTCGCCAGGAAGTCATGGCCCGACTCATCCACGATTCGCGCTTCGCAACCCCGCACCGGGAAACCTACACTGGTAAAAGGCACGGCGGAGGGAGCGTCCGGGTTTACAAGAAGAACCTTGTGATGATTTTGCAGTTCCCGCCGGTCTAAATATTCAATCCGTGGAGTCTCGCCTGTCGGAGAAAAAGCCACGGCCAGGGTAGCCTCCGCAAGGCCATATACCGGAAACATGGCCTGGGGGTCCAACCCGAACCCGGACATTTTTTCCATGAACCGTTGCATGAGTTCCACGGAAATAGGTTCCGCGCCATTCAATACCAATCTTACTCTGGAAAGGTCCCACTGTTTTAAGGGATTTCCTCTCAGGCGCTTTAATATCAATGCCTGGGCAAAGTTAGGAGCGGCTGTAATGGTGGCCCCGTGTTTTTCCAGACTGTCCAGCCAAAGCAAGGGCCGCCTCACAAAATCCATGGTATTAATAAGAAAATGATTAATGCCGAAATGCAGGGGAGAGAGATGATATCCGATGAGTCCCATATCGTGAAAGAGAGGCATCCAGCCCAGTCCTATGTCATCCTTTTGCAGAGCGAGGCCGGACTCTATGGCGCGAATATTACTTAAGAGGTTTTGATGCGACAGCAATACTCCTTTGGGATGGCCGACGCTGCCGGATGAAAATTGGATAAAGGCCGTGTCAGTGGACCCGGCTTCGTGAAATGAAGCCGCTGGCTGACTCCGCCGGAGGGAGGAGGGCGCCGACAGTTTGTCTTCGGAAATTAAACAGTGGTCCCGTGGCTGTTCACAATCTTGCTCTATGAGATTTGGGGAAACCAGGACAAGGGGTTCTCCCAACGTATGCCAGACGCCTTGCAGTTTTTCCAGCGCGGGATTGGGACTATAAAGCGACGCCGGCGGCGCTAAAGGGGCGGGAATGATCCCTCCGAGCAGGCACCCCCAGAAGGCGGGAATAAATTCTTCGTTGCGGGACAGGGACAGAATAACTTTGTCTCCAGCTTTCAAACCCAGCCCGTAAAGTCCCGCCAAAATGCGCGCGGCTTCATGCAGCAGCTGAGGGTCACTGCCATTAAGTTAAGGAATTTTTATGAGGCGTTTTTTGGGGTTAAGCTCTAAAATACGTTAGGTTTCCCGTTAATATTGAAGCTCAACCGTTTTAAAATTAAATTTTGTTATGTAAGGCCGATTTTTCGCAAATTTT
>JACRGO010000104.1 GCA_016212295.1 Nitrospinota bacterium | reverse complement strand
CATGAGATTGCGTTCTTCTTTGGTCACGCGTGTGTAAGCCATGTCGTTCTCCTTGTGTTGTGGCACAATACGAAGAACGTAGCTTACCTCGCGTGGCTTTTTCTATCTACAAGTGTTGCAATAGCCGGTAGCGCGCGGGAGAGAATATGGGGGGAGTGTGTGGTTAAGATAATTTGATTCGCTTGTTCCCCTTGGCCGCAGATGCCTTGGACGGTTTGAATCAGGCTTCGTTGCAATTGGGGTTCCAGGTTCTGCTCCGGCTCTTCCAGTAAAAATATGGAAGGAGGAGGGGTTGCGGTTGTTGTAAAAGTTTTTAACTGTGTTCCGAGAATGATGGATATTATGTTTTGCAGTCCCCTTCCTTGGCGGGAAATTGGAATTTCTGCGCCTTCGCCTGCTTTAAGAGAAAGCTCTATCTGCTTTAAAAGATCATTTTTATTGGTTCCCTCGATTGTCGCGCTTATTTCACCTGTAAAATAGGGAGAAATTTCATTGGTTTTTTCCTTGATTAATTTAAAGACCGGCTTTGCTTTTCCTTCCACCAATTCTTGAATGTTGCTTTTGAGTCCTTCTTTAAAATCTTTGAGATATTTATATTTCCATTCATTGATGTTCCCAATGGCTTTGGAAAGGAAGGATCTATTTTGCATGGCGCATTCAATTTCCGGCGCTCTCCCGGCATCCAAAATTACGCATCCAATCCATTCCTTCATGGACCGGTTCAATTCGTGCCATTCTTCCCCGTCTTCATTCAAGATAAGAAATTTTGTTTCTACATACCCGTCAGACTCCAAAAAATTAGCCACCATTTTAATCTTAATAATTAATTCCACCTCTTGCTCTGCTTTAATGTCTTCTTCTTTTAAAATTTTTCCAGTTTTCTTCTCATAAGATAATGTGTAAGAGCTTAACCTACATGTCTTTGGACCTTCAATAGTGTCAATCTCAAAGCGACTGCATACGTCTTCCCCGCAACAACTTTTCTTATTGCACCCTAAAACAATTTCTATATTTATAGGCTTTTTAATATTTCCATTGAAAAAATCCAGCTCATTCAAGGTACTATTCTGCCACCAAGGAATATAAGGATTTAAGGCGAACTCAATTGCCTTCAATATAGTTGATTTACCAATATTGCTTGGCCCAATTAGAATATTCATTCCTTTTTGAAACTGAATTTCCCCCTTTTTAATGCCACGGAAGTTTTCTATATTCAAATTTTTGATATACATATACGGATATCCTCCTTCGTCAGGCCGTAAATGGCATAAATCATTCTATTAATCATCCGCATTCTCAAGCTCCTGCATGATCTGTCTTTCGAGTTCTTCCGGCTTTGGAAGCTTATCCGCCAGTTCAGAAGGAAGCTTTCGGGTTAATGTATATTCCGCAACTCCGACAGGTTTATCAATTCCTTTAAGAGCGTATTCCACTTCCATGCGATTCCTGTCGCCGCAGAGGATAATACCTATTGACGGGTTTTCATCCTGTTCACGGACAAAATCGTTGAGGATGTTCAGGTAGAAGTTCATTTTGCCAGCATATTCCGGCTTGAATTTGCCAACCTTCAACTCTCGACAGCCACGAGGCGCCTGAGTCTTCTGTGATAAAACAACAGGTCAACGAAATACTGTTCATCGTCCACCTTCAGCGGATATTGACTGCCTATAAAGGCAAAGCCGTGGCCGAACTCCAGAAGGAGGTCCTTTATATGATTGACCATCCGGCGTTCCAACTCCCGCTCTACTACCGGCTTTGTGATACCGAGAAAGTCAAGGGCGTAAACATCCTTCATAGCCTCATCCGCCTGTTCAGCCTGAGCCGCAGGGAGTGTTGTTTTAAAGTTATGCTGCTTAACCGCCTTCTTATGCCTGCTGTAAGCATCCGTTTTTATCTGATGGAGAAGAACATTCCTGCTCCAACCTGTCTCTGCCGTCATTCGCAGGTAATACTCCCGCTCTGAGACGCTTTTTACTTTTGAAATAATGAGGAGATTTTGTCCCCAGGGTATTTCTCCAACAAGCTGTTGGAGATTTGGGTGTTCTTTATATCCAAGATAAAACTGCCGCATATACCACAGGTTCTGAGTCGAAAACCCCGTTGTCCCTGCGAATTCCTTACGCAAGTCGCGAGATAATCTTTCGACAACGGACTTGCCCCAACCTTCCCGTTCCTGCCTCTCCGCTATCTCTTTGCCTATATTTCAATGAAGGTCTATAAGCTCCCTGTTCACCGCATGGTAAGACCTGACGCGGCTTTCATGGATTTGCCGCTTGATTGAATGCAGGAAGGCTTTGTAGTCTTTAGGAAAAACAGGGGGTTTAGTTTTATTCGTCATTCCTTCCCCTCCACAACAGCAATTTCCTCTTCCGTCAGGCCGTAAAGGGCATAGACCAGTTGATCGATTTCCGCTTCCAGGCGGGGGACGCCGGGGCTGCCAGGATTTGCAAGGATGGCCTGGACGCACTCGATGATGGGGGACTTTTGGGCGGGGGTGGCGGGAGGAATGGGGAGTTGCTTCATGTAAGGCATCTGCATGGCTTGTGCGCCACCTACAAGCCCTGATGTCAAATTGCCAAGAAACCACCAGAAGAGCTTGCTATTGAATAACCCAAGAATGAAATCATCGTTTTCCGGGATTAGAAAGCACTTGTTGTTACAAAACAAACCGGGTTCTGCGTATCCAAAAGACTGAAATGTCGCAATCTCCTGGTAAACAATCTTCGGCCTTTCAAACTCCTCGTAGTAGGCGCACGACCGCAGCTCCCACCAGAACTTTCCCTGGTCATCGCGCTTTTTTAATTTATCTTCCCATTGCGACAGGTGTTCAGAGGTGTTTGTGAATGGAGGGGTAAGCCTTTTCAAAGATAGGACGCGCCTTTGCCTCGGTCTTCTCGTTGGACCAAGGCCATTCGCGATTGGCGCTGCTGGCAATGTTTATCACATACAACCCCGCCCACTCCGCCTTCCACTTCTTGATGTCCCGACCCCGGAGCCAGGGTTTTATCAATTCCGCGCTCTTCGGGTCCTCGGCTATCAGCCTTTCCCGTGCTGCTGCGTCAATGACGAATGCCTCGTTCAGGCCGGTCTTGATGCCGTAATAGAATTTACCTTCCACATACTCCCCAAGGGGTTTACCTTTTGCCCTGAGCTTTTCCATGAGGCTATGGACTTCAGGCCGTTCCAGGTTCCAGCCTTCAGGTTTCAGGGAGGAGACGGGCATGGAGAAGCCAATCCCGGTAAGGGTTTCCTCCATTTTTTCCAATTGCTCTGTTTGGGTGAAGGTCGCGGCCAGGAATTCCGTTTCCGCCCCCGCATTTTTCCCCAACAGCAATATGGAAGGATAGGTGGTGGCGTCGAAGATGGGGAGGTCGCCGAAGTCGATGACCAGCCTGGGCACAGCCTTATTGGCCAGCAACTCCCTCGTGTTTTTTCCGTAACCGGCCCGCATGAATTTATTGGGCGCGATGAAGCAGAGGTGGCCGTACCCATTCAATATATCCAGCCCTTTTTTGTAAAAATAGGTGTAGAGGTCCGCCGTGCCGCAGTAAAAAGAGCCAAACTCCTTTGCGAGTTGCGGCTTCAGGTCTTTTATGGACTCGTGGCGGACATAGGGAGGATTCCCAATCACGATATCAAACCCCTCTTTCACTTCAGGGAAAAAATACCGGATATCAAAGAAGCCCACGCTTTCGTGCTTAAAGAGATTGGCATAGCTTTTCCAGAGATCGGCATCCCTTTGCTTTTGCTTTATCGCGGCCTTGTTTCTTTCCGCCAGGTGCTTGCTGAAGCGTTCGTCGACGTGCTTCACCAGGTTTTGTATTTGATTTAATTTTTCCCGCACCTTGCCATCCACCAATTTCCTCATTTTTTTGGTGACATCCTTCTTTTCCGCGGGGAGGGATGACACAAAATAGGCGGCCGTTAGGGCAGTGAACTGTTCAAAAAACTCCTCCCGTCCAAAAAACAATTGTCCTTCGGTTGGCTGACTTTGTTCAGGGGCTCCGATGAGCGTATTGGCGGCCACCAGCTTGAAATCCAGGTTGGGCAGCGGGTGGAGGCCAAAATTGTCCGAAGCGTTGCCCCGGATATCCTGGTCCACGAGGAGAGAGATAAAGAAGCGGAGTTTCGCGATTTGTATGGCAATGGGTTGAATATCTATCCCGTAAATGGCTTCCTGTATAATGCCCAGCTTGCGAAGATAATCCCAGTTTTCACCTTCCAATTTTTTCCTCATTTCCGCCCGTGTATACTCCGGCAGGCGATTTATGATGCTTTCGAACCATTTCTCATTATCAGGATCAATCTTGCGCAGCATCCAGACCAGTTTGTGCAGGATTCCCATGGGGAAGGCTCCGCTTCCGCATGCGGGGTCCAGGATTTTCAGGTCTTCCAAGGCCCGGATAATAACATCGGTTTCCTTGGGCGTAAACGGATTTTCGTTTTCATTATAACCTGCCAAATCGCGCAAACGTTCTTCGACATTTTCCAAAATTCCGGCGTCGTGAAGTTTTTGCTTGAACGTGGCGATCAGGGACTCGTCCACCATGTAATTCACGATTTCACGGGGGGTATAAAAGCTCCCGGTCTGTTTCCTGGCATTGGCCTTGGTTTCCGGATTGTAGTAAGCCAGCAGACTTTCAAACACCTTGCCCAGCAATTCAGGGTCAAGGGCTATTTCCTCCTCCAAGGGTGTGTTTTCATCAATGGTAAACTTGTAGGAGTTGAGGATATCTATAATACCCACAACGGTTTCCTGATTCTTCTTATTGCTGTCCAATTCCTTGGCCAGGTTGATTCCATGATGCTCGCCCCAAAACAGATAATCGGGGACAAAGGCTTGTTTCTTTTCATTGGTGGAAAAACCGTCCAGGCGGATTTCCATTTCTCCGTCACCATTGGGCCTTTCATCCAGACATTCAAAGAGTCCGCCGTTAAGAAAAGGAATGTCTTTAAACAGTTTTAAATTTTCCTTGGGGTCCAAAAATTCATCCTGGTAGCGGAAGACATAGGGGTTGCCGTAATCCTCGTTTTTCCCCTGATAGGATTCCCGAATATATTTCCTGTTCTTGACTGGAACGCTCAGGGTGGCGAAGAACAGATTTTGAAGGATGGCCCGGTAGTAAACGGAACTCTTTTTGCGGTCCGTGGAGAAATTCTTGAGCATTTCCCGGACCTTGTTTTGATTAAAGAGGATTTCAGGAATCAGCTCCTGTTTTTCCTTCATGAACCAGCAGAAGAGCAAGCGGGTAAGCAGGCGAATCACGCTTTCGCTTTGATGGGCTTCATCCGGAATTAAATCTTCTTTCGGGCGTATCTGGGGGAATTTAACATCCTTGACCGCCCATAAATACCAATAGAAAAGCTTCTGGTAAAAACTTTTGTTCAGTTCCTTGGTATCAAGGGTCTTTTGCCAGGCGTGGTGCAATTCGACGAAATTGGAAAAGCCGACTTTTCTCTTAAGCTCATCAAAGGACAGGTCAAAGAAGATATCGATATGCGCCCGGTGGGGTTTTTCGGTTCGGATGTCCTTGATCAGGGTCACCTTTTTCAGAACGTCGCGGTTCTCATCCCGCTTGTGCAGCCTGCGGTTGATGACGGAAAGGGTCAGGGATTCCCCATGCTTGAACAGCAGCATCACCGGCATGCGGAAGAGGCGGTTGACCTCCCGGGTGATATGGCACAATTCGGCGCGGGTGTATTGGGGTTTGGCAAGCTCAATGGCAAAGAAAAGGTAGGACTCGATGACGGCGTTGTCCACCCGCCTTGTGTCGAAGAGGTCCGTCTGTTTGAGCACTTCTTCCTTTGAAAGCTGAAAGAGAAGATCAACCGTTTCCCAGTCCTTTACCAGGGCCTTGTCTTCATTGAATTTGGATTGAGCGTCTACAAAGGATTCCTTGAATGCGGAGTAGGTGGGCTTGTCC
Source organism: Nitrospinota bacterium (assembly GCA_016212295.1). Lineage (GTDB taxonomy): Bacteria > Nitrospinota > Nitrospinia > JACRGO01 > JACRGO01 > JACRGO01. The sequence goes on along the minus strand of JACRGO010000104.1, from coordinate 6,902 downwards.
AGAGGGGCCTGGCGTTCGGTGTTGTAGCCCAGGGTTTTGAAGAGATTCAAGGCGTTTTCGGACAGATTGCCTTGGGCAAACCGCTGGAGGGCTGATTGGATTTGTTCCTTGCTCATATCAGAATTGTTCCATGTGCATGGCCCGTTGGCCGTCCATATGGACCGTTTTCAATCCAAGCGATTGAGCAACGACCTCCGCGTTCTTTCGTGTTTTTTCGATAAGCTCATACGGGGTCAAGTTTTTCGTATTATTGTAGTCTTCCTCTCTGACCTTATGAATCCATGCGAGTGATTTATATTTCCATTTCTCCATCTCCCGTCACCTCCTCCGGCGATATAATTTCAATAGGGTTGTAGCCCATTCTGATATTTGTGCTGTTGATTAATCTTTTCACAGAGATATTCACCATGTGCTTGTAATTCCATGAAACGAGATAATCCACCTCATGACAAACAGCAATTGCGATATGCCTTGCGTCGTCGCGATATTTTACAGGGATGTCTCCGTCTTTAAGAAAGGCATTGGCAAGTTCAATGCTTTCCTCTGACTCTTCGAGACTTTTAAAGCCTGAGCTGGAAATTATTTTCTCCAATGGCACCCGAATTCTTTTTGGAGCCATCAAAATCTCTTCTATAGTCAATAATGAAATAAATCCCTCGAAAACGTCATTCTTGATGAGCCTCAGAAGCCTCTCAGCGGTATTGACGCGATTAGTATCTTCGGCATCAAAAACGCCGCCCAAGACAGACGTATCAACATAAAGTCTGAGCTTTTTCATGGCTTTCTCATTTTCCGTTATTTTATCACCAGCCAAGTAACCAGTTCAAAACTACTCATATCATGAACCTGTTTCGACTTCGGGACCAGCAAGGCGCCCCGGTCCGAGGTGAGTTTAATGGAGGCGCGTTTTCTGAAGACATGGCGGATTTCCCGGATGGCCTGGCCTAGCAGTTCCGTGTACCGGCCCATATCTTCCCCATTCCTTGTTTCCGCATTGAATAGCCCGCACAAGACTTCAAAAGGCTCCCGGCGTCCCTGGCACAGGAGGCGGTATATCTCAAGTATCGCCTTGGCGTTGGTGTAATTGAACCTTACATGGCCATCCTCCCGGATATAGACCAAAAAATAAGGTTGCAAGGGATTGATCTCCTCGTTTCCTTCGGTATCGCCCTTCTGTTTCAGACAAAAGACCACTCCTGGCCGGATGATTTCCTTTTCGTCCGCTGAATACCTGCCCTGGTCAAGAAGATGGGCATGGCTGCCGGAGGGAGACGGCACGATGGAGTAGAGGCCGAAGGGGGCCTCTTCCAGCTTCTTCCGGTTGTTTTCAATGAAGTTCATCAATTCAACGCGGAAATCATCCAGGGTAAAATCCGTCAGTGAAACGCTTTCATCCATTTCCTCCAGGTCAAGGACCTCTTCCTTCATTCTTTTGAGTTGCTTGTTGCGGTATTTCAGGTCCTCGGCCACAAGCTCTTCCAGTTGTTCCGCGTTCAGGATATTGTCTTCTCCCGTGGCGGTCACGTCCACCAAGGCCATGCGGGCTTCGACCCGTTCCTTCAGGTTGATGTAGTTGTCCAGGTCCTTGGTGGGCCAGAAGTTTATGAGACGGATTTTTTCGTTCTTGCTCTCCAGCCGGTCTATACGCCCGAATCGCTGGATGATGCGGACAGGGTTCCAGTGGATGTCATAGTTTATCAGGGTATCGCAGTCTTGCAGATTTTGTCCTTCACTGATGCAGTCCGTGGCAATCAGGACATCTATTTCGCCTTCCTGGGGCATGGATCGGATTTTCTCTCTGGTCTTGGAGCGCGGCGAAAAATTAGTGAGGATGGAGGCGAAATCGTTTTTGCCGAAGGTGGTCCGCGTGGCGGAGCCCGCCACCAGGGCAATATTCAGCCCAGGTTCATTCAGCGCCCAATCCTTGAGACAATCGTAAAGATATCCGGCGGTGTCGGCAAAGGCGGTAAAGACGATGACCTTTTTGTTGCCGTTATTTATGGGCCGATTGATTTTGGCCTCGATCTGTTCCTTAAGCGCCTTCAATTTGGCGTCCCGTTCCGGAGTGATGGAATAGGCCGTATTGTATAACTCGATTAACGCCTCCCTGTCCTTTTTCAAATCCTCCAGCCATTCATCCAGACGCAGGTCCGCCAGATCGAATTTCAGCTTCTTTCCCACCTGCCACTGATCAAAATCCTCGCCATCCTCTTCCAGTTCATCTTCGTCTGGCCCCAGGGCGGCAAGCTCTTCTTCCAGGGATTGGGCCCTGGTTTTCAGAAAATCCTGAATCTTCCCTTCCAGATTCTCGATCTTCCGGATGGTCCGGTCCATGGATATCTCGAAGGATTCAATGGAGCTTTCCAATCGTTTGAGAAAATTGATCTTCATCATGCCGATGAGGAAGTGTTCGCGCTTTTCCTGTGTAAAGGCCGATACCTGCTTGCCGGCCATCTCTTCATATTTCTGCTTCATCTCCTGCTTCACGTAAGCAGAAGGATTGAAAAGACTGAGCTTGTACGCCAGAATTTTCTTGTTCAAGGCGTCATAGGTAAAAAAACGGTCCTTCAGGTCGATGTCCGGATATATGGAGTCCGGCCTTAACCTTTCCGGGAAGACTATGTCTTCAGTTTTGTAAAAAGTCTTTATATGCTTTCTCGAACGGGCAATGGTCAGTTCATCAAGGAGTTTGAAGAACGCCGAATCCAGACGCTCCAGTAATTGCTTTAAATTCCTTTTTGGATTTTTTTTATGGTCCGCCCAGTGCGTAAAGTGCGACTGGGCGTTTTTCAGGGTGAGGGAGATGTCCTTGATCCGCGTGGTTTCAAACAGGGCGTCGTTCCTGCCCTCCGTGATAAGGGAAATCTGGTTTCTCAGGTCCCGCAGGGTATTATTGACCGGCGTGGCTGAAAGCAAAAGCGTCCTGGTCTTGACGCCGCCCTTAATGATCCTTTCCATGAGCCATTTGGCGCGGTTCATCCGCGGAGCGCCGTCTTCCCCGGTCTTGTCCATGGGATTGCCGCGAAAATTGTGGGACTCATCAATGACGACGAGGTCATAAGCCCCCCAATTGAAATTTTCGAGGTCTATGCCGTTGGCGTCCGATTTGCCGGACACCCTTCCTAAATCCGTATGATAAAGCACCGTGTAGTTGAACCGGTCCTTTGTGAATGGATTCAGGGCATGGCCCTGGCCTGCTTGATAAATAGTCCAGTTGGCCGAAAGTTTCTTGGGGCACAATACAAGTACCCTGGAATTCAGCGATTCAAAATATTTGATTACGGCAAGGGCCTCGAATGTCTTGCCCAGGCCCACGCTGTCGGCTATGATGCAACCGTTATGCTTCAGTATCTTATTGATGGCCCCCTTGACGCCGTCCTTCTGAAAGTCATACAGCATGTTCCAGATTTCGCTTTCAAAGAAGCCTGTTTTTTCGGTCAGCAAGCCGCCTTTTTCCTGGCCTTCAATATATTTTCCAAATATGTGGAAGAGGGTCTTGAAATAGATGAACTCCGGTTCATTCTCAATATAAAATTGCGCCAAGTCGTTTAATACGTCCTGCTTGACATCCTCCACCAGTCCCGACGTGTCGTTCCAAAGCTCATTGAACCATATTTTAAGGTCCTCCGAATCCCTTCTGTCCTGAATGACCATGTTCAGCTCAATATTGTGGCTTCCACCCAGTCCCAGGCCGTTCACCGTGAAGTTGGAACTACCCACCACGGCCTCCTTGACGCCGTTGGCATTTTCTATCAGGTAGCATTTGCCGTGCAGGAAGTTGGGCTTGACCATGGATTTGATATCGGCCTTTTGTCTTATCCAGTCCGAGCATTCCCTGGCAATGGACTTCTGGGTGAGACGGCTTTCAATGGGGACAACAATCCGGTCATCCTCAATTTTAAAATCGCGCCTGTTTGTTTTAGAGGGGTCCAGGGCTTTCAAGAATCTTGGCTCTCCGAATAGAAAATTCAGATGCTTGATCCGATCCAAGGAACCTTTTAATTTTTGATAGGCGTAGATGGTAAAATAGGCTGAGACTATGGAAAGGTCTGCGTCAGGTCCTATGTTGTCTTTCAGGAAACCGCCTACAGAACCGCGCTTATGGTTATCGCGAATAGATGATGTGACAAAAGCCTGAGTATTTTTCATAAATTCCTCAATGTCTCACGAATTGCTATAAGTGTTTGGTCTCCCCCCGCTTTACCAATTTTACCCCCATCCTTAATCCTTCCCAAAGTGCGGTAAACTTCAATACCTATTTTCCATCCACTCCGTTAAGCTATCGGCACATTTCGTAATGGCTGACGCGTTCCTTGAAGGCGGCGCGGACCATGTGCCCGGCAATCAGGGTTTCCTTGGACCAGTCCACGCGATTGAGAAGTTCGCCCATGAGGCGGCGATAGCGCTCCTTGTCAAAAGGTCGGGTGAAGGTTTCCTTGATAAGGTCTTTGGCCTGGGATTTGTCCATGTATAATATTTTGGGTCTTTTTTTATTTTTCACCACATCAGGACCTTTGAATCCGATTTGTTTTCGAGGAGCTATCGTGGGTCAACAGGCTTTTTTCTATCTCAGCCAATCTCTTTTCCATTTCCCGGCTGGCAGCCAAATATTCCCGCATCTTTACAAAGGCCCGGACTACGAAAACACTCATTTCAATGGCTTGGGGGCTGTTTAGGACATTGGCCGCCATAATGGCTCCATGTTCAGTAAAGGCAAATGGAGGGTAACGCCTGCCACCGTGGGATCTTGAGGTCACAATTTGTGACCTCAAGTGAGGCGCGCCCCATTCCTCTTTCGTCAATCTAAAGGCAAAATCTTCCGGGAAACGATCCTGGTTTCTCTTGACGGCCTGATTCAAAATTTTGGTTTGAACGCCGTAGAGGCGTGCCAGATCAGAGTCCAAAATAACCTTTTGCCCCCTCAAGGTCGTTATCAGTGATTCAACCGGCAAACGCGATATTTTTTTCTTGGCGTCTGGTCAGAAATTCCCTCGACGGAAGTTCGCAGTTTTAGAATTCCGTCCTTATCCACATGCGCTTTTAAATGGAGCCTGGTCATGTATTTTCCTCCCCCTATGAATGAACCTCTTCCCTAGCCAACCAGGCTGCATACTCCAATGCCTGTTCAATATCCTCTTTTTCAAGGTCGGGATATCCTTCCAGGATTTCATCAAATGTCGCGCCATGCGCGATCTGATTCACAAGGATGGAAACCGTGACGCGCATTCCACGGATACAGGCCCGGCCCCCCATTATTTCTTGGTCAAAAGTAATGCGGTCGAACATAGGTCTGCCTCCAATACTGTTTTCCAAACGGGCTTAATTTTTGTCGTTTCTTAATCATTTAAGACTCGAAGGTTATAATACACTCTCTTCTCATTCGACGGCCTAATGAACTATTTTGATCTTCAGGCATTGGAAGGTATCGAGACGCAACCGGCAGGTCCCTTTCTTTTTCATTCTTAAGTTTAAGGCCAGTAAACTCTGCTGCTTTTATGAGCGCTTTTGAATTTTGGATAAAAACTCCTTTTATACAGGAATTCCCTATTACAAATACAGCTTTCCCTCTTGGCCGCAAAACTCTGGAAACTTCCGATAGCATGCCAAAAAGGTCTATGGCATAGCGTTCAATAATCCGTCTGTGTCTTGACGGCAAAAGATGAACATTTCCAAAAGATTCTATGAGTGTTTTTTTAATATTTAAGGGAACATCCTTCTCAGGAGCTTTTTCCACGCCTATGCTAGCTGAACGGATTGATCTAATTTCCCCTATTTTAAATCCAAACCAGACAAGAGAAAATTTATGGCCTCGTAGATAGTCAATAGCATTCAAATAGGGCGATGATGAAATAACAGCGTCAACTGTTTTATCTTTAATTTTTTTTTAATGCTTTCTTTGCACTTACGAATAATACGAATAATTCGAACAAAGGCCTCAAGGGTCTTTAATCTCACTGACCCTCCTATTTTTTTACTGGCCATTAACTCTCTGGCGGAATTAATAATTTCCCTAATTTCCTCGCCCTTCGTTTTCTCCATGGTTTCAAAAACCACTTCTCGCAATACCTCATAAACCGGATTGGATGAAACTAAAAATTCCAAAAAGCTAGGCCAATCACTTTGCCTTGCAAAGTTCAATAACAGTTCTTCTTCTCTGGAGCCTGAAGTATAATCTAAATCAAATTTATCAATGCCTGTTTTCTTTAGAACTCTAAGATTAATTAAGGAGCTCACATACTCTTTTCCCGTTTTCAACGAGCAATGGAATTTTATAGTATACAGGTCCCTAAGCTTTGCCCGGCTTCGAATATCCGTGTCAATCGCAACGCCCACAAGGCATGGTAATCGATGCACATTAATGCCAATGTAAGGTATGCACAAATCAGCCTGGGGTGATTTGGCCGGTTTTTTTTGCTTTGTTGTCATATTAAAAATTTAATTTGATGTTGCAATAGTAATTTTTTCTAATCAGATGCAAGCATTAGTGTCCAGCAAATACTTCATGCTAAAGGCTCCCGCTCTTCAAAATCCCCTTCGTAATAAATTTCCGGGAAATCAGGGATACTGCCCGCCGTTTCCTCAAAAAATCCCGGCGGCCAGCCCTTGGACTCCGGGACACCTTGAATACGCTGGATCACCAGCGTGACCTCCGCGTCCTGGTCCGAAATTCACTGGACAGGCGTTCGCAGTTTCAGAATTCCGTCCTTATCCACATGCGCTTTTAAATGGACACTGGTCATATATTTTCCTCCCCTAACCCGGCCTCACTGCCATTAAGTTAAGGAATTTTTATGAGGCGTTTTTTGGGGTTAAGCTCTAAAATACGTTAGGTTTCCCGTTAATATTGAAGCTCAACCGTTTTAAAATTAAATTTTGTTATGTAAGGCCGATTTTTCGCAAAT
>JACRGO010000105.1 GCA_016212295.1 Nitrospinota bacterium | reverse complement strand
ATTTGTTTAATGTCCATACTGTCCTCCAAGATTAGACGCTAATGAAGAACACTATACCCCATTCGCGGTTCAATGTCCAGGAGTCGATGGTTCTCTCTTATATATCAGTGAGATAGGGAAAAGAACAAATTCACCCTGACGGTATATTTGCTTCTGTGGCTCCGCTTAGTAGAATAGTAATAATGGTGAAGCGCCCGGTCCTTTCTCTTTCTTCTGCTATTGCATACTCGATCTCCTGTTTTAAGAAGTCCGCATCCTGGAAGTTGGGTGTAATGAAGAAGACAGTGGCACAGGATTCCTTAAGACCTTGCAGTAAGGATTGGTCGAGATGTGAGCCTGCTGTCATTTCATCTTCATCAAGCCATGGATCAAGCCCAACTGCTCTCAGAGCAGACATGAACCTTCTAACCATCGGCTTATCGCAGCTTTTGTGACTCAAAAATATCCTGTTTCTATCTGCTGGATCGAACTTCTCTAAAACATTGTCCAGCCTTTCTGCGATATCACCAAGGTATGAAAGCATATCATCGATTCGATCAGGTAGTTCATCGTGCCGTTCCTGTATACGATTTTGTTGCTCCATCATCCATTCTTTCATTCGACCCATAAGGAACCCTCAAAACTAAAGTTCATTTAAAGTATGTAATACAACTCTAACTTTTAATATACTGGCTTCCACATTGCCATTTAACCACTAAAGCATAGCACATCCTGAATATTTTTCAAGAGAAAAAAGCCCGTAAAATCAACATATAACGGTTTGTGGCGTTTCGTGTTTTGTGGTAATATGAGCGGCAAGTGGTAGTAATAAGAAGCCAGCTAACACACCCCGGCCTCCGGCCACCCCTCTCAAGAGGGGAATTTTTCAAAGGAAAAAACTTAATCGCCGGAGCTATAATTTCCAGCAATTTCTACCAGTCGCCTTTATGAGATTTTCACGGTTTACAGCGGCGCCTTATTCATTAATCCCTAGCGAAAGGGCGTCATCACCTATAAATTCCCCTCTTGAGAGGGGTGGCCGAAGGCCGGGGTGTGTTGAGGTTAATTTCCAAATGAAAAGTAAATTTTACACGGCAGGGCAGATTATTTACAGGGAGGACTCCGTGGAAAGCTCCGCCTATTTGATAAAGCGGGGAAGGGTCAAGGAGTACAGGCTTGTGGAAGGCCGGGAAGTGGCCATCGCCACTCACGGCAAAGGGGCCGTGTTCGGCGAAAGGGCGGTGCTGGCCAAGACCAAGAGGGACTCCACGACCGTGGCCATGGACAATACAGAGGTCCTCATATTCAACTCAAAGAACCTCTCCAAGCTCTTCAGGAAATCACCCCCCATAACCAAGGTCATAATAAGTTCCCTTAGCAAGCGCGTCAAGTCGCTGGGCGGCGCGGTCCAGATCATCCCGGAGCCGCCCCAATTCCTGGCCTTTTCCAATTTCCTTGCCTTCCTGTTTGAAGCGTCGCGGAGCGGAAAGATAAAAAAAGAAAAGGCATTGATCGAGGTAAAAAAGGTACTCAACATCCCCCTTTATGAAATAGAACAGTACATAAGGAAACTTGCGGCACTGCAACTCATCAGCCTGGTTCAGACGGAAAACGGGGACCTGGTCCTTTGCTGCGAGGACGTCGCCAATTTTATTTCTGAAGCGAAGACGGTTTTCGCGAAATTTGAAAAGGCGATCTATTCAAGCATCAGGCCAATGGACAAAGGTGACCTGGCGCCGCTCCCGGTATTGGCCAAGGAATGCGGGATAGACCAGGGGTTTTTGCTGGAGATGATAGCGGACGGCAGAATGCCAAGGGAATTCTGCTATTTCAGGAAGGAATAAATCACAATTACTGAATGTACAAAACAACTCCATTCACTTGTCTATCCTTTGTAATTTTGGTTATTGAGATTTATTTGTTATTTGACAATTGAGATTTGAAATTTCACGAAACTTTGGCAGCGTTGCCAACATAGACTTAATATAGCGTTCTTACATCAAGCCGGTCCATTGAAGCGCCCTAAGGATCAGGCCCTGCTTCATTTTCATGGCGCCTTCCGGACAGACTTCCATGCAGCAATAACACCTGATACATTCTTCATATTCAAAATGAAGCCTCTTGTCCTTGGTCTTGGAAATTATTTTGGGCGGACACGCCTCTATGCAATGCCCGCAAAGGGTGCATTTGGAGTGGTCCTCATAGGGGCGGGTGGTGACAAAATCCTTGATATAAGGGCGCAAGAAAGGAGGTCCGAACTCAACGCCCTGCATGGTGGGAAATTTAAAATCCCTGAGTTTAAGCTTCTCTAATTCCCCGCCCGCGATTTGAATACTGTCCAGGCGCGGCTCTCCTATCCCCAACTCCTCCGCGGCCGCGAGAGTATAAAACTGTTTCACCTTTCCGCCGACAATTTCCAGTATGACGCGGTCAACGGCCACTGCGTCCCGTCCGGCTGCAATCAGCCCCATGCGCCTGGGATCGCCGCTGCCCGGCCCTTCCCCCTCCATGCCGACTATGCCATCAACCAGCGTAAGCTTCGGGCCCACTGCTTCATACAGCTCCACGATCCTCCTGGCGAAGCCCATGTTGTCCTTGCCGGCCTCCATGTGCCAGGCGGGCTTTCTTTTTCCCACCAGGCATCCGAAGATGTTCTTCACTCCAAGGGTCAAAAACATCTGGACGTGCGTTTTAAGCTTGGGAAGGTTGATGACCACATCGCTTTCCACCGCCTCCCTTGCGATCTCCATTTTCTTGAATCGATGCCTCTCTTCCCTTTCCACCCAAACGCTTTCACTGAAACGGACCAAATCAGCGCCTAAATATTTCGCTGTTTCCTCCATTCCTGTCAGGGAAATAATTTTCTTCCAATTGCCCAGGGCAGGGCTGTCGCCTATGGTCAAAATTCCTCCGCAATCCTTAGCCAGCTTCCCAACGGCCTGGACGACCAATGGGTGGGTGGTAACCGCCTGGTCAGGCGTCTTGGCGGACAGCAGATTGGGTTTCAGCAGGACCTTGTCTCCGCGTTTTATAAAGGACTGCATGCCGCCAAGGGCGGAGATTGCTTCCGAAACCGCCCGGAAAACCTCCTTTTCCGAATACTCAGCGCACCTTGCCAGGGATACTATTTCGCGTTTATCCATCATTTTAAAAATATTTTCTCTCACGCAAAGCCCGCCAAGAACGCAAAGGAAAAAAAGAAGTTACTGAAAAACGGAAACATAATAATGTTAAAACCTTGACCGGCAAAAATCAAAAAGAAAATTTTCCAGAAGGAGGGCTTTGGACACATCGGAACTCTTCCAAATGCCATCCAGGGATTTCATCTTCTCAAAAGCCGAGGCAAGCTCGATTTCTGAAAATTTTTTCGCTTGGACAGCCAGCTTGTCCACCAAAAATGCGTGCGTCCCTATCGCCTTCGCGATTTGAAGCTTGGGCGTCTTTTTATTCAGTTGTGATTTGGTCTGCCATATCAGGCGGAACTGCCGCGCCAGCATCCCCAGAATGGCCAAAGGCTCGGCGCCGTGGGCCATGAGATTCTTAAGCGTCACGAGGGCCTTGTCCAGATTTTTCTCGCCAACGGCGTCCACCAGTCCGAACACGGAATCAACATGCAGGTCTCCCACAAGCGCCATAAGGTCTTCCAGCGTGATCCGCTTTCGTTTTCCAATGTATGCGTACGCCTTTTCCAATTCATTGTGAAGACTTGAAAGGTCGGCGCCAACACGCTCAATGAGATATGTTACCGCTTCGTCATCAATGGTCTTATCCAGGGCAGCGGCTCTTTTGGATACCCAGGACCTTGCCTCTCCCTTGCCTAATTTGTCCAATTCCACGACTTCAGCGTATTTATAGAGCACGTTATGGAGTTTTTTCTTCTTGTCCAGGGAAGAAGCGGTTATTGCTATTACAATGGATGGGTCCGGCTTTTCAAGGAATTTTTCAAAATCCGCTCCATCACCGGAGTCCTTGAAATCCTCAAAATTCCTGATGACGGCCAGCCGCCTTCCTCCCAAAAAGGGAAGGGTCCCAATGGCTTCCTTCAGTCTGGCGGCCTTCGTTTCTCCGGCGTCAAGGATTTCCAGGTTGAAGCTCCTTTCCGGCTGGGGAACGATTGCGTTTATGAGCCGCTCCAACGCCTCGCGGACCAGAAATTGTTCCTCTCCAACCAGAAGATAAAACGAAGAGACCCGGCCCTGCTCAAGTTCTTTAATTAATTGGCTGTATTTCACTAAAATCCTTCTATTATCAGACTGGTCAGGGTCTTTCCGAAGTCCCTGGCTGCGTTGCCGATGCCTTCCATGCGCTTTATATTTGACAAGGAAACCGCTGAGGTAACCCTATAATCCCAATGGGGATGAAATTGCTGTTTGAAAATGGTCTTTTTCTTTTTAACGTCCGTCAGCTCTATAAACAGCGTCATTTCAATCCAATAGGCGGTAACGTTGTCGCGGGAATCAAAGGACACCGGCTTAAGATAATATTCCTTGATTTCCCCTTTCAGGTTCCAATCGGCCTTTTGATTTTCCACCACCGCCAGGCGCCCGTCATTGATGAACTCCTCGCGGACCACCTGGGTAAAGGTCCTTTCAATGCCAGGCTCCTGGCTGGTATTGGTAAAGGTAGGGATGGAGATCGAATGCACATCCGGAGGCACAGAGGACCCATGCCCCAGGAGTTTATATCCGCAACCCAATATAAAGAAAAAAGAAAAAATCAGAAACCAAGGTTTTTTTTTCATGATAATTTCTCCAAAAATACATAGCGCGGCATGGCCGCAACCAAAATAAATTTCGATGTATTCAAACGTTCGATGATATAATCATCGCGCGGGTTGTAAAATTACCATATACTTTACTATAATACTGCAACCAACAACAAATCGGGAAAACACAATGCACTCGGAAAATTACAAGGAGCTTCCCAAGGTAAATAAATCAGGATTTTTTGAAATCCGGATGGAGAGCATCGGCGGGTTCGGAGCTAACCTGGCCGGAAAGATTTTGGGCGAGGCAGGGGTCCTGGGCATGGGCTATAACGGGTCCAATTTTTCAAGCTATGGCTCGGAAAAAAAAGGCTCGCCGGTTAAGGCCTTTGTGCGGCTCTGCGCGCCTGACAAGGAAGTCAGGGTCAACAGCCCGGTCACTGAGCCCCATATTCTCGTTATTTTCCACGAGGAAATGGTCAGGAGCGTCTCGGTGACCCAAGGCGTTGGAAAGGATTCAGTGGTGGTTTTCTCGACAGGGAAATCCCCGGAAGAAGCAAGGGATTACCTGAAACTGCACGGCGGGACCATACACTGCGTGGACGCCATGAAGATCGCGGTTGAGGAAAACACGCGGGTCAATACCGCCCTCCTTGGCGCCATCTGCAAGGTGAGCGGGTTTATAGATCCGGACGTGGTCAAGGACATGATCAAGAAAAATCTCGGCAAGAAATACTCCTTCCTCATCGAGCCGAACCTCAAGACCTTTGACAGGGGTTATAACGAAGGCGTTTCAAAATATTTTGAGCCGGACGGAAAGTATCCACTCATCCCATTCAGCAGGGAAGGACAAAAAACAGGATATTTCAACCAGAACATCGGAGGCGTGATCACAACTCCAGGAAATTCCGCAACCAAGGACCTCAGCGCCTCAAGGAGCGGCTGGGTCCCGGTGCTGGACCGCTCGGTATGCACCTCCTGCGGAGAGTGCGACATCACCTGTCCGGACTATGTAATGGTCTGGGGCGAGGAAAAGGACGAGAAGGGCAAGGAGAGGCGGACCCTGCTTAAATATAATTACCAATACTGTAAAGGCTGCCTGCGATGCGTTGAAATTTGCAAATTCCACGCCCTGACCGCCGCCAAGGAATACGAGGTGGACAAGAAGATCATCCAGGACGGGTTCACCCGATCCAAATAAACCGGAGGAACAAATGGCAACAGCTACCCAAGAGATTGAGAAAAAAAAGGAAACAGAATCGGACCAGACAGTGGACTTCATGAGCGGAAACGAGGCGGCCGCCCTTGCCGCGAACCAGATCAATTACCACGTCATGGGCTATTATCCCATCACCCCGTCCACCGAGATCGCTGAGTATCTTGACGAAATGGGCGCCAACGGCGAGCATAACGTCAACATGGTCCCCGCTGACGGCGAGCACGGCGCCGCCGGTATATGCTATGGCGCGACCACGGCAGGCGGCAGGGTCTTTAACGCCACCTCGGCAAACGGCCTGCTCTTCGCCATAGAGCAATTGCCAGTGCAGTCCGGCACCCGCTTTCCCATGGTGCTGAACGTTGTCTGCCGCTCCGTCTCTGGTCCACTCGACATCCGGGGCGACCACAGCGACGTGATGTCCGTCCTGAACATGGGATGGATCATTCTCATGGCCAAGGACCCGCAAGCGGTTTACGACATGAACATCATGGCGGTAAAGATAGGGGAGCTCCAGGACGTCCGGCTTCCGGTCATCGTGGCCTCTGACGGATTTTTCACGAGCCACCAGAAGCGCAAGATCCAGCACTTCACCGAAAAAAAGACCATTTCCGATTTCGTTGGCGAGTTCCAGGCCACTGTTACCTCGGTCGACCCGGCCAATCCCGTGACCATCGGGCCTTACATGAACGATCCTGACCAGATCAACAACAAGAAGCAGTTGAGCCTCGCAATGGACGCCGCCTACGCCGCCATTCCAAAGGTGTTCAAGGAATACGAAAAAATCAGCGGCAGAAGATACAACGTGGTGGAAACCTACCGGATGGAAGACGCGGAGGCCGCCATGTTTATTCTTAATTCCGCGGCGGACACGGCAATGGAGGCGGTGGACGCCTTGCGGGAAAGCGGTAAAAAAGTCGGCGTGGTTTACGCCACTGTGATCCGCCCCTTCCCGTCAAGGGAGATCGCCGCCGCCCTTGGGAAGGCAAAGGTCGTTCTCGTGGCCGACCGGGCGGATTCATACGGCGCCAACGGCGGGAGCATGACCCACGAGGTAAAGGCCGCCTTAAAGGACGAGCCTGACAACAGGACCCTTGTCATGTCCAGAATTTACGGCCTGGGAGGAAAGGATTTTTTCCGCGAGGACGGAATCACCATGCTGGAGCTTGCGCTGGAGGCGGCGCGCAAGGGAAAAGTTGATGTCCCTTATGATTATATCGGGATCACTCCAGGAGACCCTGCTTATAAACCGGAGCAGGTTTTCAAGCCCATAACCAAGGAAGAGGCCACCCCCAATATCATCTCCGTTGCCAAGGACGAAAAAACAGGCAAATTGACTGTGAAAGGCGTACGGCAGAGGGACTTGACCGCCATGCCCAGACGCATTGTCCAAGGACACGGGGCCTGTCCCGGGTGCGGCATATTCCCGAACATCGGGACCTTTCTCAAGGGGATTTCCGGCCATGTGGTAATGCTATGGCACACCGGGTGCGGCATGGTGGTGACCACCGGTTACCCCTTCACGTCTTTCCGTATAACCTATATTCACAACCTCTTCCAGAACGGGGCCGCCACCCTCAGCGGCGTGGTGGAGATGTACAAGGAGAGGCAGCGCAGGGGGGAAATCCCCAAGGACCAGGACATCACCTTTGTCATGGTTACAGGCGACGGAGGACTGGACATCGGCCTTGGACCCGCCCTTGGGACAGCCTTCAGGAACCACAATCTGATCATCATAGAGTACGACAACGAGGGATACATGAACACCGGAAACCAGCTTTCCTTCACCACGCCCTTGGGCCACGCCACCAGCACTTCCAACGTCGGCTCCGTCGGCAAGGGGAAGAAGTTCCATCACAAGGACTCGGCCCAATTATTCGCCGCTGCCCATATCCCTTACGTTTTCACTGCCACTGACGTGCATTACAAGGACCTGATAACAAAGGCGGCCAAGGCCCAATACTACGCCAAGCACGAAGGCATGGCCTTTGGCAAGCTCCTTTCCGTATGTCCCCTCAACTGGAGGTATAATGACAAGGACGGACAGGCCGTGGCGGGCGCCGCTGTTGACACCTGTTTCTTCCCCTTGTACGAAGTGGAGCGCGGGATCACCACCCTCAATTACAATCCAGAGGAGAAGGGCAAAAAATTACCCGTGGAGGAATGGCTGAAAATGATGGCAAAGACCAAGCACATCCTCAAGCCGGACAATAAGCACATACTCCAGGAATTCCAACGCGAGGTTGACAGGCGCTGGAACAGGATAAAGGCCCTGAGTGAACATCCGCTGCTTTGATTTTCAATTGTCAATTGTCGATTTTAAATTTGTTGATTAATCTATGTCCCTTTTAAAAATCGCCCGGCTTGGCCACCCGGTTTTACGTAAACCAGCGGCGCCCCTTTCCGAAAAGGAATTAAAGGACCCGAGGACCCAGACGCTGATAGACGATATGATCGCCACCATGCGGGAATACGACGGCGTTGGGCTGGCGGCCAACCAGGTCCATTGCTCCAAGCAGGTCCTTGTCATTGAGGCGAGAAACACCGCCCGCTATGAGTCCGCGCATGAAATCCCCTTGATGGTCCTGGTCAACGCATCCATCACCTGGCGCTCAGAGGAAAAGGAAGAGGACTGGGAAGGGTGCCTCAGCGTTCCATATCTGAAGGGAAAGGTGCCGCGCTCCACCGCCATTGAAGTCCGCGCCTTTGACAGAAAAATGAACAAGCAGGACTTCCGCGCTGAAGGATTCCTGGCGGTGGTGATCCAGCATGAACTCGACCACCTGAGCGGCAAGGTATTTCTGGACAGGATGAAGGACTTTTCCACCCTGACCCACCTTGAGGAATATGGGAAATACTGGGCGAAATAGCACTTACCCGCTTATTGGGAATTCATCTATCACAATCCAATAAAAGCCGATGAAAACAATTTTAGATTTACGATTTTGGATTTTGGATTTGCGGTAGGTTTTTTTATATTCTTTCAATCTGAAATCTAGCCAAAAATATTTGAAATTTTCAAAAAAGGCGCAATGTTTTTTCACGGTTGGAGATACTTACTCGCCTATTCCGAAAATTTATCTCTTTTTGCCATAAAACGTTTCACTTTTTGCCGCCTTTTTGAAATTTCAAAT
>JACRGO010000103.1 GCA_016212295.1 Nitrospinota bacterium | reverse complement strand
CATGAGATTGCGTTCTTCTTTGGTCACGCGTGTGTAAGCCATGTCGTTCTCCTTGTGTTGTGGCACAATACGAAGAACGTAGCTTACCTCGCGTGGCTTTTTCTATCTACAAGTGTTGCAATAGCCGGTAGCGCGCGGGATGGTAAACGTCGGCTCGCCGCGATACCTAAATGTGAACGTATTCGAACCGAGTACCGCCTCGCATTTATCGCCGGATAAATGTAGGTCGTAGGGTTTCGATACGCCTGCGCGTAGATTGAATGGATTGGCGTTTGCTTCCGTTACGGCCTCAATTGGCAGGAGACCAGCAGTGCGTTCTCGGTGATGTTGATCGCACAGCAAGGTGATTTCCTCTGCGGCATGCCTTTGAACATTGGCCCAACCGAGCATGTGCTCGTATTCATGCAGCGGCATGCCACAGACGACGCAGCCAAAGCCACAGCGCCGCCGTACCTCCCGTTGAATTCGCAAAGGGATATTGCGAGAGGTTGGGGAAGACAGTTCAGCCATGCTATGTCCGTGGCGGCTAATGAGGCGTTGAGCCGCCGCCAAAATCAGCGGCGGGCAACAGCCCGCCCGTTGGGTTTTTTTGTTAGATGTGTATTTGTTTTAAATTGCAGGGTATATTTTTCAGGGTTTTCGAGATTATCAATCTCCAAATCAACATCCAAATCAGGCCAGTATAAATGATAGCCATGGAGCAGTTGGACATTTTGTATGGATTTTATTGTTTGCTCTCTAAAGTATGGGTAATCTTTATAGCACAGAAAATATTCTTTTTCTCTTACATACAGCCATATGCCAAAAGGTGTTATATTTTCAACGCTGACTAAAATGTTTTTGCCATGCTTTAGTGATTTCATTTTTATGTTCCCCTACAATTTTTTGAATTTCGTTCAATTTTCTTTGATTCAACCCATGATATACGGCTAACGATACTATAGGTTCAAGCCAGAACTTAGCTTCTCCATTTTCGCATGTAACATGGATATGGATTCGCTCCTCTTCGTTTGAAAGAAAATAAAATCTACAGCCTTTCTCTCTGAAAATTGAAGGACTCATATATCTTGAATTTAAAACAATTTATTCCTTTTTGCAATCATCATCTGCTCCCATCTCATATTTCTTGTTTTCGCCTGAAATAAAATTAGCGTTGAATGCTTCTATAAAAATTTATTTTGGTTGCGGCCATGCCGCGCTATGTGAAGAAATGTCCCAGTTGAAATAGAGGCTAAGGAAAAAGCGCGGCGGTATTTGTTTCCCCTCCCTCCTGCCCTTTGCTATTATAGTTGACATATCCAGCTTTAATCTTATTTATAAAAAGAAAGTAAAAAATATTTTACCTCACGCAAAGCTCGCCAAGAGCGCAATGGAAATTCTGGGTTTGGGATCGCGGATTTTGGATAGGGCCGCCCTCCGTCCGTGTCCGTTTACCGTGTCTGTTTTTGTTTTTCTCCCGGACACGAATCACGGTCACGTCCCACGGCCCTTGCGTCTTTACGTTAACCATGGGAGGTTAAGCAAATGAACTTCAACAATTACACAACAAAGGCGTCCGAGGCGATTCAAGGGACCATGCATCTGGCGGGAAAACTCTCGCACCAGGCCATCACCCCGCTCCATCTCCTGCTTGTGCTTGCGGAGCAAAAAGAGGGACTCATCCCCACCCTGCTGGAAAAATTCGAGATCAACACGAGGTCCCTTTCCTACAAAATACAGGAAAGGCTGAAAACCTATCCAAGGGTCCAGGGGGCGGAGGGACCTTACATCACACCTGAGATGAAAAAGGTCCTGGATCAAGCCGGGACCGAAGCCGCCCAACTGCACGACGAGTTCATCAGCACCGAGCACTTGTTTCTTGCCTTGATAGAACAGCCGGAGATTAGAAAACTCCTTTCCATATCCAAGGAGGACATGCTAAAGGAACTGGCATCCATTCGCGGAACCCAAAGAGTCACGGACCCCGAGCCTGAGGGAAAATTCCGCGTCCTGGAAAAATACACGCAGGACCTCACCCGCCTCGCGCGTGAGGGAAAGATTGATCCTGTCATCGGCAGGGACGAGGAAATCCGCCGGATCATGCAGATCCTCTCCCGGCGCTCCAAGAATAATCCGGTCCTTGTGGGCGAGCCAGGCACAGGGAAGACCGCAATAGTTGAGGGCCTGGCAAAGAAGATAATTGACGGAGACGTACCGGAAACCCTGAAGGACAAGAGGCTCCTGTCCTTTGATCTTGGGGCAATGATAGCCGGGACCAAATATCGCGGGGAGTTCGAGGACCGCCTGAAAGCCGTGCTCAAGGAAATTGAGTCCTCAAGCGGAGGGATCATCTTCTTCATTGATGAACTCCACACCATAGTCGGAGCAGGGGCCGCGGAAGGGGCCATGGACGCCGGAAACCTTCTCAAGCCCGCCCTGGCGCGTGGAACTCTGAGGGCCATCGGCGCCACGACCCTCAAGGAATACAGGAAATACATCGAGAAGGACGCGGCCCTGGAGAGGCGTTTCCAACCGGTCAATGTGGAAGAACCAACGGACAAGGACGCCATTTCAATCCTTCGCGGCATCAAGGAAAAGTACGAGGTGCACCACGGGGTGAGGATCAGGGACAACGCCCTGGTGGCGGCGGTCCAGCTCTCGGAGCGATACATAAGCGACCGCTTCCTGCCGGACAAGGCCATTGACCTGATGGACGAGGCGGCCTCCGTGTTGAGGATAGAAATCGACAGCAAGCCGACTGAAATCGACCGCCTTCACAGGAAGATCCGTCAACTGGAGATAGAAAAAGAGGCGTTGAAAAAGGAAACGGACGAGCCATCCGGAAAAAGGCTGGGCGAACTGGAAAAGGAGTTGGCCGAGTTGAAGGAAGAATGCCAAAAGGTGGAGCTTCACTGGAGGACCGAAAAGGAGATCATTAACCAGTTGAAGGGATTCAACGAGGAGCAGGAAAGATTGAAGGGAGAGGCGGCCAGGGCCGAAAGGGCCGGGGACCTGCAAAAGGCGGCTGAGATCACCTACGGCGCCATCCCTGAACTGGAGAAAAAGATCAAGGCGTCCCAGGAAAAACTGGCCGAATTCCAAAGGGACCATCAAATCCTGAAAAAGGAAGTGGCTGAGGAGGACATCGCAAGCGTTGTTTCCAGATGGACCGGCATTCCAGTGTCAAAGATACTTTCGGAGGAGACCCAAAAACTTTCCCGGATGGAGGAAGAGCTGGCCAAGCGCGTGGTTGGGCAGACAAAGGCCATTCATGCGGTGTCCAATGCGGTCCGCAGAAGCCGAGCTGGAATTCAGGAGGAGGACCGGCCCATAGGCTCCTTCATCTTTCTTGGTCCCACCGGAGTGGGAAAGACGGAACTTGCCAAGGCCCTGGCCCAGTTCCTTTTCAACCACGAGAAGATGCTCACCCGCATCGACATGAGCGAATACATGGAAAAGCATTCAGTGGCGCGTCTGGTGGGGTCTCCTCCAGGCTACGTCGGGTATGAGGAAGGGGGCCAACTGACCGAGGCTGTGCGCCGCCATCCATACACTGTTATTCTCTTTGACGAAATAGAAAAGGCCCACCCGGATGTCTTTAACATATTGCTACAAATCCTGGACGATGGGCGGCTTACCGACGCCAAGGGAAGGACCGTTAATTTCAAAAACGCTGTGATCATCATGACCTCCAACATCGCAAGCGCCGAGATCGCCGCGTATACTGGCAACCGGGAGCGCCAGGAGGAAGAAGTACACAGGATCCTGCGTGGGACCTTCAGGCCGGAGTTTCTGAATCGAATTGATGAGACCATAATCTTCCAGCAGTTGACCGGGGAAGAGATCGCGAGGATAGTGGAGCTTCAAATGGAACTCGTGGCCGGGCGGCTCGCTAAAAAAGACATAAAAATTGATATCACCAGGGCCGCCTCCCGATACCTGGCTTCTGAGGGCTTTGACAAGGTCTTTGGCGCGCGGCCGCTTAAACGGCTGATCCAGAACAAAATCCTTGATGAACTGTCCTTGCGGATCATTGAAGGAAAGATAAAGGAAAAGGACTCGGTCAAAATCGATTATGAGGACGGGAAAATTTTCATACTGGGCGGGGGGAAGGACGCCGTTTAATACCTGAAAGAAAACCACAGCCAAAAATATTTGGATCGAGGTTCATAGTTCCGCCTTCAGGCTGGCCTTTTATTTTTAAAAGAAAAAGAAGCCGCCTGAAGGCGGAACTACGAACCAATAAAACCAAAAAACATGATTTCCGTTCTGGCGCTATTTATTGGCTACGCTGGCATCCACAACAAAATTCTTCTTATTTCACGGTCCTAGCGTATAAGTTCAGCGTTGTTATAAAAAAATTGTTGAAGCAAAAAACGCTGAAATCTTTTGACTTCAATACGCTGTTCTGCTAATCTTTGGGCAAATTCCTGGAACGCTTATAAAATCACTAAATTTCTTTCCATTTTCATCACGGTTGAAATATTTTGACGCCGCCATCTAAATAAGGCGGCAAACAGAGAAAGCAAACCTCAACCCGAAACAACAGGAAAAACCGACCTAATAGACTCAAGGTTAATGGAACAAAGCCTCAGCACTCTCTATTCCTCTGCCTCTTCATGCAGAACAACAAAAAATTATTAGCAAAACATTGAAAGCTGTCTCGCAGCCGCTGAAGAAATCGAAACGAACATCAAAACAAATTTCAAAAATTCTGGAACACCTGCGGCAGTCGATCTTTAAAATATTTTCTCTGAATGCTTCATTTGGTATAAGGATTACTCTTTATCACATTAAGAGAATTTGAATCCGGGGGGAGGAGTTTATGAATCAACTAAAAGCATTTGTAGGCCATAGCTTCACGGAAGATGACGACGCAGTGGTTAGAGCATTTCTGGAGTTCTTCGATAAAGTGAAGAAAATGAATATTGGGTTCAGTTGGGAACATGCTAAAGATGCTGAGCCTAATGAACTGGCAGAAAAAGTCTTACGTCTTATTGAGGACAAGAACCTATTTATTGGCATTTGTACTAACAAAGAGGCCGCAATTCTACCAGACAAGCTTAGGAAATGCCGTCTGAAAAAAAAGATTTTCAAAGCGGAGGCTAATAATTTTTACTCGAAGACGTCTGATTGGATCATACAGGAAATTGGTCTTGCTATTGGCCGCCGTATGGACCTTATCCTTTTGGTAGAAAAAGGCATTCGTCCACCTGGGGGATTACAAGGCAATATAGAGTACATCACTTTTGAACGAAAAGCTCCTGAAAAATCGTTCTGCAAAATTCTTGATATGATTCAATCACTTTTTCCTAAAGCTAAACCTACATCGGCCACAGAAACAGAAATCCGTGTTCTTTCTGAAGAAAAAACAGAGATAAAGGAGCAAACAGAAGAGATGTTAGAGCCCAAAGCTGATTGGGACATAAAGAGATATAAGCTTGCTTTAATGAGAATGATTAAAAATGACAATGAGGAAGGCGCACAACGCATTAATAATGCTTATCAATTCTGAAGATGGGAAGAAGCCAGAAAACAGGTCAAGCTGGGAGGCCTGCCAGGAATACCTTAGAATATTACTCACAAAAGGGGGTGAACTGCGTAAATTAGAGGAGATTGCAAAGTCTCACCCTAAGAATTCTGAGATCATGAAATATTTAGCAATGGGATATAAACAATACGATGACCACGAAAAAGCTGCTCAACAATTTGAAGTTGCCGCGGAAACGGCGGATGATGTCAATAATAAATTCACGATGTATTCTGACGCTGTCCTTTCCTTCAATATAGCAGGACGAAAGGACAAGGTGATTTCAATCATTACAAAGATGAAGGGCATTAAAATTCTAGCAGAAGATGGCGAAGCCCGCTTGATTAAAACGTTCCGCGAATTAGCGGAAACGGAGGATAACAAAGACTTATTGTTCGGGTTCACTGAGCTACCATTACAACTCAGACCTGAAGACTCTGAATGTAGATTTACCCTTGCCTACAACTATTCGCAGGCGGGCCATGATGATCTCTCATTATTTCATTACCTAAAGATTCCAGATGGAGAGCGGGGGTCCGGCACATGGAATAATATTGGTGTTGAGTTCGACCATTTTGATCTTTCTAACAGCTCAGTTAATGCTTATAAAAAAGCAGAAGAGCTTGACGAAACTCTTGCAATGAGCAACCTAGCGCAAAAGTTAATAAAGGCAGGCTTCCTGAAAGAGGCTGAAGAAATATGCAATCGCGCGTTAAAGATCAAGAATTATCACACAAACATAAATCATACACTTTCAAGAATCAAGGACGCACCTGAAGAGGAGGAAAAGAAGAAGAAACAAATTGTGGATAATGCCAAGCCTTTAAGCGAGTTCTATAAAAATTTTGGACATGCTTTACTGCAAGAAGATCAAAGCGATCACACTGGACGGTGGCGCGGGCCTGACTGTGAGTTAAATATAATAATAAAGGGCAATAGGTTTGAGGCAGAAGGGACTTATGGGCAACCAGACGCCGGACTGTTAGGGTTACTGGGCTATTATGCGCATAAAACAGCTCCATCAATAGGGCAGTCAAAAACAACGCAATATAAAATAAGGTACGAAGGCCATGTCCGTGGAAAAACCATCATATGCACCATGAAGAGGGATAAAGTTGGCGAACCATTTAATAGGAGTAGCATACTTGGTGGTGGCAATAATGGTGTGGATGTCTTAATGATCTTGTCTGAATCTTTAAAGGAGATAAAAGCTTATGAAAAAGGGGAAGGTAAAGAGCGCAAGTTCTACGTCATTACACGAATTGAGTAAAGAAGAGATTAACGTTCCCCTAGGACGCCCTGTTTATGTTTTTCATGATCAAGATTGTTCACGGGCATGCGGATATTAATAGGCAGAATATAAAAATTGGGGATCATGAATAGTAAATTATTTGTTTTTTGAAAGAGGGCCTGCCTTTGGCCTGAGCGCCGAAAATTTTCTACCCGGCCACGGCCTTTTCCTGCCTTACCCGCTCATGAAGCCATACTTTGATCAGTGCGCCTCTATAAACCCCTATTCTCCGCGGATATCATCTATTTCATCAACAAGGGACTCGGCCATGCCGAGAGTAATACGCACCTTTTTGCCATAAGGAATAACCGTGGCTTTTGACATATCGATAAGTTCATGAACGTCCTCTCCCGAATCAAAGCGGCGATCAAGCACAAAAATATATTGCGCAAAAAAAACAACTATGTTACGATTCCAACATAATTGAAACGTCATGGAGTATAAAATGCCTGGAGTAAGTTTTTATTTGGATCAGAGCACGTTGGATACCATCAAGGCCAAGTCAAAGGCATCGCATAAGCCCGTATCCAGTATAATTCGTGAAGCAGTGGAGCAGTATCTTTCTCGCGATGCTAAAAAGGCGGCCAAGAAACGTGTCTTGAGCACCCTCTCTAAGTCAAGGCCGTTAGGCGGCCTTAAAAAATGGGAAGGACTTCACAAGGAAAGGACCGGCGCTGATGCTGACAGGCGTTGATACAGGCTTTTTCTTTGCCCTTGAAGATGAGCATCCCTTGGCGGTAAAGGCTTGGAAGGAACAAGAAATAGTAACTTCCACTATTGTTCTATATGAATTACAAAAAAAACTATTGCAAGGACACTTCAATAAGTGGCCCAAAATCATTGAAGATATAAAGATCGCCACAGCGTTGGTTTCAATCTCTCCTGAAATAGCATTAAAAGCCGGGCACCTTTCGCATGACCTCAAAATCCCAGGGTTGGACTCGCTTATCCTGAGCAGCCTTCTTGAAACTGGCTGCAAGGAAATCTATACGACAGATGATCATTTTGA
The DNA here is from genome assembly GCA_016212295.1 of Nitrospinota bacterium. GTDB lineage: Bacteria > Nitrospinota > Nitrospinia > JACRGO01 > JACRGO01 > JACRGO01. Next base: position 13,730 of record JACRGO010000103.1, on the reverse strand, counting down.
TCTTTACAGCGGCATAAAGACAAAAATCATTAATCTCCAAAAGACTAAATAAGGCGAGGAAGCAACCCTGAGCGCCGATCAAATCCCCTGGATCTCTCAGCCAATTTGTTGTTTTTCATAATACCCAAATTCAAATATTCCAAACCACGGGGCCTGAAATTTGGATTTTGATATTGTTTCGGATTTCTTTATTCGAATTTTGAATTTATTTTTCAACGTGTTGCATAAAAAACTGTGATAGAAAAACAAAATTTATAGGTTTATAAGTACGGAAGAAGTGAGACTTTGACTTTACAAAGCCGTTTTGCTAGACTTAATACGCTTTTTGTATGGCAGGAAGCCAACGCGAAATCAAAACAATTCCTATTCCCCAAAAACCCCTGAAAATCCACCCGGAAAAACCAATTTTCATGGATTATTTTTATTATAACATCCCCCTTTGTCCCCCTTTTCCAAGGGGAAATATAAGGAATCCCAGGAGCATATATTATAGGATTCTTTCGATTAACGGGATTGTTGCGCTATTGCCTAAAATGAGCTGAAGTTTAAAATGACTAAAGTTTTGGAATTTTATTTTTTTTTGGTTGCGGCAAGGCCGCGCCTTGCCGTTGCCATAACATTTGGAGGAAATCTTGGGTAAACGAAAGATACATATAACGGAAGTGGTTCTGAGGGACGCCCACCAGTCACTCCTTGCCACGCGCATGCGCACAAAGGACATGCTGCCCATAGCGGAAAAGCTGGATGACGCCGGGTTCTGGTCCGTGGAAATGTGGGGCGGGGCGACCTTTGACACCTGCGTGCGCTTTCTCAATGAAGACCCCTGGGAGCGCGTGAGGCTCCTCAAGAGAATGATGCCCAAGACCCCTTTCCAGATGCTGCTTCGCGGGCAGAACCTGGTGGGCTACAGGCATTACGCGGACGACGTGGTGGTCCGCTTCATAGAGCTTGCCGTGGAGGCGGGGATAAACATATTCCGGGTATTCGACGCGCTCAATGACCTGCGCAACCTTAAGACGTCGATGGAGACCGTGAAGCGCCTCGGCAAGCACGTTGAAGGGACCATCAGCTACACCGTAAGCCCGTTGCACAGCACCAGGATGTTCGTTGACCTGGCCGTGGAGTTGGAGAAGATGGGAAGCGACTCCATTTGCGTGAAGGACATGGCCGGCCTGCTCTTCCCGGACGCCGCCTACGAGCTTATAAGCGAGTTAAAGAGCAGGATAAAGGTCCCCATACACCTCCACAGCCATTGCACAAGCGGCCTAGCAAACTTCACCTTCATGCGCGCCATAGAGGCCGGCTGCGACATACTGGATTGCGCCATAAGCTCTCTTTCGCAGGGGACTTCCCACCCTCCCACGGAATCCGTGGTCGCCATGTTGAAGGGGACAGAACTCGATACAGGCGTTGACCTGGACCTCTGCATTGAAATAGTAACATACTTCGCCGAGGTGCGGAAAAAATACAAGAAATTCGAGAGCGGCTTTAATGGGGTGGACGTCAATATCCTGAAGTCACAAATACCCGGCGGGATGATATCCAATCTGGAAAGCCAGCTTAAGATGCAGAAGGCCGGCCACCGCCTCCAGGAAGTGCTGGAAGAGGTGCCGAAAGTGCGCCATGACATGGGATACCCGCCGCTTGTGACCCCTACCTCGCAAATTGTAGGCGGCCAGGCAGTGCTAAACGTCCTGCTTGGGCAAAGGTACAAGATAATATCAATGGAAGTGCAGGAGCTTATCAGAGGCAACTACGGCGCACTCCCAGGTCCGGTGGATCCTGTGCTGGCGGAAAAAGTCCTGCGCAAGGAGCCTCAAATAACCTGCCGCCCGGCGGACCTTATCCAGCCGGAGTGGAAAAAGGCAAAGGCCGAGTCGCACGGCAGGGACGACGAGGACGCGATGGTGCATGCCCTTTTCCCGCAGATCTCGGCTAAATATTACGGAAACAAGGGGAAACAGCCCTCGGAGTTTGAGGAATAGGCAAGGATATTTGGGATTTCAGATTTGAGATCTCAGATTTGAGATTTGAGATTTAAGATTTAAGATTTAAGATTTTAAAGTCCTGGAAGCTAACCGCTAAAATCAAAATTCCAACAGCGCAAGGTGTTGCATGGTATTTTATTTTTGGAGCTTATTTGTTATTTGATGCTTGTTATTTGGCTATTGTCAGCCATACCCCTGAAGCCCGAATTCATCAGCGTAATCGTCCATCGCGGCCTGGACTACTTTTTTCGCTTGGTCCGCGTCGTAAACCGACTCAATGGAAACATTCAATTCCTGCCCAAAGACGAGCTTGTAGGTGCTGAAATAGTGGCGCAGGCGCTCCACCATTATCTTTGGAAGGTCCGATATCCCCTCGGCTGATCCCCATATATTGTCGTTGGCCAGGACCGCGACGATCTTGTCATCGGCCTCCCAGTTATCCACCATCTGCAATCCGCCGATGACCTTGGCCTTCAGGATGACCTCGGATTTGTCGATGGGCCGCTCGCTGATCACGCATATATCAAGCGGGTCACAGTCCCCGCGTTTACTAGTGGGTGACAGCGCCCCTACCCTCTCGCCGCAGAATGTCCTGGGAATGAATCCGTAGAGGTTGGGAGGCTGCGAACTGGTCCGCTGCGGCCGCTCCACCAGGAGGTAGCCGGTCTTTTTGTCAACCTCGTACTTCACGGAGTCAAAGGGCGTGATTTCAATGTAGGCGTTTACTACATGCGGCGGATTGCTTCCCGCCTCAAGGCCGTGCCAGGGATGGGGCCGCCAACGGTAAAAAGGTTCCGGGAATTTCATAGGGTCCTTTCAATAATAAAATAAATTTCAGATTTACAATTTCAGATTTCAGATTTTTGTAGATTTTATCTTTTTATCTTTATCCTGTCATACCGCCCGTCTCAGGCCATTGACCCGGCCAGACGCTCTTCGTCCTTGAACACCTCGAAGTATTTTTTGGCGTAGCGGACGGCCTCGGCCATGTCCTCGCCCAGGGAGTCGAGGTATACGATCTTGATCCGCTCCTTGAAGCCCCTGAGTTTTTTCAGAAACCGCAGGAGGGCCTTGCTCTCAACGCTCGCCAGATTGCTGAAGTTGATCGCCAGGTGCCCGCTGTTTTCTCTTAAATGGGCCTTGATCTTTTTCTTCAACTTCATGGCCGTTTTGGCGTTGAAAATTCCTTGCAGGTCGACAATGAGCGGACGCCTGTTCTCAAACGGCGTTCTCAATTTTATATAGAGGACCCCCTTGCCGAAAAGCTCCATTGGGACAAGGGTGCTGCTGGAAAGGCGTTCCCTCACGCGGCAGGAATAACCGGCGAATTTGCGCCGCTGGTTTTCCCCGAAACCCCTTTCGGGCATCATCCCGCCTATAAGCCTTGGGATGAATTTCAACGCGTTCTTCCAGGCCGACGCCCGCTCTTCTTTTTCCAGTGAAATCGCCCGCGCGTTTTTTTCGTAAACCACGCCGGGTTCATAGGTCCACCCCCTGGCCAGCCTCGCGGCCTCCAGTTTCATCGCGAAATGCAACACCCTCCCGATTATCGGGGCAACGGCCCTGGTCAGCCACCCGAATTCCTCGTACAGGTCGTGAAGAAGAGAGGCCATCTGCTCCCCTGCGGGTTTCCGGCTTCCGTACCACTTCTTCATGGCCCAAACCGCCCCTGCGTAGCTGTCCTTTAATCTCCGGCATTTCCATTGGTAGCGCTCGCGGATGCGCTGGTCAGCATGGTTCTTATACCTCTTCCAGCCCGTCAGCATGGTCCTCATCATGCGGGCGAGGCTGGGTCCGTTGGCCTCGAAATCCCGCTGGAAGGCGCGGAGAATAAATTCCGTTTCCAGGCCCCCTGAAATATGGCCATGGCGGTAATTGAAACGGTATTGGCCATGTATGTCCGCCGTGGGGCACTCCTCCTCGGAAAGAAGGGACCCGTCCCTGAGATGCTCATCATAAAGGGGCGTGCCAGGCAGAGGGGTATAAAGCATGAACTGGTGGAAGGCGGTATTGTGTCTTACCGCGTAATCCACGGCCTCGCCGATATTTTCCGGGGTATGGTCCTCAAGGCCGATGATGGAGGACCCAAGCACGCAAATACCGTGAGACTGCAGCTCCCGCACGAGGGAAAGGGTGTCCGCCCCTTGGAGCTTGGGGTATTTGCTGTTTTCCCCTTCCAGCCCCATCCAGACCCAGGTTATGCCAAGACTTATCAGTTGCTGAACGGTATAAGACCTCAGCACCGAGGCGGAGCTGAACACGTAAAAGATCCAGCCCTTGTCATGCTGCTCCATCAATTCAAGCAGCCGCAAGGCCCTTTTTTTATGGAGCAGAAAATTTTCGTCCAGGACGAAAAAGGACCTGGATTTGAGTTTTTCCTCCAGTCCGCAAATGACGGAAAAAAGGGCGTCCCCGGTCTCGTAAAAATTTATGAACTTTCCCTTGCCGCCGAACTGGGCGGAGGTGGAACAAAAATTACAGCCCAAAGGACAACCCACGGAAGGGATAAGAATGGCGGCCGTGTCTCCTGGTTTTTCCGGGGCCGTGACTCCGAAACTCCTGGTCCCGAACCCGGAATAGGCCAGGGGGTGCTTGACAGGGGCGTTTTCGTCCTGGCCCAGGAATTTCCGGAACCAGCGGACCCCCTCTCCGAGGACAATATGGTCCGCGCCGGTCTTGGACAGGATATCCTGGACATTGGCGATATGGCCGCCCACGACTATGGTCGCCTTGGGCAGATGGACGCGCGCCACCTCGCACATCTTTTTCACCTTGGCCCAGTTACAATTGATGGAACTGATGCCGATGATGTCGTAGGAATGGCTTTTGATCTCCTCAATGAAACGGTCCAGGGTGGGAAAATCAAGGAGCCTGCACGGGGCGTCGATGTTTTCCTGGATCATCATCAATCCGAAGGACCGGTGGAACATGCGGAGGGAAAAGGGACCCTGAACGCGGGTCACCTGGTTGTGGTAGAGTTCCATGGGGTTGATTTCGCGGCTCCCGTACTCATCGTTTTGGGCATAGGGGCCAAACACGCTGGACAACAAAACCTCGGCTTTTGCTCCGCGAGGGTGAACTAAATTAGATACAGCCATGACTTCCTTTCAGGTTCTACATTATTTTTATTAATAAACGGCTTTTTTACTGCCTCTTTCTTATAAGAATATCAGCAAACGGGGGGGAAGGAAAGAAAAAAGAAGAGGCCTTAAAACTTTTTTAACCACGGAGGGCACGGCGCGGCTTCGCCGCAACCAAAATCCGAATATCGAATATCGAAAATACGAAACAAATCCGAATAACCAAATTTCAATATACCAAACCACGTTGGCCTGAGTTTTAAAATTTGAGCCTTTGAGTTTTGATATTGTTTAGGATTTCGTTATTTGGATTTCGAATTTATTTTTCCTTCCATCACGGATGCCGGATACGAACGCCTTCCATGGATTTAGCCTTGCTTAGCAGGGAGTCGACGGATTCGGTAAAGGTCTCCGGCGTGTCCTCCTGGGAACACTGGTTCACGCCTATGCTCAGGACCACGGGAATGGATTGGCCCCGGACAGTGAAATCAGTGTCCTCCAGGCTTTTATATAATTTTGTCACGGCCAATATGGCGTCCGCTAGCTTGGTATTGGTGAAGAGGACCGACACCACTTCCGCCCCCACGCGGCCGCAGATATCCCCTTTTCGCGTGACGTTTTTCACTTGATTGGACACCTCGGCAAGGAGTTTGTCCCGGACCGTGGGCCCGAACGTGTCCGTGATCTCCACGAAGTTATCAACGTGTATCATGGCCAGCGACAGATCGGTCTTGTAGCGCTTGAACCTGGAAATTTCCCTTTCCATGGCTTCATTGAAGCCCTTCCAATTGAGCATCCCCGTGAGCATGTCCGTCCTTGTTTCGCTCGTGATGTCATCCATCCTCTTGACCATATCCAGGTGGTGCTTTTTCAATTCCGAGAACATCCTTTCGGTATTTTCCATTCTCCGCAAAAGCACGGAAAGTTCCTGTTCCTTCAGGCGCACCTGGTCTTCCATTTTCATGGCATGGTCCTCGATGGTGGCCTGGGACTTGGTTATGGAAGACAGAATCTTACCGCCGGCCTTTTCTTCTATGGCCTTGCTTTCTATGCCAAAGCGGATGTCCTCCTTATTGATTTCCATCATTTGCTTGACGTTGGCGCTCATCCTTTGGGTCCCGGCTGAATTGTCCTTCAACTGGGAAGACTTGGAAAATTCAGCGATAAAAAAAGCCGCTGTGCCGAAAAGGGATATGATGGTAATGTGCTCCTTTGACTTGTCTATTTCAGCGAGGACATTTTCCAGGTCCTCCATGTTGGAAAGCTGCAGGAGGTGAAAGAGGGAAAGGATGGTTTCCCTGGCCATTCTCTTCACCTCCATAAGTTCGTCTTCCTTTCCAAGCCGGTTTTCATAATTTTCAACCGCGATGGCCAGTTCCGTGTTCTTGGCCTTCTGGGCATGAAAAATTTCAAGTATGTTTTTGGGGGTGAGGGGAATGCATGCCTTTTTCAGGCTGGATATGATGTTGGAGGTGGCTTTATTGATTATCCTTATTTCATCAGGAAAACCCCGCAGATAGTTCATCTTCATTTATAAACCTCTCCTTTCCAGTTGTTCCCTTGGCAATATGACATGAAAAGCCGACCCTTCCCCAGGACGGCTGTTCACCGTGATCGTGCCCTTGTGGAGTTCGACGATGGATTTCACCAAATTGAGCCCTATCCCGATGCCAGGCGCGGCTTGTCCCTTTCCCTGCCTGACCCGATGGAAGCGGTCAAATATCCTTGGGAGTTCCTCTTCAGGGATACCTATGCCGGTGTCGGAAACTCGCAGCCAGACAAAACCGTCTTCCTCCCCGGACTCCACTATTATCTTCCCTTCCTTGGAGTTGTATTTTATGGCGTTTGACACAAGGTTGCTGACTACCTGGCCGATCATTACCATATCGGCGTTTAATGTAAGGGGGCCTTTTCCCAGGTTGATAACGGCCTGAAGTTTCTTTTCCGCTATTGGAATCTGGAAGTCGGACAGAATTTCCCCTATAAACCCGTTCAAATCGAACTGGCAGGGGTTTAAAGCAATGGTCCCGGACTCAATAGCGGCTTCCAGCTTGGAAACGTCCAGTACCCTTTGCGCCAGGCTTTGTATTTTAACGCCGGAGCGAAGAATCAGATCGAGAAATTCCCTGCTCTCTTCCGAGATGGACTCATCCCCGCTTTTTATCAGATTTGAATAACCGATGATATTGGCCAGCGGGGAAAGGATCTCATGGGATATGTCCTCCAACGCGCCGCAGATATTTTGGTTCAAGGCATGGAGCGCGGCATTCAACTCCACCACCTCTTTGCGCTTGAAAGCCAGTTCCCTCATCATTTTCATATTGGCCATTTGGGCTTCATTGAATTTAGCCAGATACGTCTCTAAAAAATTAATGTTCTTTTCCAACTTCGCCTCGCGCTTTTGCATCGATGATATGTCCTTGAAGACAAAGGCGCAGCCGCGGCTTTTTTCCGGGTCTTCCTCAAATTGGACCGGGGTCGCGTTGATGGCTATGGTTACAAGCGACCCGCCAGGCCCTTTCAAGGTGGAAACAACATCCATCGAGTTTTTTACGGCAAGGGCTTTTTCCATGATGAAAAAAAAATTCCCGCCTTCCTCCAAAGGCTCAAGCGGAAGGCTCAGGAGTTTTTGATTGACGGCGTCATCCGGCGAAATCCCCAAAATCCTTTCCGCCCCCCGGCTCCACAAGAGGATGGTCCCTTCCGCGTCCGCCACGGCTATCCCGTCATTGGAGTGCAGGAGGGCGCTGCAGACCAAATCTTTTTGATTGGCAATTAGGGGCATAAGAAAATAAAAAATTTCAGATTTCAGATTTCAGATTTGGGATTTGGGATTTAAAATTGAAAATAAAAACAATTGTAGCTATCGACGCGTATTAAATCCTGAAACAAGTTCAGTTCAGGATGGCATAAACGAAAGGCGGATTTGAGATTTTAAATCTGAAATCTCAAATCTCAAATCTGAAATCTGAAATAATTTTGTCTCCGTTTATCGGAGCCGGTATTATTTCAACCCAGCGCCTGTTTTCCCAGCATCTGCACAAAAATCCTGAAAATCTCAGCGTCGAATTCATCCTTGTTTTTTCCAAGAAGGCTGACAGCTTCAAAGGGCTTGAAGGCCTTCTTGTAGGAGCGTTCCGTGGTCAGCGCGTCGTACACGTCCACTATGGAAGATATCCTCCCGTACATATGGACCTGGTCCCCGACCAGCTTATTGGGATATCCCATCCCGTTCAATTTCTCATGATGCTGCACGAGCGGGATGATAGCGTTCTTGGAGATATCGGTATTGCTCTTCAACACCTCCAGGCCGAAATTAACATGATTTTTCACCTGCACGAATTCAACATCCGTCAGCTTGCCGGGTTTATTGATGAGGTGGCTGGGGACAAGGCTCTTTCCAATGTCGTGCATCAAGGAGCCGACGGCCAGATCGGAAAGCTGCGTCTTGTCCAGATTCATGGCCATGGCCAGCCCTATGGAAAGCGTGCAAACATTGACTGAGTGAACATAAGTATAATAATCGTAGGTGTTGATTTTCATAAGGCCGTAAAAGGAGGATGGATTTGTCAGAACAGCTTGGATGATGTCCCCCACGGCGTTCTTGGCCTCTTTCACCGCTTCCCCGCTCCTGGGGTTATCCAGCAGGTCCTTGGTGACCAGCTTGGAATTTTCCTTTACCACGACCGCGCGAATCTTGGCGACCTCTTCCGCGTCGCCGGATATTTTGCCGGCGGACAGTTCCTTGAGAAAATTTCTGTATGCTTCATTTTCCAGGACATGAATGAGGAGGTTGATCTTGCTGTTTGCCTTGGCGCCCTTGGAGAATATCTCGTTTTCCGGTATGCTCTTGCCTTTTTCCAGGACCAGGGAAACCTCGGTGTCATTTTCCTTGTAAAGGCTGACAGGGGTTTCCATTCCAGGGAAAAAAACATTCCGGTCCACCGGCATGTAATTGTTTAAATAGTTATTGTATCGTTCCACCTTCTCCTGGGTCTCGAAGCCGGGGGCCAGTCCCTTGCGCGATAATTCCCTTTCCACCCGCGTGTCTTTTTCGTATTTTTCAAAGAGAGGCATATACCTTGAATCGACATAGACTGAATGAATCTTGTTGGATTCCAATTCAAACTGGACCCTGGAATGGAAGGGAAGGCCCTGGCGCAGGTACGGGACATAATCGTTGTCTTTTTTAATATATAAGTTGAAAGGAATGATCGTGTCAGCCACCAGCTTGCGTATGGGGAGTTCGGTGTATTGAATATCACATTTCTCTTTCTTTACCTCGGCGGCCTCCACGGAGTCAGGCACATCCAGGCCCTTTTCCGTGTCGATGTAAACCTCCTGAATGCCGTAATCCTTTAGTTTTTGGATCTGCTTTTCGGTTGTCACCTTGAATTTAGTGAAAAGGAAAGGCGTGGCAAACCAGCTTTGGTCGATCTTTTCAAGAAAGACCCCTACCCTCAAATTTTCCACCGGGACCTTTTTAATCATTTTTTCGCGTCTCCTTCAGGGCGCTTTTCCAATTGAGGCTCCAAGTAAGGCCCCAGGTGTAAATGTTTATAAATTTTTTCCAGCAACGCCTTTTTGTCGATCGGCTTTATCACATAATCCTGGGCGCCGGCCTTGATGGATTGGATGATGGTCTTTTGGTCTGATTTGGCGGTGACCATGATCAAGGACACGCGGGAATAAGTGCCTTGATTCCGGATCATGCTCACGAGGGTGACCCCGTTCATGTGGGGCATGTCAACATCAATAAGGCACATATTGATTTCGCCATGCTGTGAGAGCCTTTCCATGCATTCCGTGGCGCTTCCCGCCTCGTGGATATCGAAGTTTTCCGGCTTCAGCGTCATTTTCAGCATCTTCCGGAATATTGGATCGTCGTCCACCAGCAGGATGGCCTTTTTGTCCCTTGAAAAACGGTATTGGGCGTGAACGCCCTCCGGTTTTGTTTCCAGGGTCTGTTCAGCCATGGCTCAATCCTCCCTCACATAATCACCGCTTTTGCCGCCGGTCTTTTTCATGAGGCGGATATCCGATATGGTCATTCCCTTGTCGATGGATTTGCACATGTCATAAATGGTAAGAGCGGCAACGGAAACGGACATCAAGGCGTCCATCTCCACTCCAGTCTGGCCGGTGGTCCTGACCACGGACTCGACTTCAATGGCGTTTTTTTTCTTGTCAGGGTAAAAATATACGTCGACCCCGGTTATGGGAATCGGGTGGCACATGGGGATGACGTCAGGCGTTCTTTTGGCCGCCATGATCCCTGCCACCCTGGCCACCCCAAGCACGTCCCCTTTCTGGATCTCCTTGTCCCGTATCCTCCGGAAGGTTTCCGCCTTCATGAAGACCGTCCCCCTGGCCACGGCTTCCCTTTTGGTGGATTTTTTGTCCCCAACGTCCACCATGCGGGCGCGCCCTTCTTCGTCGAAATGGGTCAATTCCGTTCCCAAATGTCTCTTTCCTTTGCCATTGCTTACAATTTAGGTTTGATTGCCATTCTACCAGTGTGAGGAGGGTAAAGTAAATTGAGTCAAAAGGAGAAATTGTTGCTTAAAGAGAAAGATATGGAACGCGGATGGCGCGTAAGATACGGCTCTACGCGGATTTTAAAATCTGAATTGAGCGGCTTTTTATAATTATTCAAAAAAACCCAATATACTGTCTTTATCCGGCCATTATATTATTACGTTCAGAAATTTGCGTTGTCCGCGCAAATTTTTTGAGCCGGTCGCAAATAGAACGCGCATAAAAATTCCCCTCCTTGGAGGGGTGGCGCGGAGCGCCGGGGTGGGTTATATCGATGCTATTATGAGCCCCTTAATAACCAAGGCAAAAATCATGCTGTCCACTAAAGGCGGGAAGAATGGCGAAGGTTGGATTGGTCTGTAATAGATATTTGGCTCTGTTTTCAACCGTGCAGCTTAACATCTCCTGCCGCAATCCACTTGTCTCCTGCTCTCCCACTCCAAGCAACGCCAGCTCCAACGCATAGGTTCTGGTGTAGTCGTAACGATTGCAACAAGGGGGAGATGTCACAACGGCATTGTATGAGTTATCCGGCAACGTCGGCATTATATCGAGGCAAGAACCTTTAAATAAATGGATATTGCCCTGCAAGGTCTTTGTGGGAAACAAATCGCCAGAGTCTTTTCCAGCTTGTATGTCATGGCAAATTTCTTCTATTTTGGCACAGATAGCCCTATCGAAAGCAAGGATTTCCCCTTTATCGAAAGGTTTAATTCCTTGTCGGCGGCCTGAACGGTAATCCCATCGCAGATACTGGCCGTCCTTCCGTGTAAAGCTGATTGAATCCAACACGCGCAACAAGGCAAATCGCAATACCGGCTGGACACGCTCATTCTCACGTTGTCAGGCCCCCATATAACGCTCTATGGATTCAAGCGTCTCCTGCGGGTAGGCGCCGTCTGTGATGCGCAATTTTAGAAGAATTGCCTTTGTCTCGGCTTGATGCCAGGGCCGTTCTTTAACGCACTTCTTCAGGGCGGCAAAATCCTTTGCCGAAGACTCTCTTTCCAGGCACCTTCTGGCAAGAATTATCTGTTGGCCTATAGGAAGCAGTTCAATGCCGTCTGCATCTATTCCAGCCTCATTAGCGGCAAACAAGGCCGTGCCGCTTCCAGCAAATGGATCAAGCACCTTGCCCGATATAATTCCGTTATTTGTCAACAAAGATTCAATAAGAGATGCTGAAAAAGCCTCTTTAAACTTATACCAACGGTATGTATGCCTCTATTTACTGGCCTGAAAACTGACAAGTTGGCGCGTCAGCGTTGGTTGAACTTTTAGCTTGCGGTGGAAGTGTTGGGATAGCTTGCGGTCAAGGGTTTCAATTTTGTTTAAAGCATCTTGATGCTCGGCAGAATCGGCGGATTGAGTCTCTGAGTCAATATCTATATCGAGAAAGGCAAATTTCTTCGTATTCTCCGTCCAAGGCGATACCACCGGCATGTCCCCCTCTTTCGGAGAAACAACAGCCGTTCAGTGTATCAGAGCAGAAGTCGGTAAGCCGCTATAATAGGTGGAGATGCATGAAGAGGACCGGCTCTCCCGCTTGGGATAAAATCATTCACAATCTTGCGGCGGAGATCAAAATGCGCCACTATTCGCGAAAGACGCTGAAGGCTTACGCGGATTGGAGCCGCAAATTCCAGAGTTATCTGCAAAACAAGCCCCATGAGGAACTGCCGGCGTCGGATGTTAAGGCTTACCTCACCTATCTTGCGGTGAATTGCAAGGTTTCCGCGTCAACGCAAAGCCAAGCGTTCAATGCCTTGCTCTTTCTGTATCGGCACATTCTAAAAAAGGATTTTGGCGATCACAAGGACATTCCCCGCGCGAAGAAGTCGAAATATATCCCTGTGGTTCTTTCCCGAAAGGAAATAGACGCCGTCTTGAAATATATGGGACACCCTTACGGCCTAGCGGTGAAACTCTTGTACGGGTGCGGGCTTCGTCTCTTTGAATGCGTGTGCCGATTCCACAGTCGATCATGCCGGAGTTAACGGCACAGTTTGAGGCCATAAGGAAACTTCACGATGAGGATTTGGCGTCCGGGTTTGCGGGCGTGTTTCTTGAAGGCCAACTGGAAAAAAATACCCTTCCGCCGCCAGGGATTTTATATGGCAATGGTTCTTCCCGCAGCAATCATTGACTTTTGTTGAGGAAAAAAAGGAGCGTCGCCGGTATCATCTTCATGACACACATGTCCAGCAAGCCCTGTACGAGGCCGTCCGCCGGGCGAAACTCACGAAACACGTCACATCCCACACCTTCCGCCACTCCTTTGCCACCCATCTGCTTCAGGCCAATTATGATATCCGCGCCATCCAAGAATTGCTCGGGCATTCGGATGTGAGAACCACCATGATTTACACTCACTGCGTGCCGAGCAAAACAGTGAAAGAGGCCAAGAGCCCTCTGGATTTTGCTTGATAGGAAGTAAAATTTTAGCTGTTTGAAAAAAGCTACCTGAACCACGAATTGACGCGAATTTTATAAAACCAATCTTTCCCGTTCAAACTCTGAGCGCAGGTGGATTTCTTCCTTTATTAACAGTCTCATAATAGTATTGGTATAACCCACCCCGGCGCTTCGCGCCACCCCTCCAAGGAGGGGAATTTTTATGTGTGTTCTATTTTGAAATGGTTAAGAATACAATCGAACGTTTGAATACATAGAAATTTATTTTGGTTCCGGCCATGTCGCGCTATGACATTATCCTTTGGCCTTCATGGGAACGCGCAGCCGTCCCGGCTGCATTTTGCGGGCGGGGACGCCCGCGCTCCCGGCAGCAAGTGATGATTAGCCTTCTTCACACGGCCACATTCACGATATGGCGTCCAGGGACCTACGGATGGCGTCCGCATCCACTTCGCGCATAAGGCTGCCTATATACTGCATCTGCCGCCGAAGGGCTTCCCGCTTTAAGGCCTTCGCGGCGCACACGGCGACACGGAGTTCTTCCGGCATGGGAATGGCGTTCAGTCTGGAGAGCCTACGCATAAATTAAAAAACAACAAATCAATTTTAAAAAACCCAACAAAATCAATGAGTTAGGATTTTAGGGTCTATGGGTAAATTGAAAACCAGTAAATATAAACTTGTCAATTTTGAAGCAGTCCCATAAGAT
>JACRGO010000102.1 GCA_016212295.1 Nitrospinota bacterium | reverse complement strand
GATTTGTTTAATGTCCATACTGTCCTCCAAGATTAGACGCTAATGAAGAACACTATACCCCATTCGCGGTTCAATGTCCAGGAGTCGATGGTTCTCTCTTATATATCAGTGAGATAGGGAAAAGAACAAATTCACCCTGAGCAAGGAACTTAACGCCCTTCGGGCGGACTTTCAAGTTTCTGATCCGTAACAGCGCGCATGGCCGCAACCAAAATAAATTTCTTTAATTCCTGAACGTTGGTTGCGGCCATATCGCGCTATGGATTAGCTCCTCCCTTGTCAGGGGCCGAGGCATGAATATATTTCACAGCCAAGTCATAGTTGCCGCTTATGTCCTTCCCGTCGTATTGGGTCCCCATCTCCTTCGCCATCAAGGGGACCCCGGCGTCGTTGACCTCATGGCATGATCCGCATTTAAGCGGGCCGTGGCTCCCATCCGGATTAACGGCGGCCGATTGGTTGTAGCTGGTCTTGTCCACATTGGACGTGACCGGATACAGGCCGTGGATGGATTCGTGGCATCCCTGGCAGGTGATCCCGGAATGGCCCTTGGAGTACCGCATGAGCGAATATTTTCCCGGCTGGTTGATAGGGAAGGCCACGCCGCCGGAGCCTTCCACGAATGGAGGGAGATGGCAGTCAGCGCAGTGGGGCTCTCCGGCTGAGAGCCAATAGTCCCTTCCGTGGGAGGCGGCTTCATAGGGGACGGCCAGGCCGTTCTTGAAATCGGCCGCCTTGGCCGGATTGGCTGAGAGGATGTTGACGTTTGCGTCGCCGTCCTTGTCCTTGGCGACAACCGGGCCGCCGTCCTTCACCTCTATCACCGCGATGTCCGGCACCGTCCGTTTTTTCGCCCAGGTCAAAAGCACCCCGCTGTCCGAGTCCTTTCCCTCCAGCGGCACTTTCGGGTCGAGGTATTTGTCAATGAGTTCCTGCTTAGTGACGCCTATCGCCTTGGCTATATCGTCGAGGCCCTTGTTCCTTAAAGTCTCCCCCTCCTGGGTGAAGGCGTTTTTCAGGTTGTCCCTCTGATAAAGTTCGCGGCTTAGCTGGTTATGGCAATTGGTGCACCAAAGTCCCTTCCACTTGCCGTCCGCGCCTATGTTCACGTTTTCCTTCAAATACCGGCCTATGGCGTTCAGATAGACCGGGGTTTTCACGTCCTTTCCTTTATCCGGATTGGAATGGACGTCCCGCCCGACATAGCATCCGCCGGCCGCGTCACGGTTGTCAGCCTTGGCGAAGGTGTTTTCTCCTGTCCTGGTGATTGGATAGCCCTTCATGTTCCCGTCCTGGCGATGGGCGGGATGACAGCCCTGGCATGATCCGGTCCTTCCAAGGGAATCCGGCGATGGCCTGTTCATCTGGTGCGCGTGGTGGAGGGCCTCGGTGAGGGGGCTTATGGGATTTCCCTTGGTCTCCGCCGGCGCGTTGGGGAGCGCGTCTCCGACCTTCTTGGAGTTAAGCGCGCCGATTACGTTGTCCGCGTGGCATTTCTGGCAAATGACCGTGCCCCTGCCTAGGCGGTTGGATGACGCGCCGGGATTATATTTCGCGGTGAAATCCGTCCCGTGCTTGCCGTCATGTATCTCCAATATTGAAATGGCCGCCGCGCGGAGTCTGATGAAATATTCCGAGGCGCCCCTGCTCTTCCAGTATTCCTTTTCCGACTGGTATTTCTTGTATTTTTCTCCATTGGCGTTTTCCCCGGAGTGGCAGCTATCACAGTTGGGGACGTCAATTGGATTGGTACCTATGGATGAAACAGGTTTGCCGTTCCGTCCGATGACCGGATTTCCGGTCTTTGCGTCAACCAGAGTAACCTTTGCCTGCTGAAACGGCTGAATCATGGCCTCGGTCGCGCCCATGATTCCACTTGCGGCCTTGCTGTCGTTGAAGGGGGTAAGCGGCAGGCCAAGGGCCTCCCATATTCCTGGATTGGTGAGGACGATTGGAACGTTGTCCAGCACCGGGCCCTTGGTATACACGATGGTCCCCTTGTCCCCGGAATATTTCATATACCCGCCGGACACCGGCTGTCCTGTCGGCCCGGAGTCAACCGGCACCTGAATCTGCTTCCCGACGAAAAGTTTTTTCGCGTCCTCGGATGTGTTTTCCGGGTTGGTCCCCTCAAGGTCCTTATAAATATAAAGGTGGGTCCACATGCCATTTGCCACGGTATCGCCCGGCTGGAGCGTGGACCCGTCCGCGTCGATGTCAAAGGGAACGTTCCAGTAATTCATCTTGTTCCCTTCGGAATATTTATTGTCGATGTGTTCGTAATAAAGCTTATAGCGTTTGTCCCCGTCAACGAGGATTTCGGGATTTTTCGGGTCAGCCTTAAGCAATGAGGGCAGGCCTGTCCCGGTAAGAGACCCGTGTTTTATCACCTGGGTCAGGATGCTGTTATATGGCGGGAGCACACAGCAATAGGTGAAGTCGAATCCGGTGCAGTGCATGCCCAGTTCGTAATTGATGGTGATGACGTAATCATTCTGGTTTTTCCCGGCGTCTTTCTTCTCCGGCGCGGAATCCGCCGTCAATGGTAAAAGGAGGAAAACCGACGCTAGGACTATAAGGTGTGCCAGCCAAGATTTCATACATTCTCTCCTTTTAAAAGGGTTATATTATTACGTTCAGAAATTTGCGTTTTCCGCGCGAATTTTTTAACTGTTTCTAATAGCGCGACGCTCCGGCAACCAAAATAAATTTCTCTTGAAGCATTCAACGCCGATTTTATTTCAAGCGGAAAACGTAAATTTCTATACGTAATAATATCATCGAACGTTTGAATACATCGAAATTTATTTTGGTTGCCGGAGCGTCGCGCTATGAACAATCAAACAATGGGCGTGCCGACGTTCCTCAGTATCCGCAAGTAGTTCAGTTCGCGGGGAATTTCCTGGTCCTCGCAATAATTATTTTCAGCTAATATCCTGATGTCGTCCAGGACCCTTTGGTCCCCCTCGAATATCACTGTCTTCAGTCCCATGTCATATATGATGCCCGCGGCCATCATCAGATTCATTACTGACTTGGCGTTATATTTTTGGTCGCCCACTATCAGAAAAACGTCCGTGCCATGCTCGTTGACTATCAGGGATATGTACGTTGAGGGCCGGGCATGGAAACCCTTCGAGGGGACCGGGAGTTCGTATCGGACCGGCTTGACGTAAAGATTTAGAATCTTCTCGGCAACCTTCCTGGCCTGGCGCATGTATTGGTCGGAAAAAAAATATCCGAAATTGACGATCCTGTCCAAAACCGTCATCTTGTCCACTATCCTGGCGATCTTGGCTGTCTCCTCGCTTTGGCGGATTGCGTCCTCGTGCCTTTCGTAAAAATGGGAAAGCCACCTGACCATTTCCAGCAGATGAAGCGGAATTGAAATAAAGCCCCTTAAAAGTTTCAGGTCCGCGTTTTTCTTTTCCACCTGGGTATTCTTGACATAAGTGTCGTAATCGGATTGGACCCCGTGTATGGTGTTCTTCAGTTTCCGCGCCTTCTTTTCATCAATCTTGAGAGGGATCATGCTATAGAGTTTTTCCGGGTCTGATTCTTTTTTTATTCTCTCCTCGTCCATGATTTTAGCCACTTTCCGCACCTTATGCACCAACTCCACGATTCTTTCTTCCTTGTTTTCAACGATGCTTTCATTCATGTTTTTTGGCAGGACATAATAAATTTCCTTGGACTCCTGCCTGCACTCAAAGACATGATTGTCCACCTGCACTGAAAGTCTTTTGGCTTCCTCCTCCGCGGAGTTGCCTAGATTCACGATGGAGGATTTAAGGAAGTCCAGGGTCTGGAATCCTTCCCTGACAAAGTCATATAGGGCCATTTGCGTCTCGCCGCAATGGTAATCCATCTGCCGGTCAAGCACATGCCGCATGATGTAGGCGGCAATGCCGAGGTTTCGTATGGAGGCCACCAATTCCGCGAAAAAGGCCCAATGGGTGTTGTCCCTGGCGCCGTGGTCATCTAGAAAGGATTCAAGGACGTTGCATATCTGCGCGTACTCTGAAAAACTCCTTTTGGGCAATCCATCCAGCCCGGTAAGCCGGAAATAGTTGGACATCCTGAAGAAGTCCTTCGCCGCCTCCGTGACCATCGGGGCGAATTCGGTCTCGGAAATTTCCTTTATGGCAACGCTGCTTTTTATTTTGTATTCCATATTATACGTTCAGCAATTTGCGTTTTCCGCGCAAATTTTTCAAATGCTTGTTGGAGCGCTACGCGGCCGCAACCAAAATAAATTTCTCTTGAAGTATTAAACGTCGATTTTATTTCAAGCGGAAAGCGTAAATTTCTGAACGTAATAATCTTATCAGACGTTTTAATAAGTCGAAATTTTATTTTGGTTGCGGCCATGCCGTGTTATATTTTAATAACGCAAGAATTATAGCGCATGAACAGAGATGGAGCAAGAAGGGCAAAACGGCCTCCAGGGCGCGGCCGTAAAACGGAATCCTTGACAAAAAAAAATTTTTGTTTACAATAGTATCTAAAAAATACAGGATCGGTTTTATCCTGTTTGTCTTGATTTTTGATTTGAAAAATTATTAACTTTTAAAGGGGGGGTTATATTATTACGTTCAGAAATTTGCGTTGTCCGCGCAAATTTCTGAACGTAATAATATCATCGAACGTTTGAATACATCGAAATTTATTTTGATTGCGGCTATGTCGCGCTATGATTTCTAATCGATGGATTGGTTTTTTTGACCAGGAAATGGGGCATGGCGTCTCGCCCCACATAGAGACCTCTGGGGCCCACCCCGCCCCGGGGGTCTCAATTTTTTTTTAATAACTGTCTCGCAATTCTAGCCAAAAATATTTGAAATTTTCAAAAAAGGCGAGTAAGTATCTAAGATTTTCTTTAAAAATCAACGGCATTGCAGTGCGAGTGGCTAAAGTGAGCTAAAGTTTCAAGTGCCTGAAGTTGTGGAAGTTGTTTTTTTCACTATAATATAGAAAAAGCTTGCCACAACTTTTTTAGCGAATCGAAAAGGGAAAATAATTGGAAAGCCACGTCCTTGATGAAATAACGCAAGCCTGCCGAAATAATGATCCGGTGAAACTTTCCGCTGTTTTCAGGCACACCAAGGCCCTGTCCCAGGAAGATCTATTAAAAATCCTGGAACCAATCCGCCAAGTCCCCATCTGCCCCATTGCGGCGGAGTTTTTCGCCCTTATCGGACGAAGCCCGTTGAGCGAGGGCTTTTTAAAGAAGCGCATTGATACGCTTGCTGAAATAGCCAGGCGGGAGCCGGAGGCCATCATCAATCTCCTGGCATCCGGAAAATTCCACCACAATTCCATGTTGATGGAAATAGCCGGCGTCCTTGAACTGGAGCAAGCGGTCCCTTACCTTCACGACCTTCTTTCCGACCTCGTAAACCCCGAAGACGTTGAAACAGCCATCGCGGCCCTTGGCAGGATAGGCGACGAAAATTCCGTGCCGAAGTTAAAAATGTATCTGGACCTTTCCCAGCCGGCCCTGGCAAAAGCCGCGCTTAAGGCCATTGGCGGATGCGCGGGCGAGGAGTCGCTGGAGATAATATTGGACGTGCTGGGCAAGAACAAGGAGATGGACATCGCGGCCCTGGACCTTCTGGCCCACATGGGGTACGCCAAGGGAATCCAGGCCGTGGCCGGTTTTCTGAAGTCCAGGGACGTTGACGTCCGGAACAGGGCCATTGATAAGCTGGTGGAGACGGGATGCCTGGCCATTCCCTTTTTGCATGAGCTTTTGGGGGACCAAAATCCAGACGTCCGGATAGTGGTTTGCAATACCCTTGGGTTCATTAAAAACAAGGAATCGGTGAAACCTCTCTTGCATGCCGCCAAGGACGAACATCCGAATGTCCGGTACGCCGCCTTTGAGGCATTGGGAAGGGTCGGCTCAAAGTCCTGCATCATGCACCTGCCCACGGGGGTCCTGGATGAAGAGCCCCAGGTGCGCGTGGCCGCCATGACCGCCATTGAGGAAAATATCGAGGACGCGTTCACGGTGCGCGGCATACGCAATTTTTTCGAGACGAGGCAGGAAAATATCGAAATCGCGGCAATGGCCACGGTGGTGGCTAACGCGAAAAAGGTTTTTTTATTCCTCTCCGATAACGAGATATTCCGGGAGCTTTGTTATAGATTTTTTTATGAGATCAAGTCAGGCCGCGAAATAGCGGAGCTGGTTATCTTTCTGAAGAACTCCCACAAGGAAGGACTGGTCCGCGAATTGGAGTCCTATGGGGTCATGGAGAAAGAGGCCAAGGCGTTCAAGGTCCTGGTGGTGGATGACTCAAAAATCATGCACAAGATCATAGGAAGCGCCCTTGCCCCGGCGAGGCACCGGATCTCCTCCGCTTATAACGGCCATGAAGCCCTGGCCGCCCTGGGGAAAGAGAATTTTGATATAATACTCACCGATATGAACATGCCGGAAATGAACGGGATTGAATTGATCAGGAAAATACGAAGAGATGAAGAATACAAATCCATTCCAATAGTGATGATTACCACCCAATCGGAAAACCTGGACAAAAAGCTGGCCATTTCAGTTGGGGCGAATTATTTCCTGACCAAACCATTCAAGAATGAAAAACTGCTGGGAATAGTGGACGATTATCTGCACGGGCGCGAACCCAGGGGAATTGAAATTTGAAGTTTTGGAGTTTTAGGTTTAAAATCTTGTGCTACGATAGGTTCTTACACGCTTATTTTGAAAATTTATCTCGCGCATTTTGTAGACAAGCGTAAACAAATTTAAATAGGGACAGAAAAAATTTCATGAACGCGCTTATGGGTTTTAGAGAGATGGGTTTTTTGGAGCAGGTTAAAATTCTTAAGGAGATAGAGGAAGAGAAAAAATTCGAGGCCATACCGGAACTTTTTGAATTGCACGAGGTCCCACTGAACGATAAGGCCGTTGACAGCATGGTCATACATACCTTGCGGGGGCTTTTATCGAAAAATGAACAGATGACCCTTGAAGGGATTCAATCTGGAAAGGTCCGGGTAAAAAAACTTTGTGTTAATCTGGCCGGAGAAAATCGTTTCCGGTCCGCTGGACCGCTCCTCCTTGACCTTGCATCCAAGGAAAAAAACGGGGAAATGCTTCTTGAAACTCTTTCTTCTCTTTCCAAGATAAGGGCGCCGGAGTTTTTAAAAGTCTTCCAAATGAATTCCAACCATCCTGAACCCCTGATTTCCTCTTTATCCATTGAAATGCTGGGCGTTTATAAGGACTTTACCGCGTTAGATCTGTTGCGCGGTGTTATAGAGGAAGGAGAATCCGGGGGAGGATATGAAAAGTGTAATTTCGTCACATGGAAGGCCATAGAGGCTGTGGGATCGATAGGAAACGGGCCTGCCTTATCGTTCCTTGCCTCAAAAATACACCATGGAAACCCGACCGCCAGGCGTATCATCCATGAGGAGCTCGTCAAGAAAGGCCGTGAAGCCATTCCCTGTCTCGTTTCCATTTTTGACAAGGAAGACGTTGATTGTCAAATTCTGGCCTCTAATTTGCTCGGGGCCATAGGTGATAAAAATGGCGGGGAGATATTACTCTCTATCTTTGACAGGAAGGGAGAAGCCATTCATCCAAACGTCAAATACGCCATATATGAGGCCCTTGGCGGAATACCTTTTTTGAAAGGGACTGTTTGCCTGATGGACGGACTTCTGGAGGAAGATGACTTGCTGCTCATGGCCGTTGTTTTTTCCCTTAACCGGCAAATCAATTCCGCTGTAATTAATAAATTGGAAGAGTTTGTCCGCCCGGGCAATGCCCGGAGCCAAAGAATAATGCGCGCCATTGCGGCCTCCAAGGCCATGGATTTATTTAAAGCCTTATATAAAAAGGAGGAGATCGCGGAAAAATTGCTGGAAATCATTTCGGGTTCCAATGACCCGGAGTTGATATCGGAATTCGGAGCGGCGCTTGAAGGCATTGGCGGAGACAGGGCAAAATTGGACGCGGAAAGGCTTTCCTACGTTTCCGCCGGAAAAACCGGTAAAAAAATCCTGGCCGTGGACGATTCAAAAGCCATGCTTTATTTTTATCGGAGCGCCGGATCCGGCCTGGGACTGGATGTGACGACCGCAATCAACGGCCGGGAGGCATTGGACCTTCTGGAAAAAGGGGAAGAATTTGACCTCATCGTCACGGATATGAATATGCCTGTTATGGATGGAATTGAATTCATTTTGAAGTTTCGTGAAAATCCAGCCTTTAAAAAAATACCGGTTATCATGGCTACCACCGAATCGGAACAGTCACAGATACAACTGGCTGAAAAGGCGGGGGCAAATGATTTTATCCAAAAGCCCTTTACCCATGACTTGTTTCAGAAAAAGGCCGGAAAATACATCAGCTTGACAAAATCGTTTTAAATTCAACGGCTTTATTGGGGAGTATGTTGTGAGCGATATGATGGATGAGGAAATCCTGAACGATTTTCTGACGGAAACCAATGAGAGCATGGAAAGATTGGACCAGGAGTTCCTAGGGTTGGAGGAAAGACCCAAGGACCCTGCTTTGATAAACAGCATTTTCCGAACCATTCACACCGTCAAAGGGACTTCCGGGTTTTTAGGGCTTTCCAAACTGGAGGGACTGGCCCATATCACCGAGAATATTTTGGTGAAATGCAGGGACGGCAAGATGGAAGTGACGCCGGACCTTATCAACCTCCTTTTGAAATCCGTCGACAGCATTAAAGAGATAATGAGCAGCCTCGGATCAAGCAGGACTGAGGGGGGTAGGGATATTTCAGGCCTGCTGGAAGAACTCAATCGCACTTCACAAGGGGCCGCGGCGCCCGGGAAACCGGCGCCGGGGGAGATCATCCGCCCGGCGGAAACCGGGGGGGGGGGCCAAACCCGGGAAGAGCCGCCACCCTCCGAGGCAAAAGCCCGGGAGGCTTTGTCTCCGCCAAAGGAAAGCATGGATGAAGGATTTTTCAAGGAGTTCCTGAGTGAAACCAATGAAGACCTTGAACGTTTGGACCGGGAATTCCTGGAGTTGGAAAAAAATCCAGCCGACTCCACCCTTATTAAAAATATCTTCAGGAGATTTCATACTACAAAAGCCTCCGCCGGGTTTTTAGGATTTTCCAAACTGGAGGCCATAACCCATATTACTGAAGATATCCTGGCCAAGTGCCGCGAAGGAGAAATGAGCGTAACACCCGGGCTTATCAATCTGCTTCTGAATTCCGTGGATAGCATAAAAGCCATTATGGGCAACATAGGGGCCGGCAGAAGCGAGGGCGACAAGGACATATCCGCCCTCCTGGAGGAATTGAATCGCACCGCCAAGGCCGGCGCGGTTTCGGGCCAAGCCTCTAAACCAGAGGTCAAGGCGGAGGTACCGGTACCGTCGGCCCCCAAGACGGAGGCCGCCCCTCCACCGGTAAAGAAAACCGCTTCTCCATCAGTCCAAAAGGTAACAGCGCCTCCTCCGCAAAAGGAACCAGCCGCCCCGGTCCAGGCCGCTCCAGCGGAAGTCCACGAAGCGCATCCAGCCCCGGAAGCGGACTCTCCCGCTCCTTCCGGGGCGTCGGCCGTCGCCCAGGCGGACACCACTGTCCGCGTCAATATTGAATTGCTTGATTCCCTTATGAATTTGGTTGGAGAGCTTGTATTGGCCAGGAACCAGCTTCTTCAAAATCTGCAAAGCCTTCAAAACAATGATCTCCAGATACTGAACCAGGCGGCCCAGAAGCTGAACCTGGTTACAACTGAACTGCAGATGGACATCATGAAGACCCGGATGCAGCCCATCGGGAACGTGTTCAATAAATTCCCAAGGGTGGTCCGCGACCTGGCCAAGTCCAACGGAAAACTGGTCAGGCTGACGGTTGAAGGCCAGGGGACCGAGGTTGACAAGACGCTCCTGGAGGCCATCAAGGACCCCTTGATGCACATAGTCAGGAACTCCATTGACCACGGCATCGAGGCCCCCGGGGAAAGGCAGAAAAACAATAAACCCGCCGACGGGCAGCTTTTCATCAGCGCCTACCATGAGAGCGGCCAGGTGGTCATTGAAATCAAGGACGACGGCGGAGGCATCAATCCAATTAAGGTGCGGGCAAAGGCCATTGAAAAGGGGATCATCTCCCCGGCCGTTGCCGACAAGATGAGCGATAAGGAACTGCAAATGCTGATCTTCCGGGCCGGGTTCTCCACAGCGGAAAAAGTCACCAACATATCGGGCCGGGGCGTGGGAATGGACGTGGTCAAGACCAACATCGAAAAGGTCGGCGGCCTGATAGAGGTCATTTCGGAAGCCGGAAAGGGGACCACCTTGAAGCTCCGCATACCCCTTACCCTCGCCATCATTCCCACGCTGATCATCCTTTGCCGGGGCGAGCGGTACGCCATTCCCCAGGTTAATTTACTGGAGCTGGTCTTCCTGGAAGGGGAAGCGATGGACCGGTCCATTGAAAAAATGCACGGGACCGAGGTGTACAGGCTGCGCGAAAACCTGCTCCCCCTTATCCGCTTGAGAAACGTGCTTCAACTGCCCCCCAAGGAAAGGTCTCCAAATGTGGAAGACGACTATCTGTACATCGCGGTTTTGCAGTCAGGCAGCCAGGTCTTCGGTCTCATCCTGGACGACATCCTTGATTCCGAGGAAATCGTTGTCAAGCCGCTCGTTTCCGAATTCAAAAAACAGCAGGTATACGCTGGAGCGACCATCCTTGGCGATGGGCAGGTAGCCATGATCCTGGATGTGGCCGGAATTTTAAAGAATGAGCAAATCGACATCGAGCGTATTTCCGAAGAGGCAAGAGCGGAAGAGGACGAGGCGGAGGTGGAATCCCAAACCCTTTTGCTGTTCCGCGTCAATGAAAAGGAGTCTTTCGGGATACCGTTGCTGCTCATCTCCCGCATTGAGGAAATTTCAAGGGACCAAATCAAAACCATGGGAGGGAAGGAGATGATATCTTACTTTAACTCCCTCATCCCCTTGATCAGGCTGGAAAAATATCTGGACATCACGCCGCCGGCGCCCACGGATAGCTATTCCGTTATAGTGTTCAATTTTAACAATAAAAAAGTCGGCCTGCTGGCGAATTTTCTTGACGACGCCATAGAGACATACGAGCAGGTTGACACCTCGGTCTTCCACGAAGGCGGCGTTTTAGGCGCCATGGTTGTGAATGAAAAGGCCATATTGCTGATTGATATTTATAAAATAATCGAAAAGGCCGACCCTTCCTTTTTCGAGAAAAAGGAGGAAGAGAAACTTCCCAAAAATCTGGAGGATTACAAGATACTTCTGGTGGAGGATTCGCCGTTCTTCCTCAATCTGGAAAAGAACTACCTGGAATCCGAAGGGTTTGTGGTGCTTACGGCCATGGACGGCCTGGAAGGTCTGGCTGTCCTGGAGAAAGAGGATGTGGATATGATCGTCACTGACCTGGAAATGCCGAGGATGGACGGCTTTGCCTTCGTGGAGGAAGTTAGAAAAAAACCGGTCTATAAGAGCATGCCCATCATGGCGGTCACCTCCCTGGCCGGGGAAAAGGACCGGGAAAAGGCATTGAGGGCCGGGGTGGATGATTATCAAATCAAGATGGACCGCGAGGAATTGGTCCGCGCCGCCAAGAAATTGCTGGCCGAAGGGAGGAGAGTATGAGTCCGGAAGAGCTTGCTAAAAGGACTGAGCCGGTCCGCTCAAGGCGCGAAAAAACCGAGCGCAGGAAAGACCCCGCCGCTGATTATCCAGGGGGCGACCGCAGGAGGCTCGACCGAAGGGACAGGGTCGCGGACAGGCGGACCGAAAACAACCTGATGCTGGCCACCTTTTATCTGTCCGGCCATTTCTTCGGCATTTTCGTAAACCAGGTCCAGGAGATTCTGCTCTCTCAAAAAATGACCCCGGTGCCTCTCATGGCCGAGTACTTCAGGGGTCTGATGAACCTGAGGGGCCAGATTGTCCCGGCCATAGACCTGCGAAAGCGTATGAAGTTCGAGGACTCCCGCAACGGGTCTCAGGACGTTAATTTAATAGTGAACTCCAAGGACGGCTTGTTCAGTTTCGTGGTGGACAGGGTAGGGGACGTGCTGGAAGTCGACCCTGATTACTATGAGCCGCCGCCCATGAATATAGACTCCAGGCTTGCGCCCTACGTGAAAGGGGTCTGCAAGCTTAAGACGCAGCTTTTGATTGTTTTGAACGTTGACGCCCTGGTGGGGTGAGCGCAAAGTTTTCCATGAGTTTAACGCCCTGGGCGGGCTTTAAAGAGTCAGTGGTCAATAGTCACTGGTCATTAGGGTGGTCTTCCTTCTTGCCAATGGCAAATGACTATTGACCAATGACTGCCGCTATTAAATTAAAACTTTTTTGAAAGGATGAAGGCCATGAAAAAGACCGCCGCGAAATCGCCCAAAAAATCCGAAACCCCTGAATTCGCCGTCAAGGTGTACGACGGCGCCCCGGTTGGGAACGCCCACACTGTGAAGGACCTTGAAAACGGGATTTACTGGGTCGGGGAGGAAAATGATGATCCCTTCCATTGTAATCCTTACCTGATCGTGGAGGACGGGGACAGCGCAGTGGTTGACCCGGGCGGACTCCTCTATGCCGAGAGCATTCTGGAAAAGATAAGCTCCATAGTGGAACTCTCCTCCATCAAATACATCATCGCGCACCACCAGGACCCGGACGTATGTTCCGCGGTCAACGCCTTCCGCCCCCACGTTGACCCGGATTGCGTGATAGTCTGCCACAGCAGGATGTCCGTTTTAATAAAACATTTCGGCTGCGGTTTTAATTTTTACGAGGTGGACAAAAAAGGCATGAAGCTGCGCCTGGGCGGGCGCAGCCTTAAATTCGCGCACACGCCATACCTGCACTCTCCCGGCGCCATAGTTACTTATGACGAGAGGACCAAGTCCGTTTTTTCCTCCGACCTCTTCGGGGGGATCACAACCGATTGGGAGCTATACGCGGACAATTCCTATTTCGAGAAGATAGTCTCCTTTCACGGCGGCTACATGCCGTCTTCTGAAATCCTCACGAACGGGCTGCACCAAATCAAGAAACTTGGGCCCATCGAAAGGATCCTTCCGCAGCACGGTTCCATAATCAAGGGGAACATAGATGAACTTTTCAAGAAGCTGGAAAAGCTGCAAGTCGGCATGTACGCCGACGAAAGCTTCGCGGAAACAATACGAAAACAACAAGCGGCCATCCGGATGCGCCAGATGGTGGAGACCTGCAATCTTAACCTCATGGCGGCGGACCAGGACGGCACCATTGTGTACATGAATCCACAGAGCAGGAAGATAATGAAGTCCATAGAACACCTGCTCCCCTGCAAGGTGGATAACATAGTGGGGGCCAGCTTTGATATCTTCCATAAGGACCCTAGGTTCCAGAGGGGACTCTTAAAGAACCACAGGGAGTCCTTCCCCAGAAAGGCCGTGATCTCAGTGGGCGACGAAAAGCTGTCCCTCAACGCAAGCGCGGTTTACGACGACGAGGGGAACTTCATCGGTCCCATGGTCTCCTGGGAAATCATCACCGACAAGATAAAAAGGGAGGAGCGCGACCAACAGGTAAAGGATGAATTATACAAGACCACGGTCCGGCTCGGCGAGGCCGCCGAGGCCCTTAAAAACGTGAGCCTTACCATGTCCAGCAGCGCGGAGGAGACTTCCACACAGGCGGACACGGTGTCTCAATCCAGCGTGACAGTGAGCGGCAACATCAACTCCGTGGTGACCTCAATGGAGGGGATGTCAGCCAGCATCACTGAAATTTCCAAAAACACCGCACAGGCCAACGTGGTGGTCAAGGAGGCGGTCAGCCTGGCCCGGAACGCCAGCGGCATTATCGCGGCCTTGGGGAAAAGCTCAACCGAAATAGGCAAGGTCATAAAGGTCATCAGCTCCATCACCCAGCAGACCAATCTCCTTGCCTTGAACGCAACGATAGAAGCAGCCCGCGCCGGTGACGCGGGCAAGGGGTTCGCCGTTGTGGCGAACGAAGTCAAGGACCTTGCCAAGGAAACGGCCAAGTCCACGGAAGACATCACGGAAAAGATCGAAAAAATCCAAAAGGACACTGAAAACGCCATTGCCGCCATTGAGAGCATCTCATCCATCATCGGCCAGGTGAACGACATCTCCTCAACCATCGCCAGCGCGGTGGAGGAGCAGTCAGTCACAAGCAGCGAGATCGCCAACAACATGGGCCAGGCGGCCAAGGGGATCGATGAGATCTCGAATAACATTTCAGGCGTGGCCGAGGCCGCGACTGAAACATCAAAGGGCGCGGGCAAGACGTCACAGTCCGCAACAGACCTCACGGACCTGGCCAACAGCCTGCAACACCTTGTCCAGGAATTTGAAAAGCACTAATGGCGGCCAAAATTCTGATAGTTGATGACGCCTCCGTCTTCCGGTTGACCTTGACCAGGCAATTGGAAAAGGAAGAAGGGTTCACGGTCGCGGGGTCGGCCAGGAACGGCGAGGAGGCCCTTAAAATGATCAGGGAGCTCTCGCCTGACGTTGTTATCCTGGACCTGGAAATGCCGGTCATGGACGGCCTGCGGACCCTGGAGGAGTTGAAGAAGCTTCGCCCGTCCGTTAATCCCAAGGTCATTATGTTCAGCTCCCACACCGTTCACGGGGCGGACAAGACCCTTAAGGCGTTGTCCCTGGGCGCCCTGGATTTTGTGGCCAAGCCCTCCGGGGGTTCCTTGAGCGAGGGGCAAAGGGAAATCGAAAAGACCCTGATCCCCATAATACACGGCCTGGTAGGCGATGATTTACCCAAGGCGGCCCCGCGTCCTGAAAAGTTTGTCCGGCCCCAAACCCCGGCGTCACGGGGAGTCCGGAAGGACGTTGTTGGACTGGGAATATCCACTGGCGGACCCGAAGCCCTGGCGCGGCTCATACCTAAACTGGACTCGGACATGCGTTGTCCCCTTCTGCTGGTGCAGCACATGCCCCCGATATTCACGCATCAATTGGCTGAACGGCTGAACTCCCTTTCCGCTATCAGCGTCAAGGAGGCGGAAGAGGGAGACGTATTGCGGCAAGGCCATGTGTATATCGCGCCAGGGGACTTTCACATGGCCGTTGAGCAGGATGGCGGGAAAAGGGTCATTAAACTGAACCAGGGACCGCCCGTTAACAGTTGCCGCCCTTCGGTTGACGTGCTTTTTAAAAGTCTCGCGGAAAACTTCGGGAACCGGACCCTTGGAATCATCATGACCGGCATAGGGCAGGACGGATTGAGCGGGTGCATGGAATTGAAGAAAAAAGGCGCCTCCATCATAACGCAGGAAAAGGATTCATGCGTGGTCTATGGAATGCCCCGGTTTGTAAACGAGGCTAATTTGGCGGACGAGACGGTCCCCTTGGACGAAATAGCGGACAAGACAAGATATTATATGCAGTAAAAGGAGAGGCACAGAGGGGCAAAGGGACATAGGCATAAAGGCAAAAGGTGAAGGGACTAACTTTGTGCCTCTGTGCCTTTGCCCCTTTGTGCCTATTTTTTATTAACTTTTTTTTGGAAAGGAGAAAGACCATGTCAGAAAGTTATAATGACAAGGACGCAATAGAAGTCGCGCCCGGCATTTTTCATCTGGGCGTGCAGGATTCCAATTTCAGTTTTTCAAATATCCCCTATCTAATAGTGGATGGAGATGAGGCAGTGCTGCTGGACCCCGGTTCAGCCAAGCCCGCCTTTTTTGAGGTAATTCTGCGCAAGGTCAAATCGGTTATAGACCCGAAAAAAATAAAGCACATGATCGTCCAGCACCAGGACCCGGATCTGTGCGCGGCCATGCCCCTATTTGAAAAACTGATTCATAAGGACGTGGAAATCCACGCCCCACTGGAAGCGCAAATCCTGGTGCAGCATTACGGCTGCGTCCATGACGTCACCCCGGTGGATGAGGGAGAAACTTTGTCTTTCGGAAACGGCAGGACCCTGGTCTTCGCCATGACTCCCTATTGCCATTTCATCGGGAGCATGGTCACGTATGACATACAGACAAAGACCCTTTTTTCCTCTGACGCCTTCGGCGGGTTTACCGGCGAAAATGACGTATACGCCGGGGATTTTTATCCGATGCAACTGACCACCTTCCTTGGCCAGTATCTTGGGTCCAAGAGGGCCTTGGAGTACGCCCTCAAAAGAATCGAGCAATTGGACAGGAGCCACGGGATCAATCTGATCGCTCCCCAGCATGGCTGCCTTATAAAAAAGGAATTTATTCCTGCATACCTGCAAGCGGCCCATCAGCTTGAGGTGGGTGGAGAGATAGACAGGCTGGCTGCGAAGAACGGAATCACTCTTTAAAAAAAATTAAACGGGAGACTAATCACATGAGTCCTAGGGATATTATTCAAGCGGTCTTAACGGACGGAACAAAACTCACGAAAGACCATGATAAATTGAAATCCATCTGCGACCAGAGCGGGATACACGTTGACGGGTCGTTTTCCGTGCAAGGCACGAAGGCCGATCCAATGGCGGCCCTGCACGAATTCTTCAAGAACCTGTCCGGCCTGCCGGTGGTGAAGATCGCCGCGAAGATGGCGGCAAAGAAGTACGGCGTCAACCTGTAATGGATTTTTCGCCAAAATAATAGTGAAAGGACGCGTTTATGAGCGATACTAACCCAGGGCCTGAAAATGCCTTTATAGAGGAATTTCTCTTGTCGCTTCAGGCGGCTTCGGCAGGGGACTTGACGAAAAGAATCACGGCGTCGACCGTGGACCCCGAGTTTGAAAAAATCAAGGAGGCGTATAATGCCTTCCTGGATATGCTTGTGTCCAAAATCGAGGCCATGATGGGGGTATTCACGGACCTTGCCGGGCAGGCCGTGGGCCTTGAGACCGACGCCGAGGCAGTGGCGAAATCCGTGGAGTCCACCAACGGATACATAAAGGAAATGGCCGAATTCTCTTCCCAGGTGGGGGCGAATATTGAGTCAATAGCGGACTCATCCAAACAGGTTACCCTTAGCATCAATGACATTTCAAAGAACGCCTCTCAAGCCGCCAATATAGTTTCATCCGCGGTGGCCACCACTGAAAAGACCAGCAGGATCGTCGCCCGCTTTGAGGAGTCATCCAAGAAAATCGATAAGGTGATACGCTCCATCTCGGCCATAGCAAAGCAGACCAACCTACTGGCCCTGAACGCCACAATCGAGGCCGCGAGGGCCGGAGACGCCGGAAAGGGCTTCGCGGTGGTGGCCAAGGAGGTCAAGGACCTCTCGCGCGAGACCACCGCGGCCACTGACGATATCACTCAAAACGTTGAGACCATTTTCCAGGACAGCGCCGAGACCAGGAAGGGGACCCAGGAGATACGTGAGGTGATGAACAAGATCAACGACTATTCCACCAGCATAGCCGGGGCCGTTGAGGAGCAATACGCAACCACCAATGAAATAGCCGGCAATCTGGAAAGGGCCTCAAGGGGGGTCAAGGAAATCATCAGCAACATCGAGAAGACCAAGGAAAATTCAAATGTGGAAGTGGAGCAGGCCGGCAAGGTCATGGAGGCTTCAAGGAACATTCAGGAAATTTCAAACCGCTTTTCCGAGATCATTCTCCAGTTTTCCACGTGAAGAGATTTTGTAAAAGATAAGGGAAGCTGCGTTTTAGGTTCTTATATGCTCGGGAAGCCTCAACGTAATGGTGGAGCCTTTCAGGACCTCGCTTGCGAGCTCCACGGAACCTCCGATTTTTTCGACCTCTGTTTTCACAACGTCCATCCCAACCCCCCTGCCGGACAGGTCAGTGGCCTCCTCCTTGGAGCTGAAGCCCGGGTGAAAGATCAGGCAAATGGCCTCATGATCCGAAAGAGAGGCGACTTCCGCCTCGGAAATAAAGCCCTTTCTTACCGCCACTTTTTTTATCTCATCAGGATCGATCCCCTTCCCGTCATCCTTGACCCTTACCACTATATGGCCGTTTTCCCTGCCGCACTCCACAATAACCGAACCTTTCTCGGGCTTTTCCAGCATGGCCCTGTCGGAGGGGTCCTCGATACCGTGGTCAACTGAGTTTCTTATTATGTGCATCATCGGGGCGGCGAGGACGCCTTCGAGTTCCTTTTCTATCTCAAGGTCTCCGCCTCTAATTTCAAGCTGAACTTCCTTGCCAAGTTTTTCGGCGGTGGTTTTCGCCATGTCCGGGAATTTACGAAAGGCCCTCCCTATGGGGACTTTCATCAGTTCCTTGAAACTCCTGAGAATCAGCGGACGCGCTTCCCGCAGGCCATCCATTGTTTCCAGCATTTGCTGAAAGGCATGAATTTTTTCCTCCTTGATTTTGACCACCTTATGCCCCGCGCCGAAGGCCCCGCCCACAAGTTGTGCCAGGGTCGCAACCACTCCTTCCAGCCCGTCAAAAAGTCTTTGCAATTGCTCCCTCAACTCCTTGACCAGTTCAGGGGAAACCTCTCTTTTCCTTTGGCGTATTTCATTGAAATGGTTTTCAATCTCGTGGGCCAGGGAGGAAACATGCCTGATGGAAAAAACCGCCGCTGTTCCCTTGATGGTGTGCATGCCGCGAAAAAGCTGGTTAACCAGAGGGTCATGGTTTTCCTGTTTCTCTAAAAGCTCTCCGAGGATGGCCTCCGCCTCGCTGATTATTTTCCTGGACTCCTCCAGGAAAGAGAAGAAGGAATCCTGGTCTCTCAGTATCTTGACCACCTGCTCGTGCTCCTCCCTCTCCCTGGCGCTTTTGGCTTCCATCTCCTTTTGAGAGGTAATGTCCGTAAGCACCGCCATGATTTTTTTAACGGTTTTGGCGTCCTCCCCATAAATCGGGCGATACTCCACATGAAGGGTCTTGATTTTATTTCCTGCCTTTATTTTCATTTCCTTTTCAGCGATTTCAATAATCCCATCCACGCTGATCAGCTTATTCGGATCAAAAAAAAGTTTGGCCCAGTCAATGAAGGATTTCACGCCTTCACCGGTTTGGTACAAAAGCCCGGCCAGCGGCTCTCCGGCCGGTTTTTTCTCGAAAATTTTCTCGGAGATCAGGGAGTATTCCGGGTTCACGATCAAGTCCTCTGAAACGGTCAGGATGCCCTGGCCCACGTTGTCCAGGATGTCGCCGATTTCCTTGGTCCGCTCCCTGACCTTGGACTCCAGTCTGGCGTTTTCCTTCTTGGCCCGTTCCAGGTTGATCCTGTAAATGGAATACGCGATGGTCAGGGCGAAAAGGATGGTGAAGAGGGACGTGGCGATGGCCGTGACGAGGAGCTGGCGCACATTGGATACATAGGAGGTGGCGTCCATAAGGAGCATCAGATGGATGCCGTCGGATTTCGATGGATTCACGAGGTCGATAATCCTGTACGCGTCCCTTCCCTTTTCCGTAAGGAACCCCCGCTGCGGCTCCGCGAGCTTTTTGCCTAAATCCTTGCCAGCCCTGTCCGGATTGCTGCTGACCAGGACCTTGCCGTCTTTATCCAGCAAGGCCACCTCCACTATGTTCTCCGTGGATTTCACGAAGTTGGCCAGGAAATCGAGGAAGTCCACGGTCTCGAAGATGGAAAGGCTGGTAAGGACCGAGCTGGCCACGGAGTTCACGAGGTTGGTGACGTCCGTTTCCATCCGCCTGAGGGCCGTCTCCCTGACCTCCCTGGAGGCGCTGTTAAACTCCGATATATCCACGGCCAGGTCGATGATGCCCACAATTTCCTCGCCCCGGTTGACCGGATAGGAGACCGCGAGGACCTTGGTCATGTCCCGCTCGTCCTCATAAAACTTTCCCAGGCTCTTTTTGTCCGTGATGTCGAAATTGGGGCGCTCGAATTTCTGCCCGATCTCCTCCTTGAACATGGAGTTCAGGATGGTCCCGTCCTTGTCCATGTAGCGGAACTCGAAGATGTCCAGCTTCAGGGAGATGTTCTTGATCAGGTCCTGGATGTTCATAAGGTCCTTGATGGCCGTGAACTTGGAAATGCTGGAGGAGACCGACTTGACGATATTGTCCGTGTCCACGTTCAACTGCTGGAGGAGGATTTCCTTTTGGTGGAAATAGTTATACGTGGCCAGGGAAGAGAGACAGATAATGAGAGTGAGGCACAGGATTGTGATGTTGTGTTTTTTAAAGAATTCCATGGTTTAAATGTATCGGAATTTCAAAGTTTTATTATACAAAACAAAGGCTTAGGAACCACAGATTGCACTTATGAAACACCCTTCGACAAGCAGGGTGACAAAGATTATCAGCCACGAAGTTCACGAAGCACACAAAGAAACAAAAAAAAGAACTTTTCCTTCGTGATTTTCGCGCGCTTCGTGGTTTAAAAAGTCTTTTATTTCATCGGCAAGGAAAAACTGAACGTTGTGCCGGAGCCAAGCTTGCTTTCAACGGACATGGCCCCTCCATGCGCCTCCACTATCTTTTTAACTATGGCCAGACCCAGGCCGGTGCTTTTTTCCCCTCCGGTGGGCCTCGCGCTCAATTTTTGAAATGCCCCGAAAAGTCTGGCCTTGTCGTCCTCAGAGAGTCCAGGGCCTTCATCCCGGACGCTCACCTTGGCCGCGTTCCCGTCCTTTTCCACGGAGATGTGGACATTGGAGCCTTGTGGAGAAAACTTGATGGCGTTGCTTATCAGGTTGTCGAAGACCTGCGAGACATGGTGTTTGTCAAAGGGGAGGGCCCCGATTTCCTTTATGGACGGCTGGAGGGAAATGTTTTTATTCCTGGCGTTGAAATCAAAAATATGGACCCTTTCCCTGCACAATTCCTCCAGGGAATCGGGCCTCACCACCAATTTCAAATTTCCGCTTTCAATGACCGAAATATCCAGTATGTTGTTCACCAGGGCCAGCATTTTTTCACTGGAAGAGTGGATTAATTTTATATATTGCGTTCTATCCGCTGCCGGCAACTCATTGCTATAATCCATCAATAATTGCGAAAACCCCAGCATGCCTGTCAAGGGGTTCCTGATGTCATGGGCCGCGATCCCGATGAATTTATTCTTCAGGGCATTCAACTCGGCCAGCTTTTTATTCTGCTCTTCCAACTGGTTCCTCTGCGCTTCCACCTGCTTCATGGAGGCCCTCAGTTGCAGATGGGTCCTTACCCTGGCGCACACTTCCTCCTGGCGGAAGGGCTTGGCGATGTAGTCCACTCCCCCCAAGGTGAAACCCTTTACGATGTCCTCGGTCTCGGTTTTCGCCGTTATGAAAATAACGGGGATGTCCCTGGCAAGGTCCTTCGCTTTCAGACGGCGGCATGTCTCGAATCCATCCAACTCCGGCATCATGACATCCAGCAGGATGAGGTCGGGCAAAACCCGGTCCACTATGCTCAAGGCGATTTTCCCGTTAGGAGCAATGGAGATTTCATACCCTTCCGGCTGAAGCGTCTTTCTTAAAACATCGATATTCGCCGGGGTATCGTCCACCAGCAATACCTTCATCGTGGATAAATTCAAGGAATTATTCTTCATTTTTAAATATGGCTGACTCTATTTGTTAAATACGTTAACCGAATCCCTTAGTTCCCGCGCTTCCTCATGGCTCATCCAACCCCCAAGGCTTCGGACTTCTTTTTCCCGGTTCTTGCCTAAGCCGAGTTTTTCGTCCAGGGCATCAAGAATAAAGGCGGTCTTTGTCTTGCCGGCCTTTGCAGCGGCCTTTCGCAACAACTTTTCTTTTCCAGGAGGAATTCTCAAGCTTAGTGGCATTTCATGCCTCCAATTGTATCGCAGTAATGCCAAATGTATCGAAAATTTCGCGGATTGTCAATGCGCCTCATAGCGCGTCCCGCCCGCCTGTCTGATTGCTTCGCACAGGCAGGCAAAAAGCAGCCGGGACGGCTGTGCTACCTGGGCATGCTCCCGTCTCATATTCTATTTAGCTCCTCCAACACCCCTTCCATATTATAGCTTCCAACCAGTTCACCGAGGCAAGAGGCGAACTTGGCCTCCTCCGGCCCAAGGTCCTTTATCTCCTCCAGGGCCTTTTCTAT
Organism: Nitrospinota bacterium; assembly: GCA_016212295.1. Lineage (GTDB taxonomy): Bacteria > Nitrospinota > Nitrospinia > JACRGO01 > JACRGO01 > JACRGO01. Next base: position 10,597 of record JACRGO010000102.1, on the reverse strand, counting down.
TTTCGTGATTTCATAAAGCTCCGCCGCTTCCTTCAAACGCGCTGCCATATCCGCCGGAAGTTTAATTAGTGAAAAATCGGGACGGCCTGTCCCGGATGCCTCCATTGCGGCCCGGGTCTCTTTACCTTCGTATTCAAACTCAACCTTTAAAAGATCGGCCAGGCAGTTAAAAATCTCGTCCGCGCGAAAGGGTTTGGGCAGCATGTGGTCGCATCCGGCCTTTTGGAAAATTTCGCGTTCGTGGTCGTAGACGGATGCGGAAACAATCACCGTCTTGATCTTTTTTCCGAACTCAAGCTTGATGTGCCTTATTGCCTCGTCCCCGTTCATCCCAGGCATCCGGTAATCCATGAACACTATATCAGGGGCGTTTTTCCGGGCAAGGTCCAGGGCGGCCAGGCCGCTTTCCGCCTCCAGGACGCCGACGCCGATGCAGGACAACATTTTGGACAACACGTCACGGTTCAATTGGTTGTCGTCCACCACCAGCGCAGTTACCCGGCTCCCCTTAGCGAGCCGGACGACTTTCCTTGCCTCCATGCGGGGCATTATTTCCCCTTTCGCCGGTTCCAGGCGCAGCGTGAAGAAAAAACGCGACCCCTCGCCCGGCTCGGACTCCACTTCCAGCTTCCCTCCCATAAGTTCCACCTGCTTGCTGGAGATGGCAAGCCCCAGGCCGGTGCCACCTTTCTGATGCCCCTGCTCGTCTTGCTGGAATGGATCGAAAATCGATTTCCGGGACGTGAAGGGAATTCCTGCGCCGGTATCGATGGACTCGAACAGATAGCGTTCCTCTCCTTTCGGAGTGAACCTCAGAAGCGTACATCCAGAGTCCGTGAATTTCACGGCGTTGCCCAGAAGATTTATCAATACCTGGCGCAACTTGCCCTCATCTCCATGCACAAACAATAGTCCCCCTTCCTCGATACCCTCGTCCCGCCATTCCAGCCCCTTGGCGTCGCAGCGGACCTTGAACATACTGGAGATGTCCCTGAGGCATTCCGTGAGATCGAAGTCGGAGTTTTTCAATTCCATTCGCCCGGCCTCGATTTTTGAAATGTCCAGGATATCGTTTATCAAGGCCAGGAGGTGATTGCCGCTCCTTTCTATCGCGTCCAGGTCCTTCCACAACTCCCTGCCCAGTTCCGGGTTCCGTTTCATGATCTGGGCGTATCCCAGGATGGCGTTCATGGGGGTGCGGATTTCATGGCTCATGTTCGCGAGAAAGGTGGACTTGGCCTGGCTGGCGGATTCCGCCCCCTTTTTGGCCACCAGCAAGGCCGCCTCAACCTTCTTGCGTTCGCCCACCTCTTCCTTGAGATGTTCATTCATCTCCTTTAGTTCCTCTGTTCGTTTTTCAACTTTTTGCTCCAACCGGACGTTTTCTTGTTTGACCCTATCCAGGTTTATTAGGTAGATGGAATACGCGATGGTCAGGGCGAAAAGGATGGTGAAAAGGGACGTGGCGATGGCCGTGACGAGGAGCTGCCGGACATTGGACACATACGAGGTGGCGTCCATAAGGAGCATCAGATGGATGCCGTCGGGATTCGCGGGATTCACGTGATCGATAATCCTGTACGCGTCCCGTCCTTTTTCCGTGAGGAAGCCCTTTTGCGGCTCCGCGAGCTTTTTGCCTAAATCCTTGCCAGCCCTGTCCGGATTGCTGCTGACCAGGACCTTGCCGTCTTTATCCAGCAAGGCCACCTCCACGATGTTCTCCGTGGATTTCACGAAGTTGGCCAGGAAGTCGAGGAAGTCCACGGTTTCGAAGATGGAAAGGCTGGTAAGGACCGAGCTGGCCACGGAGTTCACGAGGTTGGTTACGTCCGTTTCCATCCGCCTGAGGGCCGTCTCCCTGACCTCCCTGGAGGCGCTGTTAAACTCCGAGATGTCCACGGCCAGGTCGATGATGCCCACAATTTCCTCGCCCCGGTTGACCGGATAAGAGACCGCGAGGACCTTGGTCATGTCCCGCTCGTCCTCATAAAACTTTCCCAGGCTCTTTTTGTCCGTGATGTCGAAATTGGGGCGCTCGAATTTCTGCCCGATCTCTTCCTTGAACATGGAATTCAGGATGGTCCCGTTTTTGTCCATGTAGCGGAACTCGAAGATGTCCAGCTTCATGGAGATGTTTTTGATCAGGTCCTGGATGTTCATCAGGTCCTTGATGGCCGTGAACTTGGAAATGCTGGAGGAGACCGACTTGACGATGTTGTCGGTGTCCACGTTCAACTGCTGGAGGAGGATTTCCTTTTGGTGGAAATAGTTATACGTGGCCAGGGAAGAGAGACAGATAATGAGAGTGAGGCAGAGGATGGTGATGTTGTGTTTTTTAAAGAATTCCATTATTTAATTACCGTTTAGCAATGTCCATTTTTTTCGCTTATGAACCAAACAGTTGCATACTATCGGCATAAGGCAGTAGTCATTGGTCAATAGTCATTAGTCATTGATAAGCAGAAAGGCGCCCTAATGACTATTGACCAATGACACTTTAAAGTCCGCCCGAAGGGCGATAGATTCACCGTAAATATTTTTCCAGAAATTTGAAGATCTTTTTATAAATCCTTGGGGAGCCGTTGATGAATTTTTTAATTCTATCATAAAGGACATCCAAATATTCATGGGCAAGGATATTTTTTATTCCGGCGAATCCCGCGAGTCTTCTTATCCTCCGGTATCAGGGATTTTGACCTCTTGTAAATTCTCCAGAAATCCTCCATGAAACCCAGGAAGTCCTCGGATTCCATACTTGCCTTCAGGTAGAGGTCCCAATACAGCTTCCGGTCCTTGATGGCCAAGGGGATTCCCGTTTTTATGACATTTGAGATAAGAGTCGCGGGCGCTTCGTTCAGGCGGACAAGATCAACCTCTTTTTCAACAATGCCCGCCACATCAAGCCCGATCCTGCCGCTTCCCTTGTCCTTCAGAAAAACCGCGATATCGAAATCCGACCCCTCCATTTCAAGTCCCCTTGAATGGGAGCCGAACAGAAAGGCGAGAATGGCTGAAGGCTCCTTTTCAAAATAGGCTTTCAGGGGCTTAAGCTTCTTGAAGTTTAGAAGTTGTCTTGAAATAAGCATTAACACACCCCGGCCTTCGGCCACCCCTCTCAAGAGGGGAATTTAAAGGAAAAAATTTTAACCGCAGTATAATTTCCATGGGCTTGCCGCGACGCCTTATTCATTAATACTCTGGTGATTTATTATTAACCACGAAATACACGAAAAAATATAAAATGATTCTTTCAAATGGCAAAACATTCCTCCTTGAATAAAATTTTTTCGCGTGCTTCGTGGTTAACCCGCGTCTTTTGTGGGAATATCCTCCCACATTTCATTCTGGTGCAGCCATATTGGATCAGCATTTCGTAAAATATATTCGTCAACATTCATCCCGTCTATCGTTGGGGGTCTCTTGACCCTGACTTGCTTTCCATTCATGAAGACCCACTGATACTTCTTCCGCCTTTCTGCTTTAGCCTCTTTTCTGGCACGCTTCTGTTCGGCGGTGAGCTTCTTTCTAATCTTTGCCATTCTGTCGATGCTCCCCTTGTAGCGTTAACGCTGGATTGCCTTGTTCGATCTCCTATTTCTTCATTTCTTTCTCAAGTTCTGTTTTCCGGGCTTGGAGTTCATCGAGTCTCTTCTTCAAGCCGGCCATTTCCTTCTTGATCCTCCGAAGCTCGGTTTGGTTTTTGCCCGTCCGTAAACGATCCGTTCCAAGCTGCTCATCAATGTACTTCTCCAGTTGGCCTCGCAGTATTCTGAGGTATGGGTTGCCCCTTTGCGATTCCACTCACCGTATTCCGCCATCTTTCATCTCCCTGGCCGAGCGATTAAATTGCTTTAAAATCAATGAGTTTCCAATTATAAATGGGGTTATGAAACCACTTCTATGCATTTTTATTTGCCGGTGTGCTTTTGTCGCTTTCGCCAGTAGTATGGACGCCGCTTCTGGTGAGCGAATGCTACTATTCGGATTCTCTCTGGGTAAACAGCATAGAGAAGATTGTAAGGAAACCTCCACAAAAGCTTCCGGCGAACTCGCCTCCCGATCCGTTGACAAACGTCAGGATTCGAGGATATTTGGTGGAGAGCTCGCTTGATCTCGTCAAGCAACTCAGAACCAAGACCCTTGGAGCGGCTCTCATAATACTCTACCGCTTCAGCCACCTCCACGTCAGCGTCTGGATGGAACGTAATCCGCTTCATGAAACATTCGCTCTCGCTCGACGAAGCGTATCCTCGGCTGGAATCTCAGTTACTTTCCCTTGTTCCAACTCATCCAATCGGCGTTCCGCCTCCTCAGCCCACAAAGCTTCTATTTCCGCTTCTGACAGATCGTCGAGGCTTTCGACTATCCATTTTGCAAGGATCGAACGGTCTTTTAAATCGAGCTTCATAATTTGGGTTTCAATGTCTTCGACCTTCATCTAACATTCCTTTCAATATATAGATTTTCATTTTATGCCTTGTTAGGCGCCGATATGTTTGAGCGCTTGTGCTCCTTCAAGAGTTTCACCATCACTGCCACGTGGCGCCGTTGATTCAATAGCCAACGCCACGATAACCCATAAATTTCAGTTAGTTAGGGCCACGCCATGATTTATTCCGGATCGGCATAAAAACCTCCGCGATGGCCTCCGAGCATTCATCCTCATTGAGCATCAGACAATGGGGCCATTGGTCATTGCACTCCAAATGAGTGTCCCAGTACATTGCAATTACAATCCCAAGAAACCTGCTAATTACCGGCGCTTTTCATATCTCCTTTAATTTGACTCACATAACGCCGCCCATCAACCGCGCCGCTTTTAGGTGCCGGATAGATGGGTTTGTCATGTTTCATCTCTACCAATCCAGTAGTCTGGTTTCCGGTGTTGGTGGGCTACCGCGATGACAAGAATATGATCCTCTTCCACGGAGTACATCAACTTGTATGGAAACTTGTGAAGGAGGCACTTCCTGACATCACCCCGCTCCATGGACCATGCTTGAGGATGCTCGGCAATTCGTAATGCGGCCTTTCTCACTTCCTCCTTGAACCTGCGTCCAAGCCCTGAGTATTCCGCCTCATAATAACGGACCGCGTCTTCCAGTTCACGCCGGGCAATTCTGGTGAATATGACGCGCATCATCCTTCCTTGAAGATTTCCTCTATAGGGACGCCTTCCAGGGTTCCTTCGCGATATGCCTTGAGTCTCTTCTCCGCTTCCTCAGCCCAGATTTCATCCAGCTTCTTGTCCGGCTCATCCAGACTCTTTATCAGGCCTTCAACCAAGGCGAATCGCTCCTCAGCTTTTAGTTTCATCGCCTCATCCAACAACTCTTTCGTACTCATAGTAGGCGCCTCCAATTTTCATGGAACTGATTGGTTAACCCTTATCCCAGTCTCTTTCAATAAACCATTCCCTTAATCTTGCATATTCACATTTTGGAAGGGATTCGGATCAAGGGGAACCATTTCGGCGAGCAGAGTCTCCGGCGCAATGTCTTGTTCGTGAGGCCAAGTGACTGCCCCGAACAGGATGCCCACTTGATTAAAGTAATGCACATCCCGAAGCTCCCGAAAGACGCCAAAATCAAGATAGGGCTTTAGGTCAAAAATACCCTTTCGCCCATCCTCGATCTCGATATAAATACGATAGTCCGGCAACGGTTTAACGGTTTTGACGTCCCAGTACATGGCATCACCTGTCGAGGAGATACATGCGAATGATGATCCCGTAAAACATGGAAATAATTGGCATGGATAGAACTCCTTATAATATCGCAACCTGTTGTCACCTAACGCTCGGCATGAGCGGGAGCAGGCTTTTTCGGCGATCCGCTCCATGCCGTTGTTAGGGCGATTTTTGCATGACGGGCTTTATCGCAAACACATAAGCCCTTCGGCTTTCGTACTCCACCCCGGCATATGGTTCTTTCTCGATTATCTCTATCTTTTCAAATCCACTGTCCTTTAGACAACTGAAAATAAAATCAGTAGTGAAAAACATGAAGTTTATGTCGATTCTCTTGCCGAGAAACTCGTCTAAGTGGATTGCATCCTCACCAATGTGGTACGTGAGAAGGAATATTCCACCCGGCTGTAATACACGAAATACTTCACGGAATGCTATCCCTACTTGTTCTTCTGTGAAGTGAACTATAGCGTAGAAAGCTACAACACCAGCTATTGAGTCATTTTCAAATTCGAGCCCAAGAATATTTCCCTTTCGGAAGTGTATCTCTGGGTGAATTATTCTTGCCTGTTCTATAATTTTTTCTGACAGATCCAGCCCTGAGATTTCAATACCAAGGTTTTTCAGGTATTTTGCAGTTTGACCGGGACCACAGCCGAAATCCCAGACCGGCTTTCTGTCCCCGATCTCTTGCGAGAATCTGTGGAGTATTTCTCGGTCTTTCGGTTTCTTTTCGTGTTCACGAGAGAATGTTTCCGAATATTCTTTTGCTACAGTATCGTACATCCGCTCTATGTTATTTAATTCCTGTCCCATAATCATAGCCCTAACAATAATTAAACCGATCCGCATAAGATGCGGAACTTCGATTTCCTGTCCGCATAACATGCCGTTGATTCAACGGCTGACGGCCAGATAATCCATTGAAATTCAGTTACTTACGTCCCATGCCAGAATTTATTCCGGTGTCTTATGCGGATCAACATAAAAACCTCCGCGATGGCCTCCGAGCATTCATCCTTATTGAGCATAAGGCAATGGTCATTGGTCAATAGTCATTTGTCATTGATAAAAGGGTTCACCGTTCACGGTTTCCGGTTCACGGTTTTAAGAACTGTTAACCGTCAACCGGAAACGATTACTATGGCTTACTTCGCCACCGCTATGGTCTCTTCCATCATCAGCGTTTCGGGGGCTAGCCCAGGATCAATGCGCAATTTCTTGAGAACGGTTTCCGGAAGCGGACGGTAGAAGAGTCGGACCCGGACGCTTTCCACCTTGTCCGAGGGGATCTCATACGCCAGTTCCTTAGCTTCAGTGGCCTTGATCCGGGTGTCGCCGGAGGGTTTGATCTCCTTGGCGTAATGGGCGTAAACCTCTTCTGCCTCGGGGAAGGCCAGGGCGAAATAACCTTTAGGGTCTTCTTTCCTGGGGTCCTTGGCGTAGTTGGACCACACCTCTTTGCCCTTGGCGTCCAGTCCGGTGAGCTTCACATAGATGGCCCGGAGGGGGAATCCGCCCGGAATGGGGTGGAGGGCGGAGTTTTCCAGGGAGAGCTTTACCGAGGTCTTGCCGCCAGACTTCTTGGCCTCTCCGGAAATAATCGCGGCCATGCTCAATAAATCCTCCGAATGCCCTCCCTCGAACAGGTGGCGGTAGACCTTGTCCCTCACCTTCCCGTCCTCGGCGACTGTTTCCTTCTGCTTGGTGGGCATGTGGCATTGCTGGCACACGGCCTGGGACTCCCCGGCGTGGTAGTAATCCGCCTCGCCGCTCTGATGGCAGCCGGAGCATATATCCACGTGTCTGAACAGTCCGATGAATTGGGCGTCATGGGCCGCCTTTTTCGCGTCTCCCTGGCTTGGGCCGGTGACGGATTTCAGGAAGTCCAGTTTATAATAATCGATTCCCTGTTTGCCGGAGTCGGCCTTGCCGTGGACCGAATGGCAGAAAACGCAGTTGACCCCTTCCTGGGAAAGGTCCTTATTGTCTTCATCGGGGTATAGGGCGCGAAAGGGGACATGGCATTTGTCGCATTTTTTCACGTCGAATTTCTCCGCCGCCAGATAGCCGTAAAAGGCCTTGACCAGGGGGTCCTTTTCCGGGGTGGAACTGGCGTGCATGGTGCCGCTCCACTCCTGATGAATCCTCTTGTGGCATTCCCCGCAATCCTTGGAAGTTGACAAGGCCGAGCCTTTCTCGGGCTTGGCAATGGAAGATTCCCCTGCGGACGCGGACACGGTAAGGGACAAAACACAGGCCAGCACATGGGAAAAAAGAAATATTTTTTTCATCGTTGTTCTCCTTAAGTGGTCATTGGGGTCATTAGTCATTGGGTCATTGAGTCATTGGTCATTAGTCATTGGTCGTTAAACTCTATATACACAAGATATACGTTTTTTGCGTAGATAAAAAAGTAATCGTTTCCGGTTGACGGTTCCCAGTTGACAGTTCTTAAAACCGTGAACCGGAAACCGTGAACCCTTCCGGCTTTGCCGGTGACCAATGACTATCTTTTCTATTTACTTGCCGCTGCCGCCTCGGCGTTCCTGTAAGCCTCGTACGCAGTATCTAAGTTGCTGAATGATTTATTCCACCGGGCGTTGTGGCAGGCCTGGCACATTTTCTTAAGAATCTCCGGGTGGTCCTTTCCCGCCAGAAAGCCGCCTTTCGCGCCAAGCTCGTTATGCTTGCTGCCGGGTCCATGACACCCCTCGCACTGGACGTCCGCCAGCTTCGGGGTCTCCTTGATGCTGGAGAACCCCGTCGCCACGCCGTATCCCGTGGTGTGGCACGCGAGACACCGGGGCTCTTCGGGATGGCCGGTTTCCACCCTCGATTTGAACGTGTGCTCGTGCGGGTCCTTTTTTCTCCCCATGAAAAAATCCCGATGACACAGGCGGCATTTGAGGTTGCCGGAATATGAATATCCGCCTGATTTTACCGCCTTGTCGTATTCCGCCTCCCCCAAGGCGGATTTCAAGGGGTTGGCCAGCGGGCTTTTGTCGCCCAACTCCGCCTTAACCCGGTCTTCATCCGCGTAAGACGGCAACACACAGACCATGAAAAAAAGAAAAAAATAAAAAAAATACAGAAAACAACGCATAGCCTTTTTGGTCATAAAGCTTCTCCAGTTTATATTGTTTCTTCGTAACTATTCAGCGTCTTTTTATAAAAAATTCATTCAATTCTACCCCGAAGGGGTTACATATTATAGCCCAGGGTTGCCGAAGGCTACCCTGGGTATGGGAAATCCACAAAATATTTTTCCCCAGAGGGGATACATAAATAATGCATTTTAGAATTTTATATATCCCCTCCGGGGAAAGATGGATATTGTTTTCGGAACCCAGGGTAGCCTTCGGCAACCCTGGGCTGAAATAAATATCCCCTTTGGGGAATAGGAAAAAACGCTGAATAGTTACGTTTCTTCTTCAATCTCAATTTCAAAATTTCCCTTGCGCTCTTGGCGAGCTTTGCGTGAAACAAAATATCTTTAAATTCCTCGACGTCAAGAATTCAATCGAGCGGTGAATCATTGCCTTTTATAATCTCCCTCCCATTCCCGTCTGATCATCTCCACAACAGTTGGAATCCGCCCTTGGAGCGTAGGGGAAAGAGACGTCCCCCATTGGATGTCCTCGGGCTGGACCGCTATGATCACGGTTTCAGGCCGTTTTTGCGTCATGCATTGAACCATGTCCAGGGCATCGAACAGGGATATCTTGTGGGCGTGGTGAAATTTACTTTTTTGGTAAACGATATCCTCCGGGCGGAAGCGGTACACGGTCCCCGGCGCCTCGCCCCCATCCGCCACGTCCACGCATATAATCTTGTCCGCCTCGGCCAAGTCCCCCAACCGGCTCGTCAGGGAGGTGCCAGCGTCCAGCAACTCCACATGGGGAGGAAGAATATCTTTTTCCTTCAGCAATTCCCGGATGACATGGACGCCAAAACCGTCGTCGGACTGGACCAGATTCCCGATTCCCAGAACCAGTATCTTCCTCAAGGGACCGCCACGAACTTTTTCAGGTCCCCTTGGGGCGTTATCACGTGGACCGAGCAGGCCATGCAGGGATCAAAGGAGCGTATTACCCGCATCGCCTCCACTGGGGTATCTGGGTTGGCGATAGGAGTATTCAGCAAGGCCAGCTCAAAGGGTCCTGGATTTCCCTTGGCGTCCCTGGGGGAGCCGTTCCAGTTGGTGGCCGGGATGGTCTGCCAGTGGGAGATTTTGTGGTTCTCCACTTTCATCCAGTGTCCGCAGGCGCCTCGCGGCGCTTCCGAGAGTCCATAACTCATCCCCTCCTTGGGAACCGGCATCTGGGCGATCATCCCCGATTCCCCCAGTTTCAGTTGGCCCACCCATTCATCGAGGGCGGGAAGGAGATGCCGCGCCTCCAGGACGCGGGAGAGATGGCGGTTCAGCACTGATGCGTTTCCCTGCATCTGCCCTGACACCTTCAACCGGGCGAAGGAGCCCACTTCCACGGGCCTTCCCTTGTATTTCGCCGACGTGATGAAGCTGTACCCGCCCTTCTTGTCAGGGTTGGCGGTCTTGGTGTCCGGGTCAAAGGGATGCTTGCCGTCCTTCCCCTCCTGCCAGGAGTGGGCCACGTCTTCCGTGATCTTGGCCAGGTCCAGATCCTCGACCTTCCCGTCCATAAAGGCCCCCCGGCGGTAAAAATGCCTGGCGTCGGCGTTGTCCAGTTCAAACACGCCGAAACTCATAAAATCCGGGGCGCCGTTCCCGATCTTTGCGTAATCGGGATAATATTTCGCAACTGCCTCCACGTCCTTGAGCCAGACGTCATTCACAAAGGACCGCAGCCTTACGAACCGTTCCTTCCAGGCCGCAACCTTTTCCTTGGTGGGGGTCTCCGTCACCCCGCCGGGGACAAAGGTGAT
>JACRGO010000099.1 GCA_016212295.1 Nitrospinota bacterium | reverse complement strand
GGTAACGGCTCTCTTCGCATCGTTGAGCAGGACGAACAAAGATTTGTTTAATGTCCATACTGTCCTCCAGGATTAGACGCTAATGAAGAACACTATACCCCATTCGCGGTTCAATGTTCAGGAGTCGATGGTTCTCTCTTAATATATCAGTGAGATAGGGAAAAGAACAAATTCACCCTGATCCTGCCCCGGTCATTATTTGATATTTGCTGATTTCCACGTATAATAGACGGTTCTAAAATTTAAAGTTTGGCCAGCAATACGGCATGGCTGCGGCCAGTTGAAAAACTTGCGCGGAAAACGCGAATTTCTGAAAACGTAATATAATGTCCTTATTCCAGAAAATAGCCTTCAGGGGAGGGGTCCATCTGCCTGAGGAAAAAGATGGAACAAACGGTCTCCCGACCCAGACCTGCCCCCTGCCGGGCAAGGTGGTTATACCACTGAGCCAGCATACAGGGGCGATCTGCGAGCCCTTGGTAAAGTCAGGCGACCTGGTGAAAAAGGGGCAAAAGATCGGAGAGGGAAAATCCTTTATCACCTCGACGGTCCATGCCTCCATATCCGGCAAGGTGGTGGATATCTCGCCCCAGCCGCACCCGTCAGGAAATAATGTTCCGGCGATAACCATTGAATCCGACGGCAAGGACGAATGGGCTGACGGTATAGCCGGGACCGGGGATTACTTGTACATTGATCCTGAAAAATTGCGGGCGATTGTGCTTAACGCAGGCATAGTCGGCCTGGGAGGCGCGCAGTTCCCGACCCATGTAAAGCTGTCGCCGCCCAAGGACAAGAAGATCGAATACGTTATACTGAACGGCGCGGAATGCGAGCCCTTTATTACGTCCGACCACAGGCTGATGGTTGAGAAGCCCTCGGAGATAATCGAGGGGCTGAAAATCATCATGAAGGCCCTTTCGGTCAGGAAGGCATTTATCGGCATAGAGAAAAACAAGCCGGACGCAATATCCATCCTCAAATCTCAAATCTCAAATCTTAAATCCCAAAATATGGATATCGAGGTTGCGCCTCTTGACATTAAATATCCTCAAGGCGCTGAAAAACAGCTCATAAAATCCATCGTGAACAGGGAAATCCCGTCAGGCGGCCTGCCAATGGATGTGGGCGTGGTGGTGAACAATGTCGGGACAGCCCACGCCATTTATAACGCGGCCAGGCACGGCAGGCCACTGATCGAGAGGGTCGTTACCGTGACCGGGAGCGGCGTGAAGGAGCCAAAAAATCTCCTGGCGCGGATAGGGACGAGCCTCGATTTCATGATTCAAAACTGCGGAGGGTTCGCCGGAGAGCCGGAAAAGGTCATAGTCGGCGGCCCCATGATGGGAACCGCCCAGCATACCTTGAAGGTCCCGGTGATAAAAGGGACCTCCGCTATACTGGTGTTTTCAAAGGGTTCGGCAAGGGCGGACAGCGATTATCTAGCCTGCATCCGCTGCGGGAGGTGCATTGATAGCTGTCCAATGGGCATAACCCCGAACCTGTACGGCATATACTACGAGCGGGGAATGGTTGATGCTGCGCATTCGTGGAACCTAATGGACTGCATAGAATGCGGTATATGCTCATATACGTGCCCGGCGCACCGTCCCCTGGTCCAGTTCATACGGGGCCTGAAGTCGGAGATACACAAAAAAAAGAAAAAGGCTTGACTAATGGAAAAAGATAAAGAACCAATGCTGTTTCTGTTGACCCCATCGCCGCATATCAGGGCCGAGGAGTCCGTGCGCGGGCTTATGTTTTCCGTCATTTTCGCCCTTGTGCCTACCGCATTGGCGGGAATGTATTTTTTCGGCGTCCAGGCGATATCGACCATAGCGGTGGCCACCGCGTCTTCCATGCTTTTTGAGTCTCTCTATTTCAGACTCACAGCCGGTTCCGCAGGCCGGGGTCCTCAATCCCTGGGAGACGGCAGCGCGGCGGTCACCGGACTCCTCCTCGGCTTGAATCTCCCTCCTGGTTTTCCCTGGTGGGGGACGGTTATAGGGTCCTTCGTTGCGATAATTTTAGTGAAGCACCTCTTCGGGGGGCTTGGGTACAATATATTCAATCCCGCCCTTGCCGCCAGGGTGTTCCTGCTCATATCCTGGCCGGTACAGATGACCGCGTTTCCGAAGCCGTCACCGATGTTCGGCAATGTTGACGCCGTCACCGAGGCCACGCCGCTTACCGCGGTCAAGATGCTTCTGCTGTCGCATGGATCAGTCAAGCCGGTCGACTCAGTGACGTCGAATTTAAATTTGTTTGACCTGCTGATTGGAAACCGCGGGGGGTCCATAGGCGAGGTGTCTGCCCTGATGCTCCTCCTCGGCGGGGCTTATTTGATTTACAGGCGGACCATCTCCTGGCATATCCCGTTGTCCTTTATTTGCACGGTCGGCGCCTTCAGCTCCATCTTTTATCTATTGGACCCCGCCAAGGCCGCAAGCCCCGTATTTCATTTGTTGAACGGAGGACTTTTCCTCGGGGCCTTTTTCATGGCAACTGATTACGTGACTTCCCCCATAAATAAAAGGGGGATGCTCATATTCGGGGCGGGTTGCGGGTTTCTGACGGCCATTATCAGGCAGTACGGTTCTTATCCTGAGGGGGTATCCTTCGCGATACTCTTGATGAACATGGCCATGCCGTTGATCGATAAATATTTAAGTCCGAGAAGGTTTGGAGGCTGAATGGGATTTCGTGATATCATAAAAATGGGCTTGATCCTTATGACGGTATGCGCCGTGTCAGCAGGCGCCCTGTCCCTGGTCTACAGCGTGACAAAGGTGGTCATAGACGAGAACGCCCGGATATCCGATGCGAAGAAGTTGAGAGAGGTGCTTCCTTCAGCCGCGAATTTCGTGGAGAAGGAGATCAAGGGCAGGCCGCTGTGGATTGGAATGGACAAGGACGGCAAGGAGGCCGGCGCAGTGATCAAGGCGGCGCCCAGGGGCTATGGCGGACCCATAAAAACAACCATAGGAATCAATCCGGATAAAACCATCTCATCCATAGCCATTACAAAACTTGACCAGACGGAGACGCCGGGGCTTGGAGTCAAGATAACAATGGAATCCTTCAGGGGCCAATTCAAGGGGAAAAAAGGCGAGGAACTCAAGCTCAAGAAGGACGGCGGCTCTATAGACGCCATAACCGCGGCCACCATTTCCTCAAGGGCAGTGGCGAACGGAGTCAAGGAGGGATGGGAGTGGTATGTAGGGGAAGGGCAGAATGTTAAGTAGTCATTTGTCATTGGTCAATGGTAAACAGGAAACCGTTCCACCCCAATGACCAATGACTAATGACCAATGACTATTGACTAATGACCAAATAGTAGGAATATGGATTACACTAAAACCTTCACAAACGGCATCCTTAAGGAAAATCCGGTCCTCGTACTCATCATAGGGCTGTGTCCGGCGCTGGCGACAGGGAGCTCGATGAACGACGGGTTCGGTATGGGCGTGGCCACGACCTTTGTTCTTGTCGCCTCCAATATCCTGGTGTCCATGATGAGGAAATATACCCCGGATTCCATAAGGCTCCCCATCTTCATAGTGATCATCTCGACCTTTGTGACGATTGTCGACTACGTGATGCACGCGTATGTGGTGGAATTATACGCCTCTCTCGGGATATTCATACCTCTTATAGTGGTTAATTGCATAATCCTGGCCAGGGCCGAGGCATTCGCGTACAAGAATTCCGTTTTCGCTTCAACTCTTGACGGCCTTGGCATGGGGCTGGGGTTCACCCTCACCATAACCACGCTTGGCGCTATCAGGGAACTGATAGGAAACGGGACCCTGTCATTCTTCAACAGGGAATTGTTCAATATATCCACCTCCATGAATTTTCAGCCCGCCCTTGTCTTTATAATGCCCCCTGGCGCGTTTATAGTGATCGGGTTCATGATAGCCGGGGTGAGGTGGGCGCTGAAAAGGGGTTAGCGATCAGCGAATAGCGATTAGGGGAGAGGGGATAGCGGATAGCGAATAGGGGAGAGGAAGTGAAGATAAAGTCTTATAAGGAACTTATTGCTTATAAAAAAAGTTATGAATTAACTAAGCTGATATATGAGTTGACCTCTTTATTTCCAAAAGAAGAATTGTATTCCCTTACTTCTCAAATCAGGAGATGCGCGGTTTCAATTCCTTCCAACATTGCGGAAGGTTATATGCGAGGCACAAAAGAATATATTCAGTTCTTGAAAATAGCCATGGGTTCCGCCGCTGAACTTGAAACCCAGCTCCAATTGAGTTTTGATTTAGGTTATTGTAAAAGTGAAATATTTAAAACCGCTTACAATCTTGACCAGGAAGTGATGAAATTATTGTCAACTTACATTTCCAAACTCACTAAAACGTAATTAGCGTATAGCGATTGGCGGATAGCGATTAGGGGGAGAGGAACCGCTAATCCCTAACCGCTAACCGCTATACGCTAATCGCTAACCCCTGAACCCTATACGCTGCTATGATAGACAACGAAATGACATGGTACATGATAGCGCTGAGCGCTATCCTTGTGAACAATATCGTATTGATACGGTTCCTCGCCCTTTGCTCGTTCTTCGGGGTGTCCAACAAAATAGAGGTCTCCTTGAGCATGGGCATGGCGGTTATTTTCGTCATGACCCTGGCGTCCGCCGTGTCCTGGGCTATATGGTATTTCTTCCTGTTTCCCTTGAAGATAGAATTCCTGCGGACCGCGTCTTTTATCCTCGTTATCGCGACCCTTGTCCAATTGGTGGAGATGTATATAAAAAAGACCTCGCCCGCGCTCTATAACGCCCTTGGCATATATCTTCCCTTGATCACCACCAACTGCGCGGTCCTCGGCGTGGCGATCCTCATCATAGACTATAAGCTCGGCTTTTTAACATCCATTATTTACACCATCGGCGTGGCCGCGGGCTACACCCTGTCCATTGTCCTCTTCGCGGGGATAAGGGAGAGGATAGACATGGCGCCGATCCCTGAGATTCTCAAGGGGACCCCGATTATATTCATAACAGCCGGGATAATGTCCCTGGCGTTCCTCGGCTTTACTCATTTGTTTGGGTTATAGCAGTCAGCTTAATTTTTTTGTTTACTATGTGAGATTATTATGCTATCCGCGATTATAGGGCTTGGGGCTTTGGGGTGCATTTTCGGGGCAATGCTGTCCCTGGCCTCTAAAAAATTTCACGTTCAACTGGACCCGCGCGAGGAGGCCCTTATCGGCGCCCTGCCTGGGACGAATTGCGGGGCATGCGGGTTTCCCGGATGCCAGGGAATGGCAAAGGCTGTCCTCAAGGGAGAAGCGCCAACAAATTCCTGCACCGCCGGGGGGGCGGAAGTCACGCAAAGGGTCAGCGCGATCATGGGAGTGGAGGCGGTCATAAAGGAAAAGGAAATCGCGGTCATCATGTGCAAGGGCGGCAGGAAAGAGGCCAAGGACAGGTTCCGGTACGCCGGGATTCATGACTGCAAGGCCGCGTCAATGATAGCGGGAGGGGCAAAGTCCTGCGGCTATGGATGCCTGGGACTCGCGACCTGCGAAACGGTCTGCCCCTATGACGCAATCAAAATGGACGGCAACGCCCTGCCCGTGGTTGATGAAAAAAAATGCACCGGCTGCGGCATCTGCGCGGCCAACTGCCCGAAATTCCTGATCAAGATGATCCGGGAGCCGAACCAAATTCATATCCGCTGTAATTCCCTCGACAAGGGGGCGGTCACCAGGAAGAACTGCTCCGTGGGCTGCATAGTCTGCAAGAAATGCGAAAAGGCATGCCCTGTGGGGGCCATAACCATCCGCGACAACCTGGCTGTGATAGATCCATTCAAATGCGACAACTGCCGCAAGTGCGTTGCCTCGTGCCCCACCGACACCATAGAAAATTATTATTCAGGCGAGCCGCGGTTCGCCAGCCTGATTGAAAAACAGCTCGATGAATCCCAATCAAACGCCGCCGCCTGATGAAGGAAGAGGGGGTTGTAGTTGAAACACATGGAGAGTTCGCAAGGGTCGAGGCCAGACGGGGCGCGTCCTGCGAAGGCTGCGCGGCCAAGGGCGCATGCAGGCCCGGCGGCGGAGACTCCATGATAATCGAGGCCCTCAACCCAATACGCGCCAAGGTAGGGGACAGGGTAAGTTTCGAGCTGGCCCCGGGCGCGCTTCTAAAGTCCACCTTTCTTTTGTATATGATGCCGGTTATATTCCTCGTGGCGGGCGCCGTCATCGGGGAAGAAGCGGCAAGGACATACCCCCATTGGGGAAATAAGGAGACCCTTTCCATCCTGTCCGGCGGCATGTTCTTTTTGATCAGCATCCTGGCGCTCGCCCTCCTTAACAAACGGCTTTCAAAAAATGTAAAATTAAAGCCGGTGATAAAAGAGATACTGTCCTTTAAACAAAGAAACGGATAGTAAGCGCAAAAAATAAGCATACATGGTGAAACGCCCCAATTTCATTGAGAAAATTAAAGGCACTTTTTTAAAAAACGTTGACTATCCGGCCGGATGAGAGAACGGCTCATGTCTACTTATTTTTTGCGTTTACTATAATAATATAATCAAAAAAAAGTAGCAGGTAGAAGGGAAGGAACTCCATGAGCTTTATCCATCCCTTTTCCACCCATACCCCGCGCAGTGAATATCCGGTCAAGACCTCCTGGCTGAGCATTATAGCGCCGGTGAGTAGAATCCATGCCCTGTTAGGGAAAAAAACCAAAAACGGAAGCATCCACGTGAGATACCAAAAGTGAAGGGTCGGGGACAAAAGGAGGAGCAGGCCCATGGACCAGTAGGAAATCCGAAGCAAGGAAACCTCCTTTTTTTTCCATGCGAAATAGGCCATTGCCGCTGAATAGAAAACCGCGATCATGGCCCTGGGAAGGGCCGAGGAGAAAAAAGGCATGTCCGAAAGGTATCTCAGTCCTAAAAAATCACACCACGCATCCACTATCATGAACAGGCTGTCATTGAACCTCCAATGGGCCGAATAAAGCCAAAGCCCTTCAAGCGAATTCCATCCGCCCCTGAAATACCAGGGGAAGAAAATGGCCGCCACAATAAGGAAGAGCAGAGTAAGCGCGTATTTTTTTTCAGAGCGTTGAATAAAAAACGGGAGGAGAACAATGGAAAACAGCTTGCTTATAAAGGACAAGCTCAATAAGGCGATAGATGCCGGCTTTCTTTCCAGGGCAAAAAGATAAAGGGACGCGCAAACCAGGCAAATCGCCAGGGAGTCCAGGTGGCCGTCCAGGGAAAAGGAAACCAGGGCCAGCGGGTTCCAAAGGTAAATGAAAACCCTATGGGTGGATTCGTTGGTTTTTCTTAAGAAAAGGAAAAGGAAGAGCCCTGTGCAGAGATCAAACGCGGTAAAGGCAATCTTGAAAAAAAGAGTGGAACGGGAAAGGCTGTCCAGGAACAAAAAAAAACCTGCGCGAAGGGCGGGTATATGGTCCTCACCTCTTTATGGTTGACGCCTTCGTAATATTTGTCTCTCAGTAATTCCAATTCCTTGGCCTCTGGAGGATGGGAATAGGGGTTAAGTCCATGCGACTGGACCCTTCCGTCCCACATATAGCGGTAGATGTCGTCGGAAAGCGAGGGCTCAGCGAACAGCAGTGTGAGCCTGAAGGCCAGGGCGCAGGCCGTGCAGAAAACGGCGGGAAAGCGCGACGGGTTTTCTCTTCCCAGCTTACCCGTCCAGACCGGTATGGACAAGGCATAGGCGGCGAAGGCAAAAAAATAAAAGGCCAGGAAAATAGGGATATTTTGCCGGAGGTTCCCAAGCATGGAAAAGGCAAGGCAGGAAATCTCAATGGCAATAGCGGAGAAGATAAGGGGCCTGGGAATCGCGATATTCAATTTATGCCTATCTCAAGGATGAAGGGGCGTAATCGGGCTGGAGGCGGAAGGCTTCCTGGAACGCCTCGCCTGCCTGTGAAAAATTTTTCAGCTTATAGAGGGCGTATCCTTTGTAGTAAAGAAATCCGGCCTGGGAAGGGTCCTCTTCAGCCGCTGCACGGAATTCCTCCGACGCTGAAGCGTAATTCCTCGCCCCTAAAAAATACATGCCCTTTTGAAAATGCGGATTCGGGGACGGGGCCTCTGTCTTCATCTCCGGCCCTGGTAAATCCTGGGCAGCAGAGGTGTCTTGCCTGGCCAGCGGTTCTTCCTTGGCGGGAATGCCTGGCGCCGGTGACGCTTCATAGGACCGCTGGAACGCCTCCCTTGCCTTTATGAAATCGCGGCCTTGATAATGGGAATAGCCAAGATAGTATAACGCGGCCGCCTTTGACGGCCCATCTCCCTCCGCCAGGGATTCAAAGCTTTGAATGGCCATCGGGGTCTCCTTTTTGTAAAGGTGGATGAGTCCGGCGCGGAGGGCGCTTTCCTTGGCGGCAGGCTGAGAAAAAGAGATCGAAGGGGTGAACGCGAGAACCACCAAAAAGAAAAAAGGACTTATCGGCCTTCGGGCGGACTTTGAAGAATTGAACATCGAATAAAATTAAATTGGGATTTTGAGTTTATTTGTAATTTGTAATTTCTTATTTTACCGTGTCCCATACCTCTTAATGAATTTCTGGGCGCTGTCGATCCAAATCTTTTCCTTTTGGTATTTATATTCCGGCAAGGCTTCCGCGTTCGTGTTTATGTTTTCCATCATTTTCAGGGCCTCTTCCAGGCGTCCGGCCTTTTTAAGCAGCATGGCGTATTCATGATATGCCTTGAAGAAGGAATAAGACGCCACCACCGCCTTGTAAGCCTCCATGGCCTTGTCCTCCATTCCAGCCATCCGGTAGCTTTCAGCCAGGCCGAGAAGCGCGTTGCCGTAATCATATTTCTTGTCCTTGGCGGTCAGCACCTCCAGGGCGTGGGCGGACTCAAGATACTTCCCCTGCCCGTAAAGGGATTTGGACAAAGCGTAATGCGCGTCCAGCAGTTCCTCGTCTTTTTCAACGGCTTGGGAAAGGTGCAGTTCCGCGTTGCTTAGGTCGCCGGCGTAAAGGTATTTCAAGCCCAGCTCCTTATGGTGAAATGCCTTTCCGTGCAGCTTGACCAGTTCCTCCAGCCTGTCTATCTCCGCGTTTCTGGCCGACCCATTAGGCTTGAAGTTCAATTTGGCCCGCACCTTCACGCCCGCCAGCTTGACGCCGACCAGATATACAATGGCGCCGATGGGCCCGAAAAGCAGGATCACCGCTATCCAAAAAAAACTCTCTTTTCTCTTGATACAATCAACCACCATCCATATCTGGAAGGCAATACCTACAATAAAAAGGGATGACATTGATTCCACGATTAGCGCTCCTTTGTGTTTAATATCCGTTTCTTTGCCCGAAAAATTATGGCATTTTTTAAAAAGCGTTGGCTATAAATAATTTCCAAATCCCGAGAACCAAAATTGCAAGGAATTAAACAAGGAAATGCAATTGTTTTGGACATTAAGTAATTGTAGTTTGGAATTTATTTGTTATTTGTCCTTTGGGATTTTGTTTTCCTTTTGGTTGCGGAGAAGCCGCGCCATAAACTATTGCTTTCATTTTACTTGTTTGCGCGTTTCATGGCAACAGGATACCAAATGGAGTTCCATGATATTTTGCCGGAATAATTGGACTTTATGGCCGATTTTGTTATTATTAAAGACTATCCAAGGACATTTGAGATTTTTAAAAAAGGCGCAATAATTTTTTACCCGCGGAGATACTTACTCGCTTATTCCGGGAATTTATCTCTTTTTTCGCCATGAAACGGTTTATTTTTTGCCGCCTTTTTGAAATTTCAAATATCCTTGGCTCATTGCCGGAAATGAAATGCGCGAGATAAATTTCCGGAATAAACGAGTAAGTATATAAATGGACATAAAAAGCTACATGAATGAAATGAAAGGGCTTGTTGACAAGGCCCTTGAGGAATATCTCCCGGAAGACGCGGAAATCCCGGAACCCCTGAAAAGCTCCATGCGGTATTCCCTGTTCGCGGGGGGCAAACGCCTGCGGCCCGCCTTGGCCATCGCCGCTTCCGATGCGGCGGGAGGCAGACGGGAAAACGCGCTCCCCTTCGCGGCGGCCCTGGAGATGATCCATACCTATACCCTTATCCATGACGATCTTCCTTCCCTGGACGATGACGATTTGAGGCGCGGTAAAAAAACAAACCACAAGGTATTCGGGGAGGCAATGGCCATTCTGGCCGGAGACGCCTTGCAGACTTACGCCTTCCAGCTTATGACGGACCGGTCCAAGGTTGATGTTCCTGCGGAAATTATCCTCCAGGCGAGCCATGAATTGGCCGTTGCAATAGGGGCGGAGGGGACCGTTGCCGGGCAGGTGGTTGATCTGGAGTCCGAGGGAAAATCCATAGACGCGGAGACAATGGAATATATCCACGCCAGAAAAACCGGGAAGTTGATCAAGGCGTCAATCCGCGGCGGCGCCCTCCTTGGGGGCAGCGGAGGAGAAGAACTGGAGGCAATGGCCGCTTTCGGGGAAGGCATCGGCTTGGCGTTTCAAATCATTGATGATATCCTTGATATTGAAGGAACCGATGAAGCGCTTGGAAAGGACGCCGGAAGCGACCTGGAAAAAGGCAAAGCCACCTATCCCTCTATTTTCGGAATAGAAAAATCCCGCGAGATAGCTTCAGGACTAGTCGAATCCTCAATCGCGAAACTCTCCTTGCTTGGCGAAAGGGCCGAGCCCTTGAGGGAAATCGCGCGATATTTTCTTTCACGGACTTATTAATTAATGTTACAAAAAAACCCGCATCACATGGATTCCATATTAAGCGCCATTGATTCCCCGGCGGACCTGAAAAAAGTCCCAAGAAAGGACCTTCCAAGGCTTGCCGAGGAAATCCGTGAGTTTATTATTCAAACCGTCTCAAAAACAGGCGGCCACCTTTCCCCCAATTTGGGGGTGGTTGAGCTCAGCATAGCCATTCATTATTGCTTCGATTCGCCCCAGGACAAGATCATATGGGACGTCGGGCACCAGGCTTACACCCACAAATTGTTGACCGGGAGGAGAAAGAATTTTCATACATTGAGGCAGTTCGGCGGGGTCTGCGGTTTTCCAGCCATAGCGGAAAGTCCGCACGACGCCTTTTCCACCGGACACAGCGGCACGTCCATTTCAGCCGCTGTCGGCTATGCCTGCGGCCGCGACGCCAAGGGGGAGAACAATAAGGTCATCGCTGTGATCGGCGATGGCTCCATGACCTCCGGCATCTCCTTCGAGGGACTGAACCACGCGGGCGGCATGAAGAAAAATCTGCTGGTCATACTGAACGACAACGAGATGTCCATATCCCCCAACGTCGGGGCCCTTTCCTCCTATCTCAACCAGATCCTTACCGGAAAACTGTTCAACAAGATGAAAGGGGAAATTGACACCCTGCTGGGGGTCATACCCGGCATCGGCAAGCAGCTTGCCCAGTTCGCGCACAGGCTGGAGGAGCAGGTCAAGGGCATCTTCGTTCCCGGCAGGATTTTCGAGGACCTTGGCTTCGACTATATCGGGCCAATAGACGGCCATAATCTGGACCATCTTATCGACGCCTTTGAAAACGTGAAAAACCTGAAAGGCCCACTCCTTGTTCATGCGGTCACCAAGAAGGGAAAGGGATACAAGCCGGCCGAGGACCGTTCCCCGTCCTTTCACGGAGTTTCTCCATTCAACGTGGAGACCGGAGACGTCCTGAAAAAGCACCCCTCTCCCCCGTCCTACACCGCCATATTCAGCGAGACCATTATCAAATTGGCAAGGGAAGATGAAAAAATCATCGGCATCACCGCGGCAATGGCGGACGGCGCCGGGCTTGCCGATTTCGCGGCCGCGTTTCCCGACCGTTTTTATGACGTTGGTATCGCGGAACAGCACGCTGTGACCTTCGCCGCAGGGCTTGCACTGGAAGGATTCAAGCCCGTGGCGGCCATCTATTCAACCTTTCTACAGAGGGCCTTGGACCAGGTCCTTCTCGACGTCTGCCTCATGAACCTGCCTGTCACCTTCGTCGCGGACCGCGCGGGAATAGTTGGAGAAGACGGGCCGACCCATCAAGGGGTTTTTGACCTCTCCCTGTTCCGCAGCTTTCCGAACATGGTTGTGATGTCGCCCAAGGACGAAAATGAATTCAGGCACATGCTGAAAACCGCCATAGACCACAAGGGCCCTGCCCTGGTCCGGTATCCTCGCGGGTCCGGGAGCGGCGCGGCATTGGACGAAAAAATCAAGCCGCTGGAAATCGGCAAGGCGGAAATATTGAGGGAAGGAAAAAACGCGGTGATTTTCGCCTTGGGATGCACTGTGGGACCCTCCATGCAGGCGTCGGAGATTTTAAAAAAAGAGGGCATGGACATCGGAGTGGTCAACGTCCGGTTCGTGAAGCCCCTTGACGGAAAGGCCATAGAAAGGTTTGCCCGCAAGGCCAGGCTCCTCGTCACCGTGGAGGAAAACATGCTTCAAGGCGGGTTTGGAAGCGCTGTCATGGAATTCCTGGAGGAGAAGGGGATATGGAACGTTCCTGTTAAGAGAATAGGCCTGCCGGACGCCTTTATCGAACACGGCGCCCCGAATATCCTTAGAAAAAAATACGGCTTGGACGCGGAAGGAATCGCTGAAACGGTCCGAAAGACCCTTGCCCTTGATGCAAAGATCCTGCAAAAAGCTGTTTGATGCAATACAATTTACACCCCGCCCCAATTCACCCAGGCCGCACCGGGCTTTTGTCTACCTATTTTTTGCGTTTACTATAGAGCCTACGCATAAATTAAAAAACAACAAATCAATTTTAAAAAACCCAACAAAATCAATGAGTTAGGATTTTAGGGTCTATGGGTAAATTGAAAACCAGTAAATATAAACTTGTCAATTTTGAAGCAGTCCC
>JACRGO010000093.1 GCA_016212295.1 Nitrospinota bacterium | reverse complement strand
GCGCCTTTTCAACAGGCCATTATATTATTACGTTCATGCACAGGAAATTATAAAAATTGTTCAGAAATTTGAGTTGTCCGCGGCGTCTGAAAATTTGTTTTTAAAAAAATTCCCCTCTTGAGAGGGGTGGCCGAAGGCAGGGGTGTGTTAAGGGGCTTCTTATTCATGCCTCAGTATAAACATTTTTTCAAGACAGCTTCTTAATGGCTAATGGCGGCAAGGGGCGATAATGGCCAAAAAAAAGAAACACGAAGAACACGAAAATTTGGAGAGGTGGCTCATTTCCTACGCGGATTTTATTACCCTCCTCTTCGCCCTGTTTGTTGTTCTCTTCGCCATAACCAATATAGACTTGACCAAACTGCGGGAGACCACGAAATCGATTCGTTTTGGTTTCACCACGTCAGGGACCGGGGGCACCGGGGCGCCGCAGGTCCTGCAAGGCCCGCCTGGAGAAACCCTGGCTTCCGCTGAACACATGGGGAGAGTTATCCGCTATGAGGACCTGGAAAAGGCGCGAGACAAGATAAAACAGAATCTAATTGAATACCTGATAGGAGAAAACGCCATAGGCGATAATTTGAAATTCAAAATGGACGACAGGGGGCTTATCATGACATTCCCTGCCGATTATTTATTTCAAGGAAGCGACGCCTCTATCCGGCCCGCTGTTATTCCCGTCCTGGATAAAATAGCGGACACACTGAAACCTTTGAAGAACAAAATAAAAATAGAAGGCTTCGCGAATGCCGACCTTGTTCCAGGCCGTTTATACCAGTCCGGTTGGGACCTCTCCTCCATGATGGCCGCCAATGTAGCGCGATATCTTATAGAAAAAAAAGGATTTTCAGCAAAAAAAATCTTCTCCGCCGGTTACGCTGGATACCATCCCATTGCCGATGCCGTCACGGACAAGGACAAGGCAAGGAGCGAAAGGGTCAATATAGTGGTGCTGGGAAGGGAGTAGGTATTTTAAATTGCGGATTTCAGATTTCAGATTGGAATAATATAAAAGCAAAATATCCTGCGTATCTTGTCTATCCCTAATAACTCCGCCATTTATGGCGGAGAAACGGAAACAACTACCAGGCTTTAGCCATGACTTTACTGCCTGAGCGTCGTGAACTGACAGGCAAATACAGTCAGGGCTAAAGCCCTACTTAGTTTGTTCGCAGGCTCCAGCCTGAAGGCTGGAGTTAATAACTGTCCATAGGGGTGAACTATTACGAAATTTTAAAAAAAGGAGGAAAAGGGCATGTTCTTTTTAGCTGAATTCGAGATGCTGCCGGATACTCGTTACGAAGAGGTCAGCAGCAAAATCCTTTCCTGGGAAAGGGAGATGGAGACGGGGCACTTTGCCTTTAAGATCATAGGCAAATACGGGTTCTATGGGGCAAGAAAGGGGTTTTTCATCATAGAGGCGGACAATATAGACGCCTTTTACCTTTGCATAAGACATTTCAGGGATGTATATTCATGGGATTTGGCGCCCATACATCCCTTGAAGGACTTTTCCAAATATTGCGGCGGCAAATAAAAACTAAATGAACAATAATAACAAATAACTCACATGGAATTAACCTCAATAATCGGACCAATCCTCTCCATTGCATCAATCCTTGGAGGCCAGGTGCTGGAAGGGGGGCATGTAAGCGCCATCCTGCAATTGACCGCCGCGATCATTGTTTTCGGCGGCACCTTTGGGGCATCAATATTGAGCTTTAACTTCAGCGATTTGAAAATAGCCGGCGTTTATTTTCTTACCATATTTTCGACCCCAAAGGAGCACCCGCAGGATTATGTGGGGATACTGGTGAATTTTTCCGGGATAGCGAGAAAAGAAGGAATACTGGCGCTTCAGGACAGGACAACCGATGTTAAGAACAAATTCCTGAAGGACGCAATTGATTACACTGTGGACGGCTACGAGCCCAAGGCGGTCCTTGATATAATGGAAAGAGATATCGAGACAATGGAGGAGGAAATGATGGTGGCGGCCAAGGTCTTTGAATCCTTGGGCGGATACGCTCCGACCGTGGGCATATTGGGGGCGGTATTGGGGCTTATCCATGTCATGGAGGTCATGTCCAATCCTGCCCAGATAGGGGAAGGCATAGCCGTGGCCTTTGTCGCCACTGTATACGGCGTGGGATCGGCCAACCTGATATTCCTGCCCATTTCATCCAAGATAAAGAGAAAGGCAAAGGGCGAGGTCTTGCTCAAGGAACTCATTTTAAAAGGGGTAATGTGCATCCAGGAAGGATTGAATCCGAGGATACTGGAAAACCAGCTTAATGCCTTTCTCGAGGAAAAATTGAGAAAATCCTCCTTTGAGTCCTGATTAAGGATATTTGAAATTTTTTATCACCGCAAAGACGCAAAGGACGCAGAGCTAATAATTGGAAAAAGATTTTCTTTGCGATCTCTGCGCCTTTGCGGTAAATAGATTTTGCGAGACGAATTCCTGTAACGAACGTGTAAGTATCTGGAGAAAAACCGCGCATGGCAAGAAAAAAAAAGGAAGAGGAACATGAAAACCTTGAGAGATGGCTCATTTCTTACGCGGATTTCATTACCCTCCTCTTCGCCCTGTTTGTTGTTTTATACGCCATATCCGAGGTCGATGTGGCGAAGCTTAAGAAAGTGGCGAGTTCTTTTCAGTTCGCGTTTGGAATAGCCGGAACGGAAGGCGTGGAAAAGGTCCCGGTGTTTGATTTTAGAAGCAGGGAAAGGTATATCCCCCTCCCGGTAAAAGGTGTGGATGAGATAAGCCATCTGTACTATCCGGAAGAGGCGGAAGGATTCGAAAGGATCAAGCAAGCCGCTGAACCGCTCTTTCAAAAAGACGCTCCAGACGGGAGGAAGGTTAGTCCCGTGGCCTTTGATTTTACGGAAAGGGGGCTTATATTAAGGTTTAATGCCGATTATCTCTTCAGCCCAGCCAGCTCCGAAATAAGGCGTGAGGCGCGCTTCCCCTTGAGAAAGACCGTGGAGATATTGAAAGAAGCAGGGACTGTTCTTACGATAGAAGGGCATACTGACAACCAGCCCGTGGCCGCTACCGATTACCCTTCCAACTGGGAGCTTTCCGCGGCAAGGGCCTCCGCCATGGTAAAATTTTTCGTGGACCAGTGCGGATTTTCTCCGAAAAAGATATCAATAGGCGCCTATGGAGACGCGCGCCCTATATCGGTAAACGAAACTGAAGAGGGGCGGTCCGCCAACAGAAGAATGAATATCCTCGCCATGACGAAGTGGGAAAGAGGCAACGAACCGTAAAAATAGTATAGGAATTTCCATTTTTCCCGCGTATAAATCAACGAGACGCTGAATATCTAAGGGGGAAAACAGAATATCGAACATTGAACATCGAACGTCCAACATCGAAGGGCGTTAAGTTCTTTCCTCACCGCATCCTCCCTCCTCTTTATCCATCGAACGTTTGAATACATGGAAATTTATTTTGGTTGCGGCCATGCCGCGCTATGAATATGCAAAAGAAAAAAACATCGCTCCCGGGGCGAATGATTAAAACCCTGCTTTCCCTATCGGTCCTTGCCGCTATGGCCGGCGGAGGATATTGGTATTTCCGGGACCTTAACACCATAACCGTCAAGACAAGAAAAATCGCCCGCGGTCTCTTCCTGTACACAGTGACTTCCACTTCCTCCGGGACCCTGAAGGCGGACCGTATAGCCAAGGTGGCCTCAAGGATCAACGGTCGGGTCACAAGCGTCAATTTCAGCGAATGGAACCGCGTCAAGGAGGGAGACGAACTCATCACCCTCGACCCGGAAGAGGCCGCGGCCAACACCAAAATGACGGCGGCCAATCTTAACCTTGCCAGGGTCCGTTACGAAAAAGCCAAGGCCGCCTATGAGTTGGAAAAAAAGCTCGTGGACTCCAGGGTATCGGAAACCGAGGCCACCCTTAAGGAGGCGGCGTCCGCCCTTAACCGTACAAAGGACATGATGAAGCAGGGGATCTATTCCACCCAGCAACTGGATTCCGCTGTCAGGAATTTTGATGTGGCGAAGGCCGCCAACGATTCGGCCGTTGCCGGCAAGGAGACCGTGGTGCTCAAGGAAAAAGAGATGCTGGCCGCGACGGCGGAAATCAGGCAACTTGAGGAGTCCCTGAAAATCGCCCAGATCCAGCAAAATTATCTGGCCATCAAGGCCCCCTTCGGCGGGATCGTCTCCCTTAAGTCCGTGGAGCTTGGAGAAATGGTCCTGCCCGGAACGCCCCTGTTGGAAATCATGGACGACAACTCCATATACATCCACGCCCCGGTGGATGAAGCGGACCTGCATAAAATCCGCGCCGGGCAGGAGGTGAAAATCTCCATCGACTCCTATCCAGGCGAAAAATTCACCGGGAAATTATACGAAATATCACCCACGGTCTCCCAGGAAAAACAGGAAGGCCGCACCGTCTCCGTTAAGATTTCCCTTGACCCTCAAGGCGAAATTCTCCGGCCAGGGATGTCCTGCGACGTGGAAATCATGGTGGACCAGATTCAAGGCGCCTTGCTTGTCCCCACGAATCTCCTTATGGGACGAGTGGACTCTAAATACGTCTTCGTTGTGGAAAACGGCATGGTGAAAAAGCGCGACCTCCGGCTGGGCCTCTCCAACTGGGACTTCACCGTGGTGGCTGAAGGAATAAAGGAGGGGGAGGAGATCATCTCCTCAATCGATATCCTGAACCTGAAGGAGGGAAGCAGGGTGAGGGTGGAAAAAGATAAAATATAGTTAATAGTTATCAGGTTTCAGGGGGCAGAGGGCAGAGGGCGATTCAGCCAATGGCGGTTGTGAATGGCCTACCGCGGACCGTTACCTGTAAACTGAGAACCGTCAACTGTTCCCTGTCCCCTGAAACCTGATAACTGAAACCTGATCCCTGAAACCCTAACCATGCTTGAAAACGTAATCGAGATAAACGATCTATACAGGACCTACCACATAGGCAAGGTCGAGGTCCCGGTGCTTAAAGGGGTCAACCTCACCATAAAAAAAAACGACTACGTGGTCCTGAAGGGCCCCTCCGGCTCCGGCAAATCAACGCTCATGCATATCATCGGCTGCCTGGACAGGCCGGACAAGGGTTCCTATATTTTCGACGGCCACCCGGTGGCCGACCTCTCCGACCATGAATTGGCCGTGATACGGGGCGGGAAGATCGGCTTTATCTTCCAGACCTTCAACCTGATCCCGCGGCTTTCCATAGTGAAGAACGTGGAACTTCCCCTGTTTTATCTGGGATATTCCAAGGGCGAGCGCAGGGACCTGGCAAGGGAGGCCCTGGACCAGGTGGGCCTCTCCCACCGCCTGGCCCACTCCCCAAGCGAGCTGTCCGGTGGAGAAAAGCAACGGGTTTCCATCGCAAGGGCCATCATCACCAGGCCCTCCATCATCCTGGCGGACGAGCCGACCGGGAATCTGGACTCCAAAACAGGCGAGGAGATTTTAAAGATATTCGACCGCATCATCCAGGACGGCGGGACCATCCTCCTTGTCACCCACGACCCCAAGGTGGCGCAAAGGGGGAGCAGGATCATAGCCATTCTGGACGGGGAAATCGTGGAGGAGGAAGTGGGCGTGAAGAACGGGAGTTGAAATGAGTCATGCGCTGTTTTTCCTCTTCGTTTCGCTGTCTGGTTTTAAGTTCCCGTACCGCAGCCGTCCCGGCTGCATTTTCGCGGTAAGGAAAAAGGCGTATGGAACGGTTTAAAACCGTTCCATGCCTTATTCGTTGTATGTGCAAGAATTCTGGAATGCTCCCAATTTCCCTTTTGACCTGCATCCAACTGGGTGATGTAGCGGATGGGAGGCTGAACTCCACAGGCTGCACGATCAGGTGTTTCTATATTTTGCCCCTCAGATATTTTTTTCTTCTTTCTTCAGGAAACTTTTCCATTGCATACCGCAGCATGGTGCGGGGCATGGCCTTGTAGTGTTTTTTTAAAAAATTCTCTTCCGCCCTGATATCCCGTTTCCCTATCTCCCTGAGCATCCAGCCCACAGCTTTATGGATCAAATCTTCCTTGTCATGCAATAAAATCCCTGAAATTTTCAATGCGTCAATGAATTCCCTGTTTTTTATAAAATGGAAAGTGGACATAATTGAAATTCTGCGTTCCCATAAATTTCTGGAACCGGCAAGGCAGTAAATCGGCCGCTTATTGCGTTCCCGCAGATACGCGCCGACAATATGCCCGGCTGAACAGTCAACTAAGTCCCAGTTGTTGATGAATTTTGTGCTATTGAGATACAGGGTGTAAATGGCCTTCTTGTTTTTCTCATCAGCCTTTTTGAAAATATTTATAAGCATGAAAAGAGACAGCAACCGCTCTTCGTGGAATTGGGACTCTAACAATCTTGAGGCTTCTTCAATTGAAATTCCCTGATGCTTCCTTGCCAGCTTTCTTAACACAGGGACCCGGATTCCCAGGAATCTATCTCCTTCACCATACTGCCCGCTTCCTGTTTTAAAGAATCCTTGAGAATGTTTAGCTATTTCCTTGTCGGCCGATTTTCTTAGCTCATTACGTACGCCTGGCAGTTTACCGTTCATTGGGATTGGTTTATAAAACTAACGTTGGGCTATCGCGCGAATGTAACGGAGCGTAATGAGCGCCGACGTGGAGCGAGTTGTTACGCGTTTGTTGCCTCAATCCTACGATAATTTTTTGTGACGCTGTTGCCTTCCATTGACATAAATGGACTCCATTGGTTTTCGACAAAATTTAAGTTGCATCTAATAAATGAAATTGAGGAAATATGGCCTTATTGCCTTGGCCTGTAATCATGAAGTTTTTAGGCGACTCACCCAAAAAAGTAAAATTCATATCGTTGGATCAAGGTTGTTATTTTATGCTGTTTTAATAGCCTCATTTCAAAAAACACAAAAATTATGCGACGGTTTCATTTTCTTTGAATAATGATTTTAATTTTTTAGACAACTTATTCGTCTTAATCTCACATTCCCAAATTCTAATCACATGCCATCCAGCCTGCTTTAAAGTTCTCGTAATGAATTTGTCTCTTGCCGTATTTCTCAGTATTTTATTTGCCCAATAATCAGCATGCTGTTTTGGTTTAGTATTGCGACATTTATGGCCGTGCCAAAAACAACCATCAGCAAAAACTACAGTGCGTTTTTTGGGAAATACGAAATCTGGACTCCCCAATAATTTGTAATTTCTGCGCCAACCTTTGATGGACTTATTACGAAATATATTGATGAGGGAAAGTTCTGTCGATTTGTTCCCCTTTGAGCGCACTGCGCTCATCACCTGCGAGCGCATAAAGGGAGAAAAACAGTCTGTCATCCGCTGTTCCGAGCCTGCTGACGTTGTTTGCGCAACGAATTCAAAATATTTATTCTCCTTTGATGTTTCGGTAAAGCTGGAAATGTAAGAACTCTATTGCGAAAGTCGCTCTCTGTAATAAGACCCTCTTGCAGAAAATATTCCTTCAACCGAAGAGCAACAAATTCAGCCAGCTTTACCGGCACAGCATTGCCGATAATTTGCTCAACATCGGTTTTGTTGCCGACGAGAATAAACGATTCTGGAAAAGTTTGTATCATGCTACGTTCTTTAGTTGTTAATGGACGGATTTTATCTGTAATTGGCGATGGATCTCCGGCATGGCCGGGGTAGCCGTTGGGAATAGGACGATTGACTCCGCGAACTGTGGGGCTTGGTTCATTGATGCTAAAAATGCCTCGCCTTTTATAACTTCTCGGATGTCTGTAATAATGCTCTATCCCTAAACGGGAGCCAAAATAATCTCTCAACGTCATCGGCTTAGATGATCGCTTGATATCAAGTAATGAATCTAAAAAGCCGTCGGGACCTTTAAGTTGACCAATAACAAAGAGCCGTTTTCTTAGTTGAGGGACTCCGCAAAGACTCGCATCCAGAATCCTGATGCTCAAGCCATAACCGGCTTTTTTGAAAATGTTCTTTGCCTTTGAAAATGTTTTGCTTTTAAAAGCTCTATCAACATTTTCCATTACAAAAAATGAAGGAAGAATATTCTTAATTATATTTGCATAAGCAATGGTAAGATCGGCCCTGCCCAAATTTTCATCCCTTTTGCCGGCAGAGGAAAAATCCTGGCATGGGGGGCCGCCGATGATAATATTGGCGTCAAATTGACGAATGTTTTCAATTGCTTCCTTGCTTGACAGATTAATGTCGTAAATTGGATGTTTGAAATTACTCTTATACAACAATCTAGCCGGAAGCCAATTGTCATAAGCGGCCATAATGTCAAAGCCTGCGTTAATAAAACCTAAGGAGAGGCCGCCGCCGCCCGAAAATAAATCTATTGTTCTCAAGCGCATAAAAGTTCCTAATCGTCAAACAAGTCTGTAGAAAAATAAATAATAGCGTCAAAGCGTCTCTCTGGGCTCAAATACTTTTGCCCGCCGCCAAGTATTATTTTCTTTATTTGATTTTTATGGATAACTGGTTTAGTTAATCTTTTGCATTTCATGTAAGAATGAGTTTTATTGCCGGAGATGGCAAACTCTTTGTCTGTTTGGTTACCAAGACTCATACCGTCGTAAATAGGTTCTTGATATACTTTTCCCGCTCTTGAAACCTCGAATAGAAACCTTGCAAGGCGAACTGCCGCTCTTTGCTGACGGCTGATTCTCGGTGAATCATTCTCTAAGGCAGAATCCATAAACAGCCGTGTTAAGGCAAAATCGCTCCAAATAAAGATGTCCAAACAGTTGTCCGCCAAAACAGGCGACTTGCCGATAGTTTTCCAAATAGGCTGCATCAAGAACGGTTTTTCATATCGCCTATATTTTGAGATAAACGCTTCAAGCGCCTCCAGAATTGCGGGCATTTTGTTCCTGATTTCATCGGCGTTATCCCATCCTCGAACCTTTAAACACGCGGGCTCAAAAATTTCTCTTATTTCTTTTGTTTTTTTCTGAAGTGATTGTGCCATTGAAAGAGCCATGTATCGCATGGTTGCAGAGCGGATAACAAGCTCACAGCCGTATTCATCCTCTGGAAGACCTTCCGTCGTATTATCCGGCAAAGTTGTGAGTTTTATTTCGAGAGGCTGCAAGAAATCATTAGCTTCGGCATTCATTACAACCAAATCAATTGTTTCTAATTCGTCATGAACGAATTGCTTGAATGGTTCAAAACGGGATTCAAAAGAGAAATAGAGCTTGTCGTTTGACAATGTCGTATTAAAAAGTTCGCTAACTGCAATTTCCTCATGAAATATTTTCCGGTCGCTATTGAGTCTTAAATATACGGGATTAATGCCGGAATCTCTCATGAAACAAGTCAGGGCAACAGGGAAAGACGAGTTGAACTGATTCTTACCCCAATAATACGAATCTGAAAAATCACGGTTTGAATGCGTTATTCCATATAAAGATGGCATCGTCATGGCCGTAACCTATACATATATTTATCGATTCCCATTATTTTAATTATAACATTTTTAAATTAAGTTCGCTTGAAAAAGATAAAAATACCACATGAAGTCCTCCATAAACACAAACGTCAGATTGTAGAATAGTGCGATCCGGCTGTAATTAGATTTATCCTTATAAAGATGTGGAACTTTGATTTCCAGTCTGTATAACATGCCGTTGATTTAACTGCTAACGGCCTGATAATTCAATAGCAGCAGTCATTGGTCAATGGCCAGTAGCTAATGATTTCGCCCGAAGATTTCTTAAAATCCAGCCCTTCCATGTACTGAAGCTCGATTGCCTTATAATGGCGGTTGGTCAGCTTCACAAATTCTGACCAAAAAATTAGCACAGGCGTGTTTTAAAGTCAAAAAATTTTACATTGCGCTCCGGCTTATAATGTTCAATCCGCAAATTTCAACGCGCATTGAGCGATTTTGCCCAACCCCTTCAGGGTGGAAGGCGAGGGGCTTTTGTTTCCTAGGGCGTTGCCCTGCCCTGGGTATAGGCTCAAAATTCCAATTAACAAGGATTTTAGTTTAGCATTTTTTTAAAGCTTATCTGTGAGCCAAGCCTGAATCCGTCTAAGAGATGGCCTCACGCAAAGCCACAAGGATTACAAGAAAAAATCTTCGTGTCTTCGTGGCTTTGTGTGAGATATTCTTCCGGTTTAACATGAATGAAGTTTCCATGTAAAATGGAGAGAATAGTTTACAGGGGGCAGGGCTTACTCCTTCTCCATATCTTCTTGTCATGGTTAAAGTCCTGTCCCAGCAAACAGCGCCATAAGATAACATTGCGCGGCAGAGCCGCAACCAAAAGGAAAACAAAATCCCAAATGACAAATTACAATTACTGAATGTCCAAAACAATCCCATTTCCTTGTTTGTTCCTTGTAATTTTAGTTATTGGGATTTATTTGTTATTTGACAATTGAAATTTGAAATTTCTAAAAAACAAATGCAGGAATTCGATCTTTTCCAGTGCCCCTTAAAAGGCTCAAACCTCATAGAGGCCGGCGCCGGGACCGGAAAAACCTATGTCATCACCCGCCTTTTTCTTCGCCTGGTCGTTGAAGAGAGGATGCCGGTCAACGAAATCCTGGTGGTCACCTTCACGGAGGCGGCCACGCAGGAACTGAAGAGCCGGACCCTCGAAATCCTGCGCCAGGCGCTGCAAGAACTTAAAAATCCCTCTTCCCCAGACGCGTCCCTGAAGGAGTACCTCGACAGGATTGGCTCAGGGGAAACGGCCAGGCTCCTGAACGACGCCATACGCTCCTTTGACGAAGCCGCCATCTTCACCATACACGGATTTTGCCGCAGGGCCCTTAGCGAAAACGCCTTTGAAAGCGGCTCCCTCTTCGATACCGAAATCACGGACGACCAGGAAGGCCTTGTGGAAGAAATAGTGGAGGATTTCTGGAGGAAGAAAATTTACGGCGCAACGCCGGAACTGGCCTGCCACGCCCTGGACAACAAATTCACCCCGGAAAACCTGAAGAAATCCATAGGCCGCCATATCGAGCACCCGGATATGAACATAGTCCCCAAGCCTGAAACCTGGCCCTGCTCCCCGGACGCCTTCAGGAGCGTCCTTAAAAAAGTCCGGGAGGCGTGGCCCGGCGCGCAAGCGGAGATCGAAAACATCCTTCTCACCGCCAACCTGAACCGGAAAACCTACAGGAAGCAGGATATCCCCGGCCTGCTGAAAAAAATGGAGCTCTTTTCCACCTCCACCGCAAGCAATCCTTCCCTGTTCGAGGGATTTGAAAAATACACCGCCTCAAAATTAACCGCCTCCATGAACAAGGGCCAGGCCGCGCCCGCGCATCCCTTCTTCGCCCTTTGCGAAGATCTTAAAAATGAGGCCGGGACCCTTACCGAGGCATTGGACAACCATCTCCTCTGTCTTAAATATGAGCTTTTTTATTACGCGGAAAAGGAGTTGCGCCGGAAGAAGAGGGAAAAAAATCTCCGCTCCTTCGGTGATCTGCTGACCGATTTACGAAATCCCTTGAAGGATAAAGCCAGAGGACCGGTCCTGGCCGACACCCTTCGCGCGAGATTCAAGGCCGCCTTGATCGACGAGTTCCAGGACACTGACCCGGTCCAGTGGGACATCTTCAAAACCGTGTTCCATGGCCGGGAAAGCGTCCTGTTTCTTATCGGAGACCCTAAGCAGGCGATTTATGGATTTCGTGGGGCGGACGTCCATGCCTACCTGGAAGCGGCCTCCAAGGTAAGCCAGGCTTACACCTTGGGGAAGAATTACCGCTCCGAGCCGGGACTGGTGGAGGCGGTCAACGCGGTTTTTTCCAGGACCGGAAATCCCTTTGTATATGAGGGAATTCAATTCAGGCCCGCGCTTGCCGCCGAAGAAACGGGAAAGTCCGCCTTGGCTATTCTCGGACGCCGCGAGCCCCCGCTTCATATCTGGTTTTTGGATAGAGACGGGGAGGCGGACCCGGCCAAGTCCATGAATAAAGCCAAGGCCAGGGACCGCATAGCCGCCGCTGTGGCTGCTGAAGCCGCCCGGCTTATCGCCCTTGGCGAAAAAGGAGACGCCGCCATCGGAGAAAGGCGTCTGGAGCCCAGGGACATCGCCGTTCTCACCCGCACCCACAAGGAGGCGCGGCTGAGCCAGGAGGTCCTGAAGTCCCTGCGAATTCCATCGGTCCTGGAGAGCGCGGGAAACCTCTTCGATTCCCCGGAAGCGGGAGAGGTCCAACGGGTCCTTGCAGCGGTAATGGAGCCCGGCAACATTGGACTGGTGAAGGCGGCCCTGGCCACGGACCTCCTCGGAGTCCGTGGAGAAGACCTGGAAAAATTGGCGGAAGACGCCGGGGAGTGGAGCGCGGCGCTTTTCCGTTTCCGCGAATATAACGAGACATGGAACCGCTATGGATTCATCAGGATGTTCAGGGCCTTCATGGCAAGGGAAGGAGTGCGGCGGCGGCTTTTGAAATTCCCGGACGGGGAACGCCGCGTCACGAACCTTTTGCACGTCTCCGAGGTCCTGCACCAAAAGTCGCTTGAAAAATGTCTGAGCATGAACGGGACCCTGGCGTGGCTGCGCGGTCAAATGGACCCGGACCACCCGGCCAGGGAAAAGGAGCATGAACTGCGCCTGGAGAGCGACGAAAACGCGGTGAGGATCGTGACCATTCACAAGAGCAAGGGCCTGGAGTACCCGATAGTTTTTTGTCCCTTCCTGTGGAGCGGGTCCAGTTTGAGGCGCGAGGACCGGAGCAATGGCTTTTTATTTCATGACGAGGCCGGACGCCTCACCCTGGCCATCGGGCCGGAGGAAAGGGAAGCGCATAAGGCGGACGCGGAAAAGGAATTGCTCGCCGAGAACCTGCGGCTCTGTTACGTGGCGCTCACCAGGGCCAAGCATCGATGCTATGTGGCATGGGGCGGGATCAACTCCGCTGAAACCTCCGCCCTGGCGTATCTGTTTCACAACCGGAATGCGCCGGATGAATTTTTGAATCAAGGCGCTGTCCGCAGTATGCCGGATGTGGAATTGATGAACGGCCTCAACCAGTTGGCGGAGGAGGGGAAGGGAAGCATCGGAGTTTCCATTCTGTCAGTGGAGGCAGGCATGGTCCCTGAAATCTATAAAACCGGAACCGCGTCCTTGATCTGCCGGACTTTCCGGGGGAAGGTGGAAGAGGCATGGAAGATTTCTTCCTTTTCCTCATTGGTATTTAACAAGCCGGTCTTGGCTGATCTGCCGGACTGGGACGCGCCGCATGGAATGGAGGCAGCCGATAAGACGGAACCAATGGACGCCCGGCCAAGCATCTTCACTTTTCCAAGGGGCGCCAAGGCCGGCACCGCGCTTCATGCAATTTTTGAGGAGATCGATTTCACGAAGGAAGACCCTTCCTCCGTGGTTGAAAGTAACTTGGCGCGATACGGGTTCGGGTCCGAGTGGACCGCGCCGGTTTGCCGGATGGTCAGGCACGTCCTGGAAACCCCCTTGGACCGGCGTGGCGGGAATCTGAAGCTGTCCGGAATTTCCCAAAAGGAGCGCGTGAATGAAATGGAGTTTCACTTTCCCCTGAGTCCGGTATCACCCAGGGAGTTAAAGGGGATTTTCCAAAAGCATGGACAGGCGAATGTGGAGGACGGTTTCCCGCGAAGAATAGGCCGCCTGGACTTCGCCCCGGCCAGGGGATTCATGAAGGGATTCATGGACCTTGTGTTTCAATCCGGCGGACGCTACTACCTGGCGGACTGGAAATCAAATTATCTGGGGGCAAGGGTGGAGGATTACGGCCAGGACGCCTTGAGGAGGGCAATGGAGGAGGGATATTACATCCTCCAGTACCATATCTATGCGGTGGCCCTGGACCGCTATCTTGCCCTCAGGGTCCCTGGGTACGACTATGAAACACATTTCGGCGGAGTTTATTATATATTCCTGAGGGGGGTGGGCTCGGATCGCGGCCCGGAATTCGGGATTTTCAGGGACCTGCCGGCAGTGGACCTGGTGCGCGGCCTGGGCCGGGGGCTGGGGTTGGTTTGAAAGGATTTTTATTGACATTTGATTCCAATGGTTAAAATCTGAATATCAAATATCGAACAAGGAATGTCGAAGGCAAAATTGCTTCAAATCCCGATCCTTTGACATTCATTATTCCTTGTTCGATATTCCGCTGTTCTGAAAAAATCAGAGAAAACTTGATTGAGCATTAATGGCCAGGGAGCTGAATTAAGCTGAAATTGCTTATTAATCAAATTTATTTTTGTTGCGGCCATGCCGCGCCATGTTTTTTGATCAAAAAGTAGATATTCCCTTCCTGATTCATGAATCCGGCCCTTTTCCCGGCCTCATCCCCGCTCCCGAAAAAGAGGTCAACCCGGTTCGGCCCCTTGATCGCCCCACCGGTGTCCTGGTTCAAAACAAAGCGTGAGATCTTTTCCCATGACTTCAATTGGCCTTTCCCGTCCAGCTCCGGTATTTTAGTCTCGATAAACGCCAAGGCCCCCTTTGGGAAAAGTCCGCTGTCAGTTGCAATGGAGCGTCCGGCTGTCACCGGCTCCGAAATACTCCCGACAGGGCCTTCATCAACCTCCCGGAAAAAGACATAGCTTTCGTTGTAGCTCAGTATCCTGTCCCGTTCCTCCGGATGTTCCCTCAGATATGTTTTTATTGAGTCCAGGTTGACCTTTTCCTTGGGCAAAATCCCTTCATCAATGAACAGCTTTCCGATGCTCTTGTATTCCCTGCCGTTGGAGGCGGCATAGTTGACATTGATGGTCCTGCCGTCACGGAATTTTATTTTGCCGGACCCCTGGATATGGAGGAAAAAAATGTCCACCACGTCCCGCAGCCATATCAGCTCCAGCCCGTTTCCGGAAAGCGCCGCCCGCCCATCAATGGCCTTCCGCGTGTGATAGGGGAGGAAAGACCCGTCCCCGAATCTCCCCACCACGCTCATTCCATTGAACCGTGGATGA
Source organism: Nitrospinota bacterium (assembly GCA_016212295.1). GTDB lineage: Bacteria > Nitrospinota > Nitrospinia > JACRGO01 > JACRGO01 > JACRGO01. The sequence goes on along the minus strand of JACRGO010000093.1, from coordinate 874 downwards.
AACACCCCAAGGTCCAGTGAGACCAGGTCAGCGGGTTTCCTGTATAGGGGATAACGGAAAATATCGGTCCGCTCCGGGCTTCCCTCCAGGACAGGCTCATAGTATCCGGTGAAAAGAGTTGTCTCGTTTTTTTTCTCGATAGGCGGCGGCTGGTAAACATCAAATTGGCCGCGCACGGCCCGGTTCAATCCAGCCGGGTTCTTTTCCTTTCGCAGGATTTCCAAAAAACAATGCATTGATTCTATCATCTCGCCCACTGTTCTTGCGTCTTCACCAAAATAAACGGTCCGGTCCTGGGGCAATTTCCTGAGGTAATGAAGGCTCCTGTCAACCGCTGCCGTGAGGGATTCCCTGTCAAGGCCATCGGAAAAATAAGGAAAGCCGCCGGCCTTTAATTTGATAAGAGAACCTTGAGGTCCAGCGGCCTTTTCCCTTGGAATGGGAGGACAGACGCATGAAGAAACCGAAACAACAAGAAAAAACAAAAGCAGGCAAAAGGCAAAGGGCGAAGGGCAAAGAGCGAAGGGTGAAGGGCGAAAGGTGAAGGGCAAAAAGCGAAGGGTATGGGTATGGCGGTTTTTTTCCTTGCTCCCAGGTACGCAAGCGGACATTTTATAAATTTTCATGAAAAGTAGTGTAAAAAATAAGACGCCTGTTTGCAAGAAAGGGAACCGCTGAGGCGCGGAAGCGCGGGGATTTTTTAGCGCTATTGTTTTTTTCTCAGCGTTTCCGCGTTCCCGCGCGCTACCGGCTATTGCAACACTTGTAGATAGAAAAAGCCACGCGAGGTAAGCTACGTTCTTCGTATTGTGCCACAACACAAGGAGAACGACATGGCTTACACACGCGTGACCAAAGAAGAACGCAATCTCAT
>JACRGO010000097.1 GCA_016212295.1 Nitrospinota bacterium | reverse complement strand
CGGCCAAGTGCCTAGCACAGGCTTCGTCTGTAGAAAAATCTTTCTGAAAATCCAATAGGCTCCGCTCTTTGTACGATTTCGCCATTGCAATACCCTCTTGCAACAGAGTATATCAAATTAGGAGCTAACTGGATAGGCATAAAATATTTTTTTCCCCACGTTTAAATTCTGGCATCCCATGAACCCTCAATCCGTATTCGCCGTCATCCCCTCCCTGGAATTTCAGGACAATTAACCTCCCGTCATATCTGCCCTTTATAACTTCCATAACCTTGAAAGTGACAAAGGTGGCTATTTCCTTCCCCTGCCTGCCGGATTCCACCCGCGTGACGGTCCCCTCGAAAACCATATCAGCAGACTCAATCCTTTCCTGAAGCGGGATATCCCTTATGGTGGCGGCGTGGGCGGGAGACGATCCAAGGACGAAAAGACCAGTAAGAAAAATTAGGAGGAAACAGGCGAACGCGGCTATTGCGGGAAATTTTTTTAAATCTTGGGGGATAAAAAGGCTGCTATTAAAGAAAGACGGACGGAGTTGCGGGGGGGGGGGGGGGTAGATTTTGAGAAAAGACAATATTCATTATTTTTCCTTTAGCGCATAGTATTTCTAATACTATATGCTTAAAAAATAAAATGTCAATACGTAGTTATACGTATTTTCCCTACGTAGTTATACGTATCCCCAAACCCGAATAATAGGAAAAATAAATAGCCATGAATAACACGAATAAAAAAATTTAGGATAAGTTTCGTGATTTTTGCGATCTTTGTGCCTGCTTTATGCGCTTTGTGGTCAATCTAACCTCTTCATTATGCCGCAATTGTCCCTGGAGCAGGGGGTGAACCGGTTTTTGAATTCCTCCATGCCGACGTAGGAGTCGTGTATGCCGGTGGATTTTCCTTTTGCGCTCATAATGAATGTTTCTATTATTTTTTTCCCGTCGCGGACTATCTCCTTTGCCCACATGCAATTCGTGCCCCCGCCTTTCAACTTTTCCTGGTAATGGCCGTTAATGGGAGGACCTTCGTCGCGCGGCGTTTCCACCACGGGAATGGCGGGAGAAGGCGCCACGCCCGCCTTTACTTCGGGAGCCGCCGCCAGCCGCTCTTTTTTAGCGCGCTCTTCCAGTTGTTTTTGTTCTTCCTTTTTCTTGAGGACAGCGCAGTTCAGGGGGGTGCATTCCAAAAATCGCTTTTGAAAATAGTCGATATCAACGTTTTTGGCATGGCCTAGGGTCCTTTCGCTGGAACTCATGTAATTGATGGACATGATTGGTTTCCCGTTCCCGCTTTTCCTTTCCGCCAGGTAGCAAGCCGAGCTTCTTTTTCCGTCATCCATGATTTCATGCACGTGCAAGGGTAATTTCGAGGTCTGCGTCTGGTCCGGCCCGGCTGAGGCTTGCGATTGGGAAAGGCCGTTTGACGATTTCGATCTCATAATGGAACAATTTTCCTCAGTGCATATATAAAAAGTTTCCATGAACCGGCTTTTTGAAATGGTGTCGGCGTGAATGCCGCTTGAATTTCCGGCAGGCGTGACGTATTGCAATTCAACGGGAGTTCCCCCAGCCTCGGTGTCCCCTTCCCTGGCCCAAAAACAATTCCGGCCTCCCCCGACCACATCCACCATTCTGTGGAAGTGCCCGTTTATTTTTTCATCAGGCGCGAGGAACCTGGAAACAGCGAACCGGGCCTCTTCCTCGGAAACTTCCTTTTTAGAGTGGTAGGAAGCGCCCCCAGTGAGAATTTGCTGCTTCCGCTCTTTATTCTTTTTATCTTCCTTTTTTTGTCCTCCCTCCTGCTTCTGGAAAACAGACAGGGCCGCCTGTGCCTTGAAGTCGTGTTTTTTTCCCAATACATCCTTGAACCTGGCGTTCAAAAGGTCAGCCGTAATAGGCACGAAAAGGAAGTTATTCGCGCCCGCGAGAATGGCCGCCCGGATTTCCTGTTCGTTCCTGTCTTTCGTGATAAGGAGCGCCGGGAGGGTTTTTCTGTCATGAAGCTTTCTGATTTCCTTCAGGGAGGCGAATTCTCCTTCATCAAGGTGCCAGTCCATAATCAGTAAATTGAATCCGCAGGACGGCTGGGAGGGGGCGTTGGTGGCGGTGAGTCCTCCTAGCAAGGCGGACATCCCGGCGCTTTTGCCTGAGGAGGCTTTGATTTTTTCAATAACGCCAGGGCCTGGGTCCGTTATTTCTATGTCCCAGAGCCCCAGTTGTTCATTCAGGAGGAGCTTGATGGTCTCCCCCAGGTTCTGGTCCTTTACGGCTAAAAGAATTTTAATGGATTCCTGGGCCATGGATGTTGACTCACTTATTAGAATAATTCTTGTAATAGTTGTCAGTTATCAGGGGGCAGAAAATATTAGTCTTTAATTCGAGGTACTGTGAAATTATCGCTCAATCTCACGATTTTTTTTCTAAATTTCTTAATTTCTGTACCATCCTGCACCCTGATAACTGTCCCCTGTCAACTATTCTGATAAGTTATTCCGGTCTGGATTATAACCCTTGCCTTTAAGGGTTTCAAATATTTCCATGAACTGGTTTTTTATAAAACGAAATTTTCAGCCCCTAAAACAGGTTTTCAGCGGGGATGTTTGATATAATTATCTTCGTTCTGGTTCAAACTTTCGGGCGGACTTTAAAGAATTGACACCGAATGCCGAAGAGAGTCATGCGTGATGAGTCATGCGCTCACAACTCATGACACACAACTCATGACTCATGACACATATTAGCGGAGGAAGTTTTTTATAATGGCCATCTGGCTCTGGATAGGATTTTTTTGCATAGTCCTTGCGCTCCTGGCGCTCGATTTGGGCGTCCTTAACAGGAAGGCCCACGTGGTAACAATGGGAGAGGCCCTGGCCTGGACAGCTTTTTGGGTCACCCTGGCCCTTTCCTTCAACGCCGGGGTTTATTTTTTGTACGAACACAACGTTTTGGGCATAGGGGGCCAGGGGGCAGGGTCAGCCACGCAGGGCAAGCAGGCCGCGCTGGACTTTTTCACAGGCTATCTGGTGGAAAAATCCTTGAGCCTTGATAATATTTTCGTCATCGCCCTCATCTTCACCTATTTTAAGGTCCCCCTCCTGTATCAGCACCGGACGCTTTTTTGGGGGATACTTGGGGCGCTGGTCATGCGCGGGGCCATGATAGCCGCCGGCGCGGTGCTGATCAAGAGGTTTGAATGGATCGTTTATGTCTTCGGCGTGTTTCTGATCATGACAGCGGCGAAGATGCTCATCGCCCGGCATGACAATCTGGAGCCCGGGAAAAATCCGGTGGTCAGGCTGGCAAGGAGATTTTTCGCCGTGACCCCGGATTTCGAGGGAGAGAAATTCTTCAGCCGCGTGGATGGCCGGCGCGCCGTCACCCCTCTTTTCCTGGCATTGCTCATGGTGGAGAGTTCGGACGTCTTGTTCGCGGTGGACTCCATCCCGGCCATTTTCGCCATTACAACCGATCCTTTTTTGGTTTTCACCTCCAACATATTCGCGATTCTCGGGCTTCGCTCCCTCTATTTCGCCCTTGCCGCGCTCATGGAAAAATTCCGCTATGTGAGGATGAGCCTTGTATTTCTCCTGGCCTTTATAGGCGTGAAAATGCTTCTCACGCATCATCTCCATATATCCAACGCCGCCTCCCTCGCGGTCATCGCCGGGATACTCTCAGTTGGACTGCTGGCGTCATTCATGGGGACAGGCCGAGACCCAGCGCCTCTCATCTCTCCCTTGGGGAACAATGTGGAGTACCTGATATGGCACAGCTATAAAAACGCGCGCCGCGTGGGGATACTGGTTATTGGAAGTTCCGTGCTTCTGGTGGGGATCGCCATGATCGTGCTGCCTGGGCCGGCGTTTGTGGTAATTCCCTTGGGGCTTGCCATTCTCGCCACTGAATTCATCTGGGCAAGAAAGTTATTGAATAAGGTGAAGGAGAAGATGTCATTGAATAATATTAAATAAACCACGGATTCCACCGATCACATGGCGCGGCAGAGCCGCAAACAAAAGTGAAACAAAATTCCAGATGACAAATAGCAAATTACAAATAAATTACAAATTGCAATTACCGAATGCCCCAAACAATGTCATTTCCTTGTTTGTTTTTTTGTGATTTTGGTTATTGAGATTTATTTGTTATTTGGCAATTGAGATTTGGTGCTTCATAAAACTTTATTTTTTATATTCGCAATTGCACAGCTTCCGGATATACTTAACAAGCCCCCGTCTTTCGTCCTCTGGAATTATTGAGCTGTGTGGAGGCATGGATTCAGACAGGCCAAGCGCCAGTCCTCCCCCGCTTATCACCTTGAAAATATCCTCGTCCGTGCGGCGGCCCATGATCGCCGAGTCTTGGTGGTTCCGTGGAGGGGCGTCCAGGGATTCCCCAACCGGCCCTTTCCCGTCCCCCTTTTCCCCGTGGCATTGGGAGCAGTGAAGCAGATAGTTCTCCCTGGCCTTGCTCAGGACGATGTTTGCGTCAACGGAATATTTCTTTTTGGTTTCCTGGGTCTGGACCTTTTCTTGAGCGCCGGACTGCGCTTGCACTGGTCCAAGGGTTGTGAGAATAAAGGCGAGAAAGAGATATTTTTTGACCATGGAATCAGGGCCGCGCATAAGACTTCACTCCTATGTTACTCGAATTCCTTGGCGGTGACTTTTTTCATGGTATCGCCCGCCCTTAATTGTAAGGCCACGTCCATACCCTGGACCACTTGCCCGAAAACGGTGTATTGGTTGTCCAGGTGGGGAATTTTTTCCAGGCATATATAAAACTGGCTTCCTGCGGAATTCGGGGCCATTGTCCTTGCCATTGCCACGGCGCCCTTCACGTGTATCAGACCGTTTTGATGTTCGTCCTTGACGGTATAACCAGGGCCGCCGGTCCCGTCTCCTTTTGGATCGCCCCCCTGAATTACGAAATTAGGCTCATAGCGATGAAAGGTCAGGCCGTCGTAGAATTTTCTGCCGATCAATTTCAGGAAGTTAGCGACCGTCACAGGGGCGTTCTTGGGGTAGAGTTCAATGGTGATTTCACCCTTACTGGTTTCCAGGGTGACAAAGGGGTTTTTCTTTTCCGCATTGGCGTTTTGAAAGGAAAAAATGAGTAGAAAGAGGATGGCTATGGATACAATAGATTTAATGGATGAGGTTTTCATGGGAGTCTCTCTTCAATAAATAAATTTTTGATCAAAATTAAAATGAATCATTCGTCCGCAAAATCCGGTGGAGGTGCGGAATAAAAGGAACAGCCGCGGTTTTAATTCCACTTAAAACCGCGGCTGCCGCCATGAATGAAAACGTCAATCAGGATGTGTAATGCCTTTATATTTAGAAGGGCCGTCCTCCGCCCCTCCTTGCTCCGCCTGGTCCTCCGCCAGATCTTCCACCGCCGCCGTGTCCGCCACCGCCGCCCGGCCTTCCGCCGCCGCCGTGTCTTCCACCTCCGCCATATCCACCGCCGCCACCCGGCCTTCCACCACCACCGCCGCCCGGCCTTCCGCCCCTGCCGCCGCTGCGTTCTTCACGTGGGCGGGCCTCATTGACGGAGAGGTCCCGTCCCTTCAAGTCCTTCCCGTTCATGCCTTCAATGGCGGCCTGGGCCTCGCCTTTGTCGGGCATTTCAACAAACCCGAACCCTCTTGATTCGCCGCTGAATTTGTCCTTGATAATACTTACGGAATCGATCTGGCCAAAAGCCGCGAAAGCCTCCCGCAAATCATCCTCTGTTGCGTCATGCGAAATATTGCCGACGTAAATATTCATCCTGACCTCCTTTTTTTATTAAACTTTAATAGATTGAACCCAACCGGTTCGTGTCAGCCGGCCTGTCGATGGACCGGCTGAAAATGGCGGACGCCTAAAGAGTTGTGGAATTATTAGTGATGGTCTCCCGTGGAAGCTTCACCGTACGAGCTAAAATAATACGATAACTTTTAATCGAAGGCAAGGGTGTGCTTTTAAAAGTATTTTTAACCACGGGTTTCACCGGTTACACGGATTTTATAAAAAATAATTTAATTCTACTCAGACAGATAAATGGTAGCAGGTTAGTTTTTCCAAAAACCGTGTATTTTGTCATGCTGAACTTGTTTCAGCATCTAATAATAACAATGCGTTATGAGACCCTGAAACAAGTTCAGGGTGACGTCAGGGCGCTTTTTTGGAAAGACTTTCCTATTGCTTCAAATTTACAAAATATCTGTCTGAGTAGAATTAATCTGTATCACAATTTGTAATTTGTAATTTGCTATTTGTCATTTGTCATTTGGGATTTGGGATTTTGTTTTCCTTTTGGTTGCGGAGAAGTCGCGCCATTGGAATAAACAACTTCGAGGCTCATGCGTGCTCCATCAAGGCCCTCGGAGAATTGGGGAATAAAATGAGGGAGGCGCTTGGCGCATGAAACATTATGACACGGAGCGTGTCAGGAAGGCGTTGTCCGGTCTTCCAAAAGTGGAAGAAAGGAAAATTATATGGGACTGGATGCAAGGTGAATTATACCTTGCAAAAACATTGAAATATTTATACCATAAAGCCGTTTTTCCGGTTATAATTTTAAAAGTGATTATAATAGGAGCCTCTTGCAAAACTCGCCATTCCGGCAGTTTTTAAGCCGGAATCCAGAGGTTTTTAATACAAAGGCACTGGATTTCGACTCAAAAAACGGCGAAATGACAACCATTTTTGATTTTTGCAAGAGGCTCATAGGAAACAGGATAACTTGGGCAGCAGGGAGAAAACACATGATACAATTTATCGCGAAAGCACTTGATAAACTCCAACCATATGTACCGCTTCTTCAATCGTTTGTCTGGCCCGCTTTCATTTCTATTGTGCTCTTCATCTATAAAAAACAAGCGCGTGAAATAATCGGAGCGGTTAGGCAACGTATTGAAAGAGGCAGTTCTTTTAAAGCAGGTCCATTAGAAATTGGGGAGGACCTCAAACAGTTAGAATATGCCCAGCCCTCGCAGGATAAAAACATTGCCATAGATAAAGCTGCACTAAGTTGGGAGCAGGAACGTAATGATATTTACAAAAAAAACGACGGTTATTTTCTTACTCATGTGCTGACGCCTTCGCGATCTTCCGGACAGAAGTACGATATCTACATTTATCTGATTAAGCATAAAACTACCGATCTTTCAGCTGTCGAATTCTCAGAGTTTTTCTTTGGTCATATGTGGGGAAACAAAGTATTCAAAGAATATCCCAAGCGGGGCGTAATCGGGATATCTACATCCGCATATGGTCCTTTTCTTTGTACATGTCGTGTGCATTTAAAAGATGGGACAGTAGTAGTGTTAAACAGATATATAGATTTTGAAATGGGAAAGATGATAGACGCTCAACACAAAATCCGGAGGACAGAAGACCGCGACGCTGATTTTGTCCACAAACAATAATGATCATGGGGAAACCTATTGCAGCACACCCTCCAATGCTTACACAGAAACCTAAGCAAGCAAAACCAGGATTCAGAAGCAAGGGGGCAGATGTCAGGGAGCAGGAAACAAGATACAGAATTCAGGAAGCTGAAAGCTGGAGGCAAGGTTCAATGTTCGGGGTCTACCGACATCTTTGTCATTTGAAATAAGGAGGGCAGTCAGTCGGTTACAAATTGTAACCAACTGAAACTGGAAGCCGCTATCGCTCGTGGCTTTTGAGAAAAATAAAATCCGCGTGAAAATATAGGACGGATTTCAGTTGTCGACAATTTGTCGACGGCTGAAGCAGCGAGCAATCAGTAGAGGTGGAATATGAATAAACAACAAGCACTGGCTGTTTTCGAGGACTACAAAATTCGTAGAGTTTATGATGACCAAGCCAATCTTTGGTATTTTTCCGTGGTGGACATCATCGCGGCGTTGATTCAGCAGCCGGATTATCAGGCGGCCAGAAATTACTGGAAGGTTTTGAAAAACGAGGGGAGTCAAATGGTTACAAAATGTAACCGGTTGAAGCTGGTTGCGGAAAGATCGCCAAAAAAGCGCGCCTTGATCTGGAGCAAAAAACCGGAAAGAGCGTGGTGACCGATGAGAATTTTTTGCCTACGGCACAATCGAAAAAGAAAATCAGGAGAGGTTGTGGTGAGCGAGGCTAAGAAGCTGTCTTGAAAAAAAAGTTTGCCATGAATGGCAAACATGCGATTGGTATAAAAAGCACGCTGACACACCCCGGCCTTCGGCCATCCCTCTCAAGAGGGGAATTTTTCAAAGGAAAAAATTTGGTAGTGTGAATTTCTCCTTTTCGAAAATATTTGTTTGGGTATCCATTTATTATCAAGTTTCCTATTATCACCACTT